>JAICYS010000455.1 GCA_025934105.1 Myxococcota bacterium | reverse complement strand
TACTGGGTAGCCCGCGCCGTCCCGAGCATCCGCACGTAACGGCCGGTGCCACTCAGCGCGGTCAGGGCCTGAACTCCGCCGGTCCCGGTCGTCGTTGAGTAGATGGTCGTCCAGTTGGCGTTGTCGACGGAGACCTGGACCTGGAACGACTTGCCGTAGGCGGTCTCCCAGTTCAGCGTCACCCCGCAGACGGACTGGCTGGAGCCGAGGTCGACCTCCAGCCACTGCGGGTCCGCGAACGCGCTGGACCAGCGGGTGCCGGCGTGCCCGTCGGTGGCCGCCGACGCCGGCGTCCCGGCGTTCTCGGTCGACGACGCGGTCGTCGGCTTGTTCAGCGCGGCGTTGGCGGTGCCGCAGGAGCCCCCGCCGCTGGGGCTGATGGTCCAGCTGAACGCGGCCGAGCCGGATGCCCCGGTACCGTCCCTCGCGGTGACCGTCACGGCGGAGGTGCCCGCCGCCGTCGGGGTGCCGGAGATCAGGCCGGTGGCGGAGTTGATCGACAGGCCCGCCGCAAGCCCGGAGGCGCTGTAGGTCAGCGTCTGGCCGGAGGCGGAGTCGGACGCGTGCACCTGGAGGCTGGCCGCGGTGCCGACGGTCCCGGCCTGATTGCCCGGGCTGGTCACGGTGACGGTGTTGCCACCGCCGCCGCCGGGCCCAGTCCAGGTCTGGCCGGCCGCCCCGGTGCAGGTCTCGATGTCGAGCCGGGCGCCGGCATTGCCGCCCGGGTCGGTGAGGCACAACCCGGAGCTCGGGTTGACCAGCTCGCCGTTGGCCTGGTGCGTCCAGCCCTGGGCGTTGGTGGCGTTGCAGGGGTACCAGTCGACGTTGGTGCCGCTGGTCGTTCCCGCGCTGACCACGTCGAGGCAGCCGCCCTGGACGCGCACTGTGTTGTCGGAGTAGGTGGACCACTGCTGCCCCGCGCCGCCGTTGCAGGTGGCGACGCCGATGGGGTTGCCCGCGGTGTTGAGGGAGTTCTGGTTGCCCAGGCACAGCCCGTTGATCCCGGTGACCTGGCCGCTCGCGGTGGGCGTGCCGGTCGGCGTGGAGTTGCCGCCCTGCTCGTAGACGGCCACGTAACCGACGCTCATGGCGCCGCCCGACGTCGTCGCGCTCGTCGGGGAGGTGCAGCCGCACAGCGGGTCAGGGTAGTTGCCGCCCATCGCCAGGTCGAAGATGATGAAGAACCCGTGGTCGATGGCCTGCTGCCAGGCGCTCGTGCCCACCGACGCCTCGGTGATCGTGGACTCGACCGTGCCGTCCATCAGGAACTGCAAGGTCTCCGCGCTAGCGTTGGTGCGGTCGACGATGACGGTGTACGTGTGGTACCCGGTCTGGCAGGTCGAGGCGGTGTTCGGGCAGGCGATCAGCGCGTGGCCGCTGCTCCCGGCCGAGTCGTGCAGCGTCTGCGACGCCTGGTTCGACCCGTTGACGTCCTCCATCATGTCGATCTCGCCGGACTGCGGCCAGCCGCCGCCGGTCCGCATCGGCGCGCCGAGCGCCCAGAACGCCGGCCAGTAGCCGGTTCCGTTCGCGGGGTTCGGCTGCTGGATGGACGCGGTCATCTCCAGCTTCCCGCCCGGCGGGGCCTGGAAGTCGTCACGGGTGCTCTCGATGCGCGCGGACGTCCAGGCACCGCCGTTGTTGATGGCCTTGAGCACCATGTGGCCGCCGCCGTCGAGGTAGACGTTGCTCGTGGAGTTGGTCGTCTGCTCCTTCTCCCCGGTGCCGTAGCCGGTGCCGATGTCGTAGAACCAGTTCGACGACGCCGGCGGCGAGTTGGCCGCGCCGGCGAAGTTGTCCCCGAAGACCGTGGTCCATCCCGCCGGGGCGGGCGGCACGGTGTCCGCCCGCGCCTGCGGCGCCACCGCCAGCGTCGCCGCCGTGACCGTGGTCAGGCAGCCGGCCAGCAGCACCAGCACGCTCGCGGCCGTGCGCCGCGGCCCGCGCCGCGGCCGCGCC
>JAICYS010000163.1 GCA_025934105.1 Myxococcota bacterium | reverse complement strand
GGCGTCTGACCCCCGCATGCTCGACCGCCTGAAGCGCGTCCCGCCGTGGGTCTGGGCGCTGGCGTTCGCGCTGGCGCTCTGCCTGCCTCGGCTGGGCAGCTTCGGGTTTTGGGACCCGTCCGAGCTGAGGCTGGCCGAGCAGGCGCGCGAGATCGCCCGCTCTGCGCACCTGTTCGACCCGACGGTCGCGGGCCACTTTCCCGCCCGACCCCCGCTGGACCTGTCCCTGGCGGCGCTGGGCATTCGCCTCTTCGGGGCCAGCGAGTGGGGCGCGCGCTTCTTCTTCGCGCTCTCCGCCGTCATCGCCGTGATGGCGGTCTACTGGGCCGGCGCGGGCCTGCTGCGCCGCCGCGCCGGCCTGCTGAGCGCGCTGGCGCTGGGAACGACGCCGCTGTTCGTGCTGGAGGCGCGCCAGCTCACCTCCGACGCGCCGCTGCTGGCCGGGCTGGCGCTGGCGCTGGGCGGCCTCGGTCGATTCGCCTGGCCCGCGGAGGGCCGCCGGCGCTGGCTGGACCTCGGCGCCGCGCTGGTCGGCCTGGTGATCGCGGCGCTGGCGGGCGGCGCGCTCTCGGGCATCGTGCTGCCCGTCGTCTCGATGGGTGCCGCGCTGCTGATCGGCGGGCGGCTGGTGGCCGGCGATCCGTCGGCCGTCAACGATGGGACCGGTCCGCTGGCCGCTGCCGGCACGGGCCCCGATTTCCCCGCCGACATGACCTTGGCCGCCAGCTCGTTGCGCCCGGGGCGCCGCGGCTTCGCCCCGCTGCTGGTGCTGCTTTTGTTCGCGGTCGGACTGGGGCTGGCCGGCTTCGGCGGCTTCGTCGCCGGCAAGTATTCCTGGCTGGTCGGGGGTGTGCCGCACGCCGGCGCGCCCACCCACACCTTCGAAGCCCTGATCCGCGAGGTGGGCTTTGGCCTGTTTCCCTGGAGCGCGGTCGCGTTCTTCGCGCTGGCCCGCCCGCTCACCCGCCTCGACGGCGACAACTCGGACGTGCGCACCAACGCCCGCCTGATGTTCGTCGAGCTGTACCTGCTGCTGTTCGCCGGCCTCGGGTACGCCTTCTCCAGCTACCGGGACATCGTGCTCGGTCACGCGCGCTACGCGGCGCTGCCGGCGGTGGCGCTGGCCATCGGCGCCTTCCTGGACGAGGCGCTGGAGGCCACCCGTCCCGAGCCGGTGGCCGGCCTGCTGATGGCCACCGGCACGATGGTGGTGGCGCGCGATTTCTACCTGGCGCCGGAGGACCTCGCCTCGGTGCACCTCCTCGACAAGGTGCGCTGGCCGTCGCAGGTCAGCGTCGGCGAGCTGGTGCTGGGCATCGGGTTCCTGGCCGCGCTGGGCGTCTACGCCGGCCTGGCGGCGCGGTCACGGGCGCTCGGCCGTGACGCCGCCGCGCCGGCCATGCCCGCCGCCCCCGTCCGGCGGCGCGCGGCGCGCGGGTTCGCGGTGCTGGGCCGCTACGGTCTGCAAGGCGCGGTCGCCTGCGCGCTGTTCTTCGCGTTCCACCTGGCGCAGGTCATCGTCCCCGCCCTGTCGAAGCACCTGTCGTTCAAGCCGGCGCTCGAGTCGTACACCAAGTTCGCCCGACCAGGCGATCCGATCGGCCGGTACCACGTCGAGGGGCACGGCTCGACCTTCTATAGCCAGCAAGCTCTGATCGACCTGCCGACGCAGGATCGCGTCCTGTCCTTCCTGCGCGACAGCCGGCGGGTGTTCGCGCTGGTCGCCTCGTCCGATCTGGCGCCGCTGGACGCCGCCCTCAAGCAGGCCAACGTCCCTTACCACGTCGTCGACGCCTCCTCCGCGCGGTTCCTGCTGCTCAGCAACCAGCTCGGGCCCGGTCAGCGCGATCAGAACCCGCTGTTGAAGAACGTCTGGGCGCCGCCACCGGGCGCGGCGGCCGGCGCGCGGCCGCCCTGGACCTGGCGCGTGCCGATCTCGGCCACGTTCGGCGACTCCATCGAGTTGATCGGCGCCGATTTCCCCCAGACCGTCCACCGCCCCGGCAAGATCGGGCTGGACCTCTACTTCCACGTGAAAGCCAAACCGCCGGCCGGCTTCAAGATCTTCGTCCATTACGACGGCCCGGCGGCGCCGCGCCTGATCGGCGACCACGACCCGCTCGACCACGCCTTCGGCACCGCCTACTGGCTGCCGGGCGAATACATCCGCGACCACTCGGAAACCGACGCCCCGCTCATGACCACGCCGGCCGGCACTTACGTCGTCTACATGGGCTTTTGGCCCGGCGGCGAGGGGCGCCGCCTGAAGGTCACGGCCGGTCCGAACGACGGCGAAGATCGGGTGAAGCTCGGATCGATGGAGATCAAGTAGACTGCGGAGCCAGATGACCCGGCGAGGCAAAGACAGGAGGAGGCGGGAGGTCAGCGTCACTTCCGAGCGGCGGCGGAGCGGAGCCGATCGACGCATTCACACCCGCGTCACGGTCGACATCGAGGTCGACTACAAGAGCGCGGACAACTTCCTGTTCGCGTACATCACCGACATCAGCGCGATGGGGATCTTCATCCGCACCAACGCGCCCGAGCCGCCGGGGACGAAGTTGAACCTCAGTTTCGCCCCGCCCGGCGGCCCGCGCCTGGAGCTGGAAGGGCGGGTCATGTGGGTCAACCCCTATCGCCCGGGCAGCTACGACAACATCAACCCCGGCATGGGCGTGCAGTTCGTCGATCTCAGCGCCGAGCAGCGCGAACAGATCGTCAACCTGGTTCGGACCTTCGCCTATCTGTCCGACGACGAAGAGCCGAAGGGCAACAGCTAGCGGCTACTCCAGCGCGGCCAGCAGGTCGGCAAAATACGGTGTCAGCGAATCCCACGGGTTCGGCAGGTCGTCCTTCTGAAGATAGACGTAGTGGATGTACTGCCGGGCCTGCTTGACGAACGTCGCGTCCAGCGACGGGACTTTGTACGGGATGATGCCGAAGTTCGTCGGGGCGTAGGCTGACCAGGCCTTCAGGCTGGAGATGGTCGGCAGGCCGTCGCTCTCGTACACCAGCATCGTGTCCAGCGCGCCGATGTAGGACGTCGGGACGTCCGTCCCGGGATTGCCGACGGTGTAGCTCAGCCCCTTGCTCTTCGCGTACTGCGACAGCGTCTGGTAATGCGAGACGTAGGTCGGGTCGTTGGACTGCTCGTCGAAGAAGATCCCCTGCACCTGCGGGTAGAACGACTTCCAGGTGTCGATCTCGGCCTCCATCGAGGCGATGCTGTGGCTGCCATAGCCGGTCGCGACGTAGCCGATGACTTTGATGTTGGCCGCCAGCAGGCTGGCGATACCCGTCACGTAGTCCTGGTCCTTGTTCGGTCCCGGTCCGTCGCTGGGGTTCACGATCGCGACCACCTGGACGGTCGGGTGCGCCAGCGCCGCGGTCACGATGGCGTCCCACGACGGGTCGGTCGGGTCGGTGTAGAGCGGCACGATCGCGCCCGCCGCTGCCGCCGGCGCACCGCCACCGCTGCCGCCGGTGGCGTGGCCGCCCGTCCCGGCGCTGGTTCCGCCGGTCGCCGCGCCGCCGCTGCCCTTGCCACCGGTCGCGCCGCCGGTCATCCCGCCGGTCGCGCCGCCCGTCGTCCCCCCGGTCCCGCCCCCGGTCCCGCCCCCGGTCGAGCTTCGTGTCCCGCCGGCGCCGGTCATCGGCGCGCCGCCGGTCGAGGCCCCGCCCGTCGCCGGGCCGCTGGCCGAACCGCCCGTGGAAGACCCGCCGGTCGCCGCACCGCTGGCCGAACCGCCCCCGGTCGCCTGCCCGGCGCCGCCGGCCGGGCCCTGACCGCTCGAGCCGCCGGTGGCGGGCGCGGTGGTGCCGCCGGTCGCGACGCCGATCCCGCTGTCCCCGCCGGTCGCCGAGATCCCGTCCGTCGACCCGCCCGTGCCCACCGTCGCCGAACCTCCGGTCGACCCGATCCCACCCGACGCGACCGCGCCCGAAAAAGTGACGTCTTCAGATTGCGCGCAAGAGAGCGCGAGGGGGACGGCCGCGCATACCATCGCGACGGCCAGGCCACGAACGTTCATGCATTCCTCCGGCGGAGCTGGTTCCGGTCTAGCTAGTACGGCCCGGCCGGCGTCGCGGATGTGTAGGTAAACAGGCGCGTTCGCAAATAATCGGCGCGGCGGGAAACACCGTCCTCGGCGGAACGGACCGGCACCTTGAACAGAGGCTGCTAGACTGCGCCGTCGCGTGAGCCGCAAGGACAAGGAGACCATTCCCCTCAGCAGCCCCCGGCGCGGCGCGGATGAGCCCGACTTCATCGTCGTCCGCGGCGCCCGCGAGCACAACCTGGCGATCGACCACCTGAAGATCCCGAAGCGGTCGCTGGTGGTGTTCACCGGCGTGTCTGGATCGGGCAAATCATCGCTGGCGTTCGACACACTTTACGCCGAAGGCCAGCGGCGCTACGTCGAATCGTTGTCCTCGTACGCGCGCCAGTTCCTGGGCCAGATGGAGAAGCCCAAGTACGAGCAGCTCCGGGGCCTGTCGCCCACCATCGCCATCGAGCAGAAGTCCGCCTCGTCGAACCCGCGCTCGACGGTCGGCACGGTCACGGAGATCTACGACTACCTGCGCGTGCTTTACGCGCGCGCCGGCGAGCAGCGCTGCCATCTGTGCGGCGGCGAGGTGTCGGCCCGCTCGGCGGCCGAGATCGTCGACGAGCTCCTGACGCTGCCGGCGAAGACGCGCGCCACGCTGATGTCGCGCAAGGCCGAGAACCGCAAGGGCGAGTTCCGCGAGGTGTTCGAAGAGGCCCGCAAGGCCGGCTTTTCGCGGGTGCGCATCAACGGCCTCATCCAGCGGCTCGAGGACGTCACCGCGCTCGACAAGAAGAAGAAGCACACGATCGAGATCGTCATCGACCGCGTCAGCATCGATCCGTCCGACCGCGCGCGCCTGACCGACTCGGTCGAAACCGCCGTCAAGGTGGGCGGCGGCTCCGTGCTGGTGGCCGTCGAAGGCGAGCCGCGCGAGCGCGCCTACAGCGAGGCCCGCGCCTGCCCGGACTGCGGCGTCGGCCTGCCCGAGCTGTCGCCGCAGTCGTTCTCGTTCAACAGCCCGCTCGGCATGTGCGTCGACTGCAACGGCCTCGGCTCCAGCATGGAGATCGATGCCGACCTGATCGTGCCCGATCCCGGCAAGTCGATCAGCGAAGGCGCCATCGAGCCCTGGGGCGACCGCGCGGGCCGCGAATCGGGCTGGACCGCCAACGTCGCGGCGGCGGTCTCGCGCGAGTTCGGGATCCCGCTGGACAAGCCCTGGAAGTCGCTGACGCCGCGCCAGCGCGAGGTGCTGCTGTTCGGCGCCGGCGACAAGCGCGTCAAGGTGAGCTGGTCGGGCAAGCACGGGGCGGGGTCGTGGGCCATGCGCTTTTCGGGCGTGGTGAACACCATCAAGAAGCGCATGCAAGAGAGCACGTCGGAGGTGACGCGGCAGTGGTACGGCCGCTACTTCCGCGAGCAGCTCTGCCGCGCCTGCGGCGGGCAGCGCCTGCGCCCCGAATCGCGGGCCGTGCTGCTGGCGGGCAAGAGCCTGGTCGACGTCACGTCGATGACCGTGGCCGGCGCCGCCAAGCACTTCACGGACCTGGGCCTCAAGGGCGCCCGCGCCCAGATCGCGACCGAGCTCTTGAAAGAGGTGAACGCGCGGCTGGGGTTCTTGCTGGACGTCGGGCTCGAGTACCTGACGCTGGACCGCGCGGCCTCCACCCTGTCCGGCGGCGAGGCGCAACGGATCCGGCTGGCCTCGCAGCTGGGGTCCGAGCTGTCGGGCGTGATGTACGTGCTGGACGAGCCGTCGATCGGGCTGCACCAGCGCGACAACCTGCGCCTCATCTCGACGCTGCGGCGGCTGCGCGATCTGGGCAACAGCGTGATCGTCGTCGAGCACGACGCCGAGACCATCGAGGCGGCCGACCACGTGGTCGACTTCGGCCCCGGCGCCGGGCGGCTGGGCGGCCGCGTGATCGCGGAGGGGACGCCCGAGCAATTGAAGCGCGATCCCGCGTCGCTGACCGGCCGGTTCATGTCGGGCGCCGAGCGGATCGACGTGCCCGGCGAGCGGCGCAAGCCGCAAGGCTTCATCACCGTCAAGGGCGCGCAAGAGCACAACCTCAAGAACGTCGACGTGCAGTTCCCGCTGGGGGTGCTGTGCGCGGTGACCGGCGTCTCCGGCGCCGGCAAGTCGTCGCTCATCGGCGGCATCCTGCAGCCCGCGCTGCGCCGCAAGCTGCTGGGCAGCTATGACCAGGTGGGCAAGCACGCGGGGGTGCTGGGGATCGAGCAGCTCGACAAGGTGATCGACATCGATCAGAAGCCGATCGGCCGCACGCCGCGCTCGAATCCGGCCACCTACACCAAGGCGTTCGACTGCATCCGCGACGTGTTCGCCGAGACGGCGGAGGCCCGGGCCTACGGCTACCAGCCGGGGCGGTTCTCGTTCAACGTGCGCGGGGGGCGCTGCGAGGCCTGCGAGGGGGACGGCGTGCGCGTCGTCGAGATGCACTTTCTCCCCGACGTCTACGTCACCTGCGAGGTCTGCCGGGGCAAGCGCTACAACGAAGCGACGCTGCGGGTGAAGTGGAAGGACCGGACCATCGCCGACGTCCTCGACACGTCGGTGTCGGACGCGATGAGCCTGTTCGAGCACCACCGCACGTTGCGCGGGATCCTGCACACGCTGTCGGACGTCGGGCTGGGCTACATCTCGCTGGGGCAGTCGGCGACGACGCTGTCGGGCGGCGAAGCGCAGCGGATCAAGCTGTCGCGCGAGCTGGCCAAGCGGGACACCGGCCGCACGTTCTACATCCTGGACGAGCCCACGACCGGACTTCACTTCGAGGACGTGCGCAAGCTGCTGGCGGTGCTGAGCCGGCTGGTCGCGGCCGGAAACACGGTGCTGGTCATCGAGCACAACCTCGACGTCATCAAGGCCGCCGACTACGTCATCGACCTCGGTCCTGAAGGGGGCGCGCGCGGCGGCGAGGTGGTCGCGGCCGGCACGCCGGAAGCGGTGGCGCGGGTGGCCGGCTCGTACACGGGGCAGTTCCTGGCGCCGCTTTTGGGCCTGCGCCGCGCGCGCGCGACCACCGCCGCGTGACGCCGGGCGGCCGCGACGCGCCGCTGCGGCTATATTTCCTCACTTTCTCCTCTGGAAATTTTCCTCGAACTGCTCGTTGATGGTGTCGGGGCGAGTGTTCATGGCGCTTACACCCTCGCGAAGCGCTGATGAGGATCTCGTTTTGGAATTAATCAATAGAAGTCGGGGGGTTACCGGAGTCGGAGTTGTTGAAGCGATCGTGGGGGGCGATGGGCGTCGCCGTCTGTGCGGCCCTGGTCTTGGGTGGATGCGGCGGAACGCAGCCGACGCACCATGGCGAGGGGAGCGCCGGACATGCCGGCCACGCCGGCTCGCCCGCGCCCAACGGCGGGCACGGTGGCGGCGTGGCCGGGTCGGCCGGCCGCGACGCCGGCTGTAGCTCCGCGAGCGACGGCTCCAGCACCAAGAAGACCGCCGGCGAGGCCTGCTCGTGCGCGGGCGACTGCGCCAGCGGCTTCTGCGCGGACGGCGTCTGCTGCAACCAGGCCTGCACCGGCAGCTGCATGACCTGCGCCCAGAACGGGTCGGAGGGGACCTGCTTGCCGCGCACCAACGGGACGGATCCGCGGCAAGCGTCGGCCTGCCCGGTGTCGCCCCAGAACAGCTGCGGCCTGGATGGCAAGTGCGACGGCGCCGGAAAGTGCCGCGACTACCTGCCTGGCATCGTCTGTAAGGCCGGCAGCTGCCAGGACGCGGCGGTGGTGGGCCTGGGCCTTTGCGACGGCGCCGGGGCCTGCCGGCCGGGCCCGACGACGATCTGTGCCCCCTACTTGTGCAACCCCGACACCAACACCTGTTACGAGCAGTGCAGCTCGAAGAGCCAGTGCGCGAGCGACCACGGCTGCGACTCCACCGGCAGCTGCGGCAAACGCATGCTGGGCGCCACGTGCGCGAAGAACGACGACTGCCTCTCCAGCTTCTGCGCGGACGGCGTCTGCTGTAACACGGCCTGCACGGGCGCCTGCGTCTCGTGCAACCTGCCGTCCAACCCGGGCGTCTGCTGGCCGCTCGACGCCGGGCTGCCGGATCTCCACAAGGTTTGCCTGGGCGGCACCTACCCGTGCGGCCAGACCGGACTCTGCGACGGCGTCGGCGGCTGCGCGCTCGCTGCCGTCGGCAGCGTGTGCGTGGCGCCCTCCTGCACCGGCAACCAGCTGAACACCGCGGCCACCTGCGACGGATTGGGGTCGTGCCGCCCGGCGGGTCTGCAACCCTGCTCGCCCTTCATCTGTTCGGCGGGCGCCTGCACCGGGACCTGCAACACCGACGCGGACTGCGACACCGGAATCAGCTGCGTGAACCACAGCTGCGGCCCGAAACAGAACGGCCAGCCCTGCACGCAGGGCAGCGAGTGCAAGTCCAACCAGTGCGTCGACACCGTCTGCTGCGAGAGCGCCTGCACCGGCGGCTGCCGCAGCTGCGACCTGCCCGGATCGCTGGGCAAGTGCGCGATGATCCCCGCCGGCGGCGCCGACATGCGCGGCACGTGTCATGACACCGGCGTCGCCAGCTGCGGCGCCAACGGCAAGTGCGACGGCAGCGGCGGCTGCCAGCTTTACGCCAAAGGAAACGTCTGCAAGGGGGAGAGCTGCACGTCGAACGTCTACACGCCGCCGTCCACCTGCGACGGGGCCGGCCGCTGCCTCACGCCCGACACGCTGGCCTGCAGCCCCTACACCTGCAACGGCAGCAAGTGCTTCAGCGCCTGCACCGCGGACAACCAGTGCATCTCGCCCAATAGCTGCCAGTCGAATTCGTGCGGCAAGGCCAGCAACGGCGCGGCCTGCTCGTCGGCCGATCACTGCAAGAGCGGCATCTGCTCGCAGGGCGTCTGCTGCAACAGCGCCTGCTCCGGCGCCTGCCAGTCGTGCGCGCTGTCGGGGACGCTGGGAACGTGCACCAACGTCGCCACCGGCAGCGCCGACCCGTCCGGCATGTGCAAGGACCAGGGCGCCTCCAGCTGCGGCACCAACGGCAAGTGCCAGGCCGGCGCCTGTCAGAAATACGCCAGCGGGACCAAATGCGCGGGGGCCGCGTGCCCCGGCGGGTCGGTCACCTTCACGGGAACGTCGACCTGCGACGGGGCGGGGACCTGCGTGAAGCCGGCGTCCACCTCGTGCTTCCCCTACGTGTGCGGCTCCAGCGCCTGCAAGTCGGCCTGCACCAGCAACGCCGATTGCGACCCGCCGAACACCTGCGCGAAGGGTTCGTGCGGCCTCAAGGGGAACGGGCAGACCTGCGGCGGCGCCAGCGACTGCAAGTCGGGCTTCTGCAGCCAGGGCGTCTGCTGCTCGACCAACTGCAACGGGACCTGCAAGTCCTGCAACGCCTCGCCCAGCACGGCCGGCACCTGCACGAACGTCGGCGCCGGGCAGAGCGATCCGCAGAGCGGCTGCACGGATCAGGGGACCGGCTCCTGCGGCAACGACGGCAAGTGCAACGGCAGCGGCGCGTGCGAAAAGTACGCCGCCGGGACCGTCTGCGTCGCCTCGAAGTGCCCGGCCGGGACCTCGACGCAGACCAACGCGCGGACCTGCGACGGCAAGGGGACCTGCCAGGCCGCCACCACGACGAACTGCGGGACGTTCCTGTGCAACGGGAGCACGGCCTGCAACACCAGCTGCACCAGCAACCAAGACTGCCTGTCGCCGAACGTCTGCAACACGTCGACGAACCAGTGCGGGCTGCACCACCAGGGCCAGAGCTGCAGCGCCAGCGACGACTGCGCCAGCGGTCTCACCTGTGTGGACGGGGTCTGCTGCGCCAGCCCGTCCTGCGGAACCTGCCAGGCGTGCAACATCCAGGGCAGCGCCGGGACCTGCGCCAACGTTCCGACCGGGTCGGCCGATCCCCACGGCGGCTGCGTGGCCAACGGCACCTGCGGCAACACCGGGACCTGCGACGGAACCGGCAAGTGCGCGCAACAACCCGCGACGGTGTCCTGCGGGACGGCCGGGTGCGCCTCCAAGACCGCCTACAACCCGCTCTCGCACTGCGACGGCGCCGGGAATTGCGCGATGGTGGCGTCGATCCCCTGCATGCCCTACGTCTGCGCGATGGACGCCTGCGAGACGTCGTGCACCAGCGACGACGACTGCCAGTCCCCCGACACCTGCCAGCCCGGCGTCGGCGGCACCAAGAGCTGCAGCCTCAAGGCGAACGGCCTCCCCTGCACCACGGGCGACCAGTGCAACAGCGGGGCGTGCGCCGACAGCGTCTGCTGCGGCGGCCTTTCCCCGGGCTCGACGTCGTGCGGGAAACAGTGCCAATCCTGCAACGCCTCGGCGGCCTTGGCTGGCACGTGCCAGAACTTGCCCGCAGGAGCATCGGCGCCATCCGGTCAGTGCGCGGCCTCGAGCAGCAACCCTTGCGGCAACACCGGCAAGTGCGACGGGGCGGGGAACTGCTCCAAGGCGGCGGCCGGAGGCAGTTGCGGCAACGGCCCCACCTGCGCCGCGTCGGGCTTCACGCCGGGCCAACAGTGTGACGGAATGGGCAACTGCCCGGCGGCCGCGGCGATGAGCTGCCTGGGCTACGGATGCGCTCTTCCCGGCGGGTGCTACGCGAGCTGCACCGGCAACGGCCAGTGCGCCGCGGGGAACGTCTGCATCGGCGGCGTCTGTATGAGCGGTGGAAAGATCGGCGATAGCTGCAGCGACAGCACGACATGCGCGAAGGGCACCTGCGTCGACGGTGTCTGCTGCGGCTCTGCCTCGTGCGGTCGCTGCCAGACCTGCAACGGAACCAAGCCCGGAACCTGCACCGCCGTGGCCGCCGGTGTCGCGGAGCCGCACAACATGTGCGCGCCGACCACCAACGCGTGCGGCAACACCGGAGCATGCGCCGGCGACCAGACGTGCGCGCAGGTGGCCGGCGGCACGACGTGTGGCGATGGCCCGGCCTGCAGCGGGGGGATCCAAACCAGCGGGCGCACCTGCGACGGCAACGGCACCTGCAGCCCCGCCACCAGCAAGGCGTGCACCCCGTTCGCCTGCGGCGCGACCGCCTGCAAGGTCGCCTGCGCCAGCGACATGGACTGCATCAACGGCGACTACTGCGACACCTCCGGGAACTGCAAGACCAAGAAGTCTCCCGGCGACACCTGCGGCTCGACTGTCGAGTGCGCCATCGGGGTGTGCGGCGCGCAAGGCGTCTGCTGCGACACGGCCTGCAGCGGGACCTGCGTGACCTGCACGCTGCCGACCAGCCCCGGCACTTGCATGCCGTCGACGGATCCCAGCTGCTTGGTCCCTCCCCCGCCCAGCGACGCCGGGGCGCAGTAGCGGTCAGAGGTCTTCGAGCGTGTTCAAGAGCTCGGGGACGAACTGCCGGCGCAGCTCGATCAACGACGCATGTTCGACGGCCGGCGCGCCCTCGCCCCTCAGGCCGTCGGGCCGCCGGCGAGCGCCCTCGACGGGGTCCTCGTCGAAGATCAGAGTCTGAACGGGTGGGGGCTGCCGGCTCAGCCAGATCGCGATCGGCGAGGAGAGCCCGGGGACGGGCGTCCAGGTCGCGCCCTTGAAGTGACGCACGCCGGCCGAGCCGGCGATCCAGGCGTCGTTCGGGCCGCTGCCCAAAACCGCTCCTGCGCTGGCGTCCGATCCCCGACCACGACGGCCCTGACGGTATCAAACCCTCGTGCGACCTTCCGGAGTTGGCAGCGCGCGCCGAGTGCGCCACCATGTCGCAATGGGACGACTTCGCCACCCCTGCTTCTTCGGCCTCTGGGCGTTGCTGGCCGCGGCGCTCGCCTCGAGCAACGCCCGCGCCACCGAGTACACCGTCAGTCCCAGCGGCAGCGACAAGGCCAGCGGGCTGGCGGGAGCGCCCTGGCTCACGATCCAGCGCGCGCTCAGCTCGGTCAAGGCCGGCGACGTGGTGACCGTCGAGGACGGCACCTACGCGGGCCTGGCCTGCGACAGCGTCTCCGGAACGGCCGCCGCGCCCATCGTGTTCCGCTCGCGCACCAAGTGGGGAGCCAAGATCACCTCGCCGACCGCCGACTCCAGTGAGGACTTCGTCCAGCTCTCGTCCTGCAGCTACGTCACCATCGACGGCTTCGAGGTCTCGGGCGCGCCGCGCTCGGGGATCGCCGTCCTCGGCAACAAGGCCGACGGCAGCGACGCGCGCGGCGTGGTGATCCAGAACTGCTACTCCCACAACAACGGCGGCACGGCGGCGTCCGGCCGGCACGACGGAATCTTCTCCGGCTTCGCGCTGGACCTGACCATCCAGGACAACCGCATCGACACCACCGGCGAGCACGGCATTTACGTCTCGAACGCCGCCGACAACCCGTCCATCCTGCGAAACGACGTCTCGAACACCGGCGTCAACTGCATCCAGATCAACGCCGACCTGAGCACCGGCGGCGACGGGCTGATCTCGAACTGGCGCATCGAGGGGAACACGGTCCGGACTTGCAAGGGAGCGGCGGCCATCAACCTCGACGGCGCCATCCACGGGGTGGCGGACAACAACGTCGTGTTCGACGCCGCCAAGGCGGGATTCACGCTGTTTCAGGGCGACGGCGCGGAGGCGTCGCACGACAACCTGATCGTGAACAACACGGTCTACGACCCGAACGGTTCGCGCTCCGCCATTCAGGTGGCGGACGGCGCCGACAACAACGTCATCTTCAACAACATCCTGATCTCGAAATCGACCGGGCTGGAGGTCCAGAGCGTCACCGGCCTCATGCACGACTACAACGTCGTCTCCAGCTACGACGGCGCGACGGCCGCGGCGCACGAATCGACGCCCGCCGGCGCCGCCTCCCTGTTCGCGGGCGCGAGCAGCGGAAACCTACAGCTGGCCGCGGTGACGCCGGCCGTCGCCGTCGACAAGGGCGCCGCCAGCTTCGGTGGCCAATCGGCGCCGGCCACCGACGTGACCGGGGCGCCGCGGCCAGCCGGCGCCGGGTACGACGTCGGCGCCTACGAATCGGGGTCGACCCCGCCGGCGACCGGCGCGGGCGGCAGCAGCACCGCGGCCGGGGGCGCCACCGGGGCGACCGGCGGGCGGGCCGGCGGAACGGGAGGCGCCACCGGAACCGGCGCC
>JAICYS010000348.1 GCA_025934105.1 Myxococcota bacterium | reverse complement strand
GCCGCTGCCGAACTCCGCGGGTATCGCGTCCCACTGACAGCCGGTTCGCAGGCGGTAGATGATTCCACTCATCACACGGCGGTCGTCGATCGGACGTTGTCCCCCCTTCGGGTTTGGAGTCTCGGTCGGGATCCAAACCTTGATGCGCTCCCACAGTTCGTCGGGCAAATCGGCGTAATGGCTGTCCATCCCCAGTAGAGATCATGCCTTCGCCGGCTCAGCAACTTTTCCACACCTCATGCCGGCCTGCTCTAAGCGAGGAGACTTCCGTGTACACGGTCTCTGAATGTTAGGTCCGCCGCGTTTACCATTTCGCCACCCCGGCTTGGTGAGAAAGTCGGCACATAGTAGCGCCGTCCGACCGGTCCGGCGGCAACTCGCGGGCGCCATCACGCCATGCTCCGTGAGCTGGTCGACGATCAGGTTCAAGAATTCGATTTGGTTCGCGGACAACTTCTTGGCGGTCATGAACTCGGACAGGGCAGGGTTGGCGGCCTCGCGGTCCAGGGCTCATTTCGACGGCGGCGGCTACGTCGTGCGCGTGAAGAGCTGGCGCTGGGTGGCCTGGAAGGCGTTGGCGCGGATCAATTCGCGCACGTCGCGCGGGTTCTCGACGCCCAGAAGGCGGAACCGGGCCATGCGCTTGTCGGCGGCGATGATGCCGATCTCGCCGATGCCGAGCAGGCGCTCGAACACGCCCTGGCGGAACTCGATGTCCTCGACGGCGCGCATGTCGACTTCGTCGATGCGCTTCGACAGGACGCCGCTTTCGATCAGGATGCGCTGGTTGGACACGCGGTAACGGTGGCTGCGCAGGGCCGCCACGTGCCAGGCCAGCTTGGCCAGCCGGAGGACCACCAGCGCCACCACCGCCGCGGTGATGACCGTCTGCAAGGTCGAGCGGTTGTCGGTCACGGTGTGGGCCATGTCGCGCCCCAAACCGGAGATCAACGACAGCCCGGGCGCGAACAGCAGCGCGGCGGCGATCGGCAGGCCGATCGCGAACAGCGCGGTGTTGGAGATCTCGCCCAGCATCGCTTTGACGGACGGCACGCCCTCCCAGGCGATCTCCTCGGCGGCGACCGGGCCGGCGGCGGGCGGGACGAGCGGCGTCCCGAGCGGGCGGTTGCACTGCGGGCACGTGGCCGCGGCCGAGGACACCTGGCGCCCGCAATCCGGGCAGGTCACGAGGGGCATCCCGCGATCTTACATCGGCTTGCCGCCGCTGATTCGACAAGAGGCCCGCGCGCTGCACGACGCGCGCGAGCGGAACGGCCGGCGGGCCCGGAGCGACTTCGACGGCGCGTCGCCGCCGCGACCTGCGGAAGGCGCTCGGATTTCGTGCGCGCTGGTCGACAACCGGCTCAGCCGCGGGCGCCCGCCGACGGGGCTCGCCGGCGCGCTGGAGGTCGCCGCTTCTGACTGGGGACCCGGCGGCGCACCCGCCCGATCTCGACGCTGCCGCCGATCGCTACCGACGAGGTGTGGCGCGATCTCTTGCGTCGCGCGCCGCCGGGACGTCCTCGCGCTGCTCAAGACGGGCGAACGGGGCGGCTGCGCGTAGCCGCTGACGGCGCGCCATCTGGACCTGGTAGCGCCGGGCGCCTCGGCCTTCGAGGTCGTCGACGAGCTGAAGCTGGACCCGCGCACGCGCCACCGCCCGACCATCATCGGTGCTTCGAAGACGCGGCTCGACGACGAACGCCGGCGCCGCAAAGAGGGCACCGCGGCAATCCTGCCCCATCATGGCCTCAGCCTCGAGCTGGCCCCGGCGCGCGAATCCGGGACGAGACGCGCGCTGCGGGCGACCGGCGCATCGGGGACGGGACGCGCTGCCGGCTGCCGGCGCCAAGCCTCAGCCCATCCGAGTCGGTGTAGGAGCGCCCGTCCGCCTGTGCGTCGATGTCGCGCCGACGCCGCGACGGGTCTCGGAAAACCGGTGGGCGCCCACCGTGACATCCTTCACACTTATTGGGATGGCGAGCTTTGGGCACGTCGCGGTCGGACTGCTCACCGGGCGCCTGCACGGGGGCGCGCCCAAGGCGACGACCGAGCGCCGCCGCTCTTCGCCCGCGTCCTGGGGCACGTTGCTGGCGTTCGCGGCGCTGGCGGCGCTGCCCGACCTGGACGTGGTGCTGGTCGCGCTGGGCGCCGCCGACGGCGGCAGCATCGGCCACCGCGGCGCCTCCCATTCGCTGGGCATGGCGGTCTTGACGGGTGGCCTGGCGGCGCTGGCCGCCCGACGGTTCGGCTGGCCCCCCCTGCGGACCGCGGTGGCCGCCGCCGCCGCCATCGCCAGCCACACGTTTCTCGATCTGCTGGGGGCGCAGGGCAAGGGGCTGGCGATCTTCTGGCCGCTCTCCGCCCATCGCTTCCACTCGCCCTGGCGCGTGTTCCCGGACGCGCCGCGCGGCATGCGGCTCTTGTCGCGCTATGGGCTGGCCGAGCTGGCGACGGAATTCGGCCTGTTCATGCCGGTGACGATGTACGCGCTGTGGCCCCGGATCACGGCCCGCCTCCGGGGCGAGCCGCCGCGCCTGCGCGTGATCTCCGGCCCCGGCACGCCCTCCGCGCTGGCGGGCGGCGCCGAGGCCGCCGACGCGCACGACGCTCCCGTCCGATCGACTGGCTGACGCGCCCTTTGTGAGTCCCGGACCGGGAGAGATCGGTTAACCTCCCCGGCATGATCCTCCGCAAAGAACGCGCGGCCGTGCGGAATGCGACGCGCGCGATCCGCGACCTGGTGCTGCGCCCCGGGCGCGAGCTGGCCGCCGGTGGACTGGCAAGCGGCCTGAGCGGCGGCCTGGGGGCCCTGTCGCTGCTGGCCGCCGGACCGCTGCGCCAGGTCCCCGAGATGGCGGCTCGGCTGCCGGGCGCGCTGCGCGACCTCGGCGAGCGGGTCACCGCCATTCCCGGCGCGCGCCGCCGCCCCCCCGCGCTGGCGTTCGCGGCGCAGGCCCTGGCCGGCAGCGTCCGTCACGGGGCCACGGTGCGCGAGCGATACCTGAACTTGCTGGCCGCGGCGATGGACGACCAGACGTCGGCCCGCGTGCATCCGGCATTCCTCAGCGTCCTGCGCCAGCTCACGGCGGACGAGGTGCGCCTCATCAGCCAGTTCCAGCACGACGGGCCCTACCCGCTGGTGACGGTCGTCGCCCGTTACAAGTACGGCGGACCGATCTCGACCGAGCTGCGCAACTACACCTTGCTGGGAGTGGAGGCCGGGTGCGAGCACCCGGATCGCGTGCCGTTCTACGTCGACAACCTGTGCCGCCTGGGGCTGACCGAGATCCGCCCGGTGCGGATCTCCGACGACACCCGCGCCTTCAAGGCGGTCGAACAGAGCCCCGACGTCAAGGCCGCCGTCGCGCGGATCGAGGCCAATCCGCCCGCGCCGCTCAAGGAAGCCGGGAAAGAGGACGACGGCGATCGGGTAGTCCCGGACATCCAGCGCAAGGCGCTGTACGTGACCGACTTCGGCCGCCGATTTTACGAAGCTTGCGAGTACCGCCCCGAACCCGCCGAGCGCTGATCATCATCCAGACCTCCCGACCTTCATTCGCCCTTTCTCATGGACGCCCAGACGCCGCCGCCCCCTGCGCCCGCCGCGCCGACAGACCGCGAGCCGCTGTCGCTGGACGAGCTCCGCGACGTCTGGCCGTTGCTGGCGCCGGAGGACCGGATCCAGGGCTTCCTGCTGCTGCCTCGGGACGAGGCCGAAGACTTCTTCTTCTCGCTGTCGGCGCGTGACCAGGCCGAGGTCATCTGCGCGCTGCCCGGGCGCGAGCAGCGATCCTGGATGCGGCTTCTGCCGCCCGACGACGCGGCCGACGTGATCCAGGCGGCGTCCACCGAAAAGCGCGAGCTGCTGCTGGGACTGCTGGACGAGCCGACCCGCCGCGAGGTGACGGCGCTGCTGGCGTACTCCGAGGACAACGCCGGCGGGCTGATGAACCCGCGCTACATCCGCCTGCGGCCCGAGATGACCGTCGACGAGGCCATCAGCTACATCCGCAAGCAGATGCGCGAGCAGCCGCGCACCATCTACTACGGGTACGTGCTGGACAACGAGCAGCACCTCCTGGGGGTCGTTTCCTTCCGCGAGCTGTTCACGGCCACCGTCCGCACGCGGGTCGCCGAGATCATGAAGCGGCAGGTGGCGACCATCCCGGAGCAGATGGACCAGGAGACGGTCAGCCATCAGTTCAGCCAGAGCCACCTGGTGGCCCTGCCGGTCGTCGACGCCGAGAACCGGATGAAGGGGATCGTCACCGTCGACGACGTGGTCGACGTGGTGCGCGAAGAGGCCACCGAGGACATGCAGAAGGTCGGCGGCGTGGAGGCGCTGGACGCGCCCTACCTGCAGATCGAGATGTCCCGCATGATCCGCAAGCGGGTCGGCTGGCTGAGCGTCCTGTTCCTGGGCGAGATGCTCACCGCCAGCGCCATG
>JAICYS010000180.1 GCA_025934105.1 Myxococcota bacterium | reverse complement strand
GCCCCATCTTCTTGAGGACGCCGATCTGCTCGAGGAAGTCGTTCATGTCGAACTTCCCCTTGAGCATCCGCATCGCGTCCTGCTCGGCCTTCTCCTCGTCGACCACCTCCTCGAACTGCTGCACCAGTCCGACGACGTCGCCGCGCCCCAGGATGCGGCTGGCCATGCCGTCGGGACGGAACTCTTCCAGCCGCTCGGACGACTCGCCCATGCCGACGAACTTGACCGGTTTGCCGGTGACGGCCTTCACCGACAGCGCGGCGCCGCCGCGCGCGTCGCCGTCCAGCTTGGTCAGGATGACGCCGTCCAGGTTCAACCGATCGTTGAACGCCTTGGCCGTCCCCACCGCGTCCTGGCCGATCATCGCGTCGACGATCAGCAGGATGTTGGCGGGGTGAACGCGGCGATCGATCTCGGACAGCTCCTGCATCAGCGGCTCGTCGATGGCGAGGCGACCGGCGGTGTCGAACAGGATCACGTCCCGGCCGGTCTCGGCCGCCACGCGCACCGCCTTCTCGCAGATTTCCGGCGGGCTGCCGCCGGGCTCGGCGTAGACGGGGACGCCCAGCTTGTCGCCAATGATCTTGAGCTGCTCGATGGCGGCGGGGCGGTACACGTCGGCCGCCACCAGCAGCGGCCGCTTGTGCTGCTTCTCGAGGAAATGGGCCAGCTTGCCGATCGTGGTGGTCTTGCCCGACCCCTGCAGGCCGACCAGCATGATCCCGGTCGGCCCCTTCTTCGCGTACTTGATGCCGGTGTCGACCGGGCCCATGAGGTCGACCAGCTCGTCGTGACAGAGCTTGACGAAGTGATCCTCTGGGCTGACCCGGCGGACCTTCTCCTTCGTCGAGGCCTTCACCTTGACGATGACGCCGACTGCCTTCTCTTTGATCCGCTTGCAGAAGTCCTGGACCACGTCGAAGCCGACGTCGGCCTCCAGCAGCGCGGTGCGAACGTCCTTCAGCGCCTCGTCGACGGTGGCCTCGTCCAGCTCGGCCACGCCCTGGAACTTCTGCTTGGCGCTGCGAAATCCCTTGGTGAGCGTCTCGAACATCGGGCGCGCAACATAGCACCCTTCGTGCGGGAAATCCCCGCGCGCCCGGGGCTATTCCTCGTCGAGAATGACGTACGTGCCGGCCAGGTGATCGTGCAGCGCGCGGTGCTCGCGGTCGAAGATCGCCCACAGCCAACCGAGGGCGGCGGGAACGACGCTGGGGATGAGCGCCACCAGGCGCAGCAGGCCACGCGCCGGACCGGGCGGACGCCCGCGCCGGCAAATGATGCGAATCCCGAGCAGCTTCATCCCCGGCGTCTGGCCGGCGATGCCCGCGAAATAGAGCTGATAAAGGCCCGCCATCCCCAGCAACAAACCGACCGCCCCCACCGCCATCGGGTTGCGATCCAGGATGCCGGCAACCAGCAGGTCGGGTCCGATCTCGCGCACGCCCGGAATCGGGATGTGCAGGCTGAGGGCCACGGCCGCCGTGACCGCGCCCGTGAAGGCGAACAGGATCGCCAGGTCCAGGAACGCGGCGGCCGCGCGCCGCGGAAACCCGGTGACGCGGACGCGCAGCACCCGTTGGTCGTTCAGGCGGGACGGGCTGGACTGAGAGGCGTGCATCGGCGCAGCAACAGCGGTCACGCTCACATTCTGCGGAGCGTCCCCGGCAGCGGCAAGTTTATCGCTTTACCCGAGCTCGCCGTAGGCGGCGGTGGTCAGCGCGACGGCCACGATGGCGGCCGTCTCGACCCGCAAGATGCGCGGGCCCAGGCTGACGCCCAGGAACCCTGATGCCCGCGCCGCCTCTCGTTCCGCGTCCTCCCAGCCACCCTCGGGCCCGACCAGCAGCGCGGTCGCCGCCGGCGGCTGGTCGGCCAGCGCCGCCCGCAGGCCCGGCGCGCCGTCGCGCTCGAACAGCGCCAGCCGGCGAGCCGGCCAGTCGTCCCGCCGCAGGGCTTCGGCCAGCGCCATGGGCGCCTCCACCAGGGGCAAGTCCGCGCGGCCGCATTGCCGGGCCGCCTCGCGGGCGATGCTGGCCCAGCGCTCGCGGCGGTCGGCCTCCGGCCGCGCGACCGACCGCGCCGTGATCAGCGGGACCACGCGCGCGACACCGACCTCGACGGTCTTCTGCAGGAGGACGTCCATGCGCGGCCCGCGCGGGACCGCCGTCAGCAGCGTGATGGGAGCGGCCGCCACCACGCCGGCGCGGCGCGCACCCAGCTCCAGCTCGGCCCGCGCGCCGTCGATCCGGACGATGCGCGCGTCGACCTCGGCGCCGGCGCCGTCGAACAGCGTCACCGCCTCGCCCGGCCTGGCGCGAAGCACGATCGTCAAGTGGTGGTGGTCGGCCCCGGTGAGCGTGACCGTCGGGCCGCTCAGGCGGTCGGCCGGAACGAACAGCCGCCGCGCGCCCATCAGCCGCGCCGCAAACGCAGCGCCGCCCACTCGTCTTCGTCGCGCCGCGCTTCCAGCGTAAACCCCGCCGCCTGAAACGCGCCCAGCACGAGGTCGGCCTGGTCGGTCAGGATCCCCGACAGGATCACCGAACCGCCGGGCGCGACGTGCGCCGGAAATTGCCCGGCCAGCTCGCCCAGCACGCCGGCCTCGATGTTGGCCAGCACCAGATCGTTCGGGCCCGGCACGGCGTCCAGGCTGCCGGCCCGCGTTTCGACGCTGGTCACCCGATTGCGCTCGAGGTTCTCGACGGTGGTGGCGACCGCTTCGCCGTCCACGTCCACCGCCACGCCGCGCGCCGTCGGCCACAGCCGGGCCGCCGCGACGGACAGGATCCCCGAGCCGCACCCGAGGTCCAGGAATCGGCGCACCGGGCGATCGGCGAGCTCCTCGGCCAGCGCGATCACGAGACGCGTCGAGGCATGCCCCCCGGTCCCGAACGCGCGACCGGGATCCAGATCGATCACGCGGTCACCCGGGCCGGCGGCCGGGGCGTCCCAGCTGGGGCGGATGAGGAACGTCTTTCCGACCCGCAGCGCGCGGAAGTATTGCTTCCAGACGTCCCGCCATTCCTCTTCGTGCGCGTCGCGCCGGCGCACGGACAGCGGGTCGATCGCCACGCCCGCGTCTTTCAGGCGCCGGGCGGCGGCCTGGATCTCGTCCAGCACCTCCGCCTCCGCCTCGGGCCGGCATTGCGACACGATCACGGCGCGCCCGGCGCCGGCTCGGATGATCGTGTCGCTGTCCCGGATCTCGACACCCTCCGTCAGGCTTCCGACGGCATCGGCCATCACGTCGGCAGCCTCACGCGGCAGCTCGACGACGATCTCGACCCACGTCTCGCTCACGGCGAGCGCGTTTCAGCGCGGAACGCGCCGCTTGGCTTCGCGACGGCGGCGCTTGCGAGCCTCGCGCATCTTGCGCTTGCGCTTGACCGACGGCTTCTCGTAATAGCGCCGCCGCTTGATCTCCTGCAGGATTCCTTCCTTCGACATCTTCTGCTTCAGAATCTTCAGCGCTTTGTCGACGGAATCTCTGACTTCAACTTCCAGCGGACGGCCGAGCAGTGTCTCCAAGCGGGGGCTCCTTTGGGAAAGGGGGCATTTTTCACATGGAAAGTAGCCCCGTCAAGCCGCATCCACGTGAAAACGAGTCTTTGCAGAACCCGGCGGGACGGGGTATGTAACGCTCACGTTTCGGAAAATTCCCTAGGTCTCGCCGGATTTTTATTTTCGGAGATTCCTCGAGCTACAAGGAGCAGACGAATGGTCATGGGGGCTAAGGTCTTCACCGCGACGAAGGCCAAGGACCGCGAGGAGCTGGGCGAGGTGATCACGCGCTGGATTCGTGACAACCCGCGCGCCAAGATTCTCGACAAGATCGTGACGCAGAGTTCGGACAGTGAATTCCACTGTCTGTCGATCACCATCTTTTACGAGCTTTCGCCGCAATAGCATCCCCGATGCGCTTCGGTTTCTTGCTCAAACGCGGCAAGCCCGAAGCGCGTGAGTTGGCCGAGACCCTGGCCCGCATGCTGGCGGCTCGGGGCGCCACCTCGGTCGCGCTGCCCGAGGACGCCGCCGTCATTCCGGGCGCGACGGTGGTGACCCCGGACGCGTTCGGCGCCGCCATCGACGTCCTGGTCGTGCTGGGCGGCGACGGCACCTTCCTTTATGGCGCCTCCCTGGCCGCCGACCACGGCGTGCCGATCTTCGGCGTCAACCTGGGAAGCCTGGGGTTCATCACCCCCTACGCGCGCGCGGAAGCCGCCGGGGCGCTCGAGGAAGCCTGCCGAGGCGGCCTGGCGATCCAGGAACGGATCCGGCTGTCGGTGTCGATCCGCCGCGCCCGCGGGGGACCGCCGCTCAAGGCGCCATCCGCGGTCAACGACGCGGTGCTGACCCAGCGGTCGATCGCGCGCCTGCTGGACCTGGAAGCGCGGCTCGACGGCGCGGAGATCACGACCTACAAGGCGGACGGCCTGATCGTCGCGACGCCGACCGGCTCGACCGCCTATTCGCTGGCGGCCGGCGGACCGCTGCTGACGCCGGATCTGGAGGCGATGGTGCTGACCCCCATCTGCCCGCACACGCTCACCAACCGGCCGCTGGTGTTCCGGCCGGATTCGAAGTTGTCGATCCGGAACGCGTCGGGCGGGACGGTGACGCTGACCGTGGACGGCCAGTGGGGCGAAGAGCTGGAGAGCGACGACTGGATCGACGTCGAACGGGCCGCCCGACCGTTGCGGCTCTATCAGGCCCCGCGCGGCTTCTTCGGCATCCTGCGCGAGAAGCTCTCCTGGGGCTCGCGGCGCGTGGACGTCGGTTAGGCCGCCCGACGGCTGCAACTTTCGGCGCGCGACCGGCGATAATACCGACGTGCTGACCCTGCTGCGCATCTTTGGCTTCGCGTTGATCGACGAGCTCGAATTGCCGTTCGGCCCCGGCCTCACGGCCATCACGGGCGAGACCGGCGCCGGCAAGAGCATCCTGGTCGACGCGCTGGGCCTGCTGCGCGGCGGGCGGGCGGGCGCCGACGTGATCCGCACCGGCCGCGACGAAGCGCGGGTCGAGGCCATCCTCGAGCTGCCGGCGGCCTCGGCGGCACGCGCGCGGCTGCGGGCCGACGGGCGGGAGGTCGAAGACGGCTTGCTGGTCCGGCGCGTGGTCGCGCGCAACGGCCGCGGGCGCGCGCACCTGGGGGGCGCGCTGGCCACGGCGGCCGACCTGAGCGCGATGGTCGCGGGCTTGATCGACATCGCCTCGCAGCACGATCAGCAATCGCTGACCGACCCCGAAAGCCAGCTGGCCATCTTGGACGCCTTCGCCGAGAACGAAGCGCTGCGGGCCGAGATGGCGTCCGCCTACGCCGCGCGCACGGCGGCCCGGGCGGCGCTGGAGAGCTTTTCCGCCGACGCACGGACCCGGGGCGAGCGCGAGGACCTGCTGCGCTTCCAGCTGGGCGAGCTGGAAGCGGCGCGCCCGGAGCCGGGCGAGGATGACTCGCTGGCGGCCGAGCGCGAGCGGCTGCGGGGGGCGGAGCGATTCTTCGGCGCCACCGCCCGCGGCGAGGAGGCGCTTTACGCCGGCGACGGCGCCGTCAGCGAACGGATCGCCGCGGTCGCGCGCGAGCTGGCGCCGCTGGCCGCGCTGGACCCGGCGCTGGCGCCGATCGTCGAGACGCTGGCGGCCGCTCAGGCGGGGGTCGAGGACGCCGGGCGCGATCTGGGCCGGTACGCGCGCTCGGTTCGCGCCGATCCGGGACGCCTGGCCGAGGTCGAGGAACGCTTGTTCCTGCTGCAGCGGCTCTGCCGCAAGCATGGCGGGACGGTCGCCGATCTGATGGCCAGGCAGGCAGCGCTGCGGGCCGAGCTGGCGGAGCTGGGGTCCTTCGACGACGGGCTGGCGGCGCGCCAGGCGGCGGTGACGGAGGCCGACGCGCGTGCCGGCGCCGCCGCGGCGGCCCTGACCGCCTCGCGCGCGGAGGCGGCGCGCGCCCTGGAAAAGAAGGTCGCGGCCGGGCTGCGCGAGCTGGGATTCGCTTCCGCGCGCCTGCCGGTCGCGCTGGAGGCGCGCGAGCTGGGGCCGCACGGCGCGGATCGGGTCCGCTTGTTGTTCGCGCCCAACCCGGGCGAAGAGGCACGCCCGCTGGCCAAGATCGCGTCGGGCGGCGAGCTGTCGCGGGTCATGCTCGCGGTCAAGCAGGCGCTGGCGCGTACCGATGACGTCCTGACCTATGTCTTCGACGAGATCGACGCCGGCATCGGCGGCGGCACGGCCGAGGTGATTGGCCGGAAGCTGAAGCGGCTCTCGGCCGACCGGCAGGTCATCGTCATCACGCACCTGCCGCAGGTGGCGGCCTTCGCCGACGCGCACGTACGGGTGACCAAGACGGCCGCGCGGGGCAAGACCCGGGTCGAGATCGAACGGCTGGACGAGACGGAACGGCCGGCCGAGATCGCGCGGATGCTGGCGGGCGCCGCGCCCTCGCCGCAAGCGGCCGCGCATGCTGCCGAAATGCTTCGGAACGCGCGAAGCTGAAACGCAGTTAATTGCTTGGGGTTGGGACGCATGCTAGGTGAAGGGACCGGCCCGAAGGTGCCCGCGCCCGCGCGGCCGGCCCCCGGTTCTCCCGAGAGGTCGCCCTTGGCACGAAGACGACGCAGACGGCACTCGGTCGAAATGAAGAATTCCTTCCGGCTCGGCGTCCTGCTGGTCGGACTGGTCGGCATCAACGTGTACGTCTTCTTCTTCAATCGGAAGACGGCGCCGCGCGACGTGCTGAACCTCCAATCCACCTCCAAGACGATGGAGATGAGCCGGCGCGAGATCCTGAAGCAGGCGCGGCTGCCTGCGCCCGCCCCGGCCAGGAGCGCCCCCGCCGCCAAGGCTGCCCGCGCCCCGGCGGCGGTCGAGCGGCCGTCGCCGGTGGCCGCCGCCGAACGGAGCGCGCCGCAGCCGATCCCGACGGAGGCCCCCGGCCGGCCGCCCGTAATCCTGGCCAGCGCCAGCGGACCGCCGGCGTTCCGGATCCCGTTCGCCCCGCCGCCCGAGCCGGCGGCGCCGCGGGCCGCCGCGCCGCCGCACGCGCCCTACCAGATCCCGTTCGCGCCCCCGCCCGAGGACGACGGCGACGCGCGCGACGACGGCGTCGAGAAGAAGTTCTCGCAGGCCGACACGCTGGGGCAGGTCCTGGCGCGCGAAGGGTTCGGGCCCGCTGGCCCGCAGGTGATCGCGGCGCTGGCCAAGCTGGTCGACCCGCGCAGCATCCGGGGTGGACAAAAGTACGTGGTGCGCGGCGGCGAGGACGGCGCGCCGGCGTCCTTCGAGTACGTCCCCTCGCCTGCCCTGCGCTACCTGGTCGAACGCAACGAGGAGACCGGGGCCTGGTCCGGGAAGAAGCTGGCCGCCGCGGTCGACGTCCGGACGGCGGAGGCCGGCGGCGTGGTCGACTCGTCGCTCTACGAATCGGTGCAAAAGGCCGGCGAGTCGACGGCGCTGGTCAGCCTGCTGGTCGAGCTGTTCGCGTGGGACGTGAACTTCTACACGGACACCCACCCCGGCGATCACTGGAAGGTCGTCATCGAGAAGCAGTATCTGGGCGGGCAGTTCTACAAGTACGGGCGGGTGCTGGCGGCCGAGTACGGCGGCAAGACCGGCACCTTCCGCGCGTTCTTCTGGAACGGCAGGGGAGCGCCGCGCGACAAGCCGGGCAAGTACTACGACGAGCACGGGCTAGCCCTGTCGAAGTCGATGTTGAAGACACCGCTGCGCTACGTGCGCATCAGCTCGAAGTTCGATCGCAAGCGGTTCCACCCGATTCTGCACGTCGAAAAGGCGCACCTCGGAATCGACTACGCCGCCCCGCAGGGGACGCCCGTCTGGGCGTCGGCCAGCGGCCGCGTCGTCGAGGTCGGGATGAAGCGGGGCTCCGGGAACACCGTGGTGCTCGTGCACTCGGGCGGCCTGTCGACGCGCTACTACCACCTGTCGCGCTACGCGCGGGGGCTGCACGTCGGGCAGCAGGTGAAGCAAAAGGAAGTGATCGGCTACGTCGGGATGACGGGCCTGGCCACTGGGCCGCACCTGCATTTCAGCGTCACGAAGAACGGCGTCTTCGTCGATCCCAGCAAGCTCCAGGTGAACCGCGACGCGCCGGTGCCCGACCGGGCCGCCTTTCTGGACGCCATCCGGCCGCGCGTGGCCGCGCTGAAGGCGATCCAGCCCGGCTCCGCCGTGGCTCGCAAGTAGTTTCGCCGCCGGTCGCGCTCGCCGGCCGCCCAGACGGGTGCCGCCGCGCCGGTGGGCGACGGCAGCCTGATCGTCGCCCAGGCGAGCGGCCCCGATCCCCCGCCGTCCGCCGGGCCGGGCGGCGGCCCGGGTCGGCCAGGTGCCAGCCGGCCCGTTACTTGGCGGGCGTGAGCTGGGTGTAATCGAGGAAGTTGCCGGTCAGCATCAGCAGCGACAGCACGTCCCAGGACTCGTCGTAGTAGGCGCCGCCGATCAACAGGTCGTTGCCCTTGAGCAGCGCATACGAGGCGTTCACGAACGGCTGAAATGTCGAGCTGTTCATGGCGCCGACGGCCGCCGGGCCGAGGAAGGCGGCTGACTGGCCCTGCGACACGCTGTGGGCCGACGAGTTCACCGTGCCGTCCATGTTGTAGCCGTCGACGACGTTGACGGCGCCGATGCCGCTGAAGAAGGCGCTGGTCAGGGCGACGTACTTCTGGGCGCGGGCGGGGTTGATCGCCGTCATGGCCCCCGCCGCCGACGTCGCGTTGAGGCACCAGTCGATCCCGATCCGGAACGGGGTCCGGCAGGAGTCGTACTGATAATAAAACGGCCCGGCGCCCGACGACCCGCCGTTGCTGGTGCACCAGGCCGGCACGAGACCGTTGGTCGCGTTCTTGTTCGCCGAGCTGAGCGCGCCCGCTCCGTTGTCGGCCGCGCCGAAGATCGTGTCGAAGACGGTCTGGTTGACGGCGTCCCAGTCGTGCGTCGGGTCGACCTGCTTGAAGACGCGGTAATACGCCGGCGCGAAGTAGGAGATGTTGATGTTGTCCCAGAGGTTGCCGGGCCACCCGTCGCCCGGCCCGGCCAGCTTGGAGTCGACCACTTCGTGATTCCAGACGTTCTGGATCTGCTGCAACGCGTACGCGCCGTAGCTCTTCGACAGGGAGCCTTGGCCGCCCCACTGCTTGTCGGCCATCACCAGCGCCCAGGCCATGTCCTCGTCGGCGTCGGTGGCGGCCCCCTGCCCGACGGTCTGTCCGTTTGCCATGGTGGTGTTGCCGGTGGCGTCGATCGACCAGTTCATGAGGCCGTTGCTGTCCAGGTGGAGCTGTTCGTATTTCCAGAGATTGTCGAACAGGGCCTGGTCGCCCATGTAGACGGCGATGACCAGCCCGTAGCCAATCCCCTCCGAGACCGTCGAGTTCAGCGGCGTGGCGCCGCTGCCCAGCGGGTCGGAGGCGGTCCGCTGCACGCGCTGAAATCCGCCCGCGCCGTTGGACGTGATGAGATCGTTCTTCCACTTGGCGTAGGCCGCCAGCACGTCGTTGTTGTCGTAGCCGGTCGGGTAAACGCAGCTCGACATCTGGCGGTTCTGCGGAAACGGGAAGTTCGTTCCGTTCGCCGCCGGCGCGGGCCCGCGCGCCAGCACGCCGCCGCCGCCCGTGCCGCTGCCGCCGCCCGACGAGGGCGACCCGCCGCTGGACGAATTGCCGCCGGTGCCGGTCACGTGCGACCCGCCGGTGCCGCCGCTCGACGAGTTGCCGCCCCGCCCCGTGCTGCCGCCGGAGGTGCCGCCGGTGACCCCGCTGCTGCCGCCGGTGGCCAGCGGCGGCGTCCCGGCCAGGTGGACGCATTCCTGCAGATCCGTCGCGCAGGCCAGGCCGGCGTTGCAGCTGCCGTCCGGCAAGCAGGCGCAAAACTCGGAGCCCGACCCCCCGCGGCAGCCGGCGGAGTTGAATGGCTGGCTGGTGCTGCACCCAAACCACGCCGCCGCCAACACCGTGCCGGCCAGGGCGACGGTGGCGGGTAAGAAAGACAAACCCATGCTATGCGGAGCGCTGGTTAATTGAGGCATCCGGAGGCTCCAGGCCCACCGATCCCGCCCGCATCTCGCATCTGAACGCGAGCGCGACCCGAGGGTCAAGCGGTTTCAGTTTCTGGAAAAGGAAAGCGCCCCGAAGCTGACGATGCTGGAGGAGTCGATGTTCCACTGCTCATAGCCGTGGACGGTGCCGCGAACGTTCGGAACGGCGCGCAAGAACGTGTAGAGCGCCGAGGTCCCGCACCATTTCAGATCGTCGTCGCCGCGCTCGGTCACGAGCTCCCAGAAGCCGTCGGCGTCGGCGCCGGCGATCCGCGCCAACCGCTGCTGGTCGCGCCGGGCCACCTCGACGGCGGCGCCCTGATGGGCGCGCGCCGCCCCCCGATCGCCGTAGCGCAGCCCCACGTGCGCGAAGTCGACGCCCAGCACGAACGTCAGGCGCGCGTCGCGGGCGGCCAGCTCGCCCAGCGCGCCGACGAAGCGGGCCACCGCCTGGCTGGTCTCGGGCCGCCGCCGGGCGCGGGGGCCTTCGGCGAAGGGGCCGCTCAGCACCGGCAGGATGCGCACGTTCGGTCCGTAGAGATGCTGCAGGAACACGACCTGGAACTCCACCGCGTGCTCGACGAAGCCGGACGGCTCGTCGAACGAGACGGCGTTCGGGGCGGCCGCCGCCAGCGCGTCGACCAGCTCGACGTCGGTGATCGCCCGCCCGAACGGGGTGGCGAACGGCTTCCGCGTCAGCCCGTAGCGATCCGCCGCGCCGTAGTGCGAGGTCCCCAGGATCACGAACACGCGATCGCCGGCCTCCGGCGGCAGCGCGCGATAGGCGCGCGCGTAGCTCTTCCAGCCGCCTTCCGGGCTGACGTGCGGGGCGGCGATGGCGACGGGAGACGCGGCGGGCGCGCCGCCGCCGTCCACGCCGTCGAAGTACCCTCCCAGCTTCTTGCGCAACGCCGGCACCCGATCCGGGTAGGCGCTGCCCGCGTGCGCCGCCGGCCGCTCGGCCAGCGCCGCCAGCTCCGCGGTGCGCGCCGCACGCAGCTCGGCGAAACGGGCGTCGTCGAGGAATCCGGCCTCGCTGAGCGCGCCGGCCATGTTGCGCGCCGTCTCGCCCACCCCCAGCCGGCCGGTGGCCCGCGCCAGCGCGGCGCGCAGGTCGCCCTCGTCCTGCCGGCCGTCGAAGCAGGCCAGGCCGGGAACCAGCGCCGGCGGCACCACCAGCGTGACCGTCGAGTAGCGCATGGGATCGCGGATGAGCAGGCCAGGCTGCTCGCCCACCGGCGAGGGCATGACGTCCAGATCGTATCGAAGGCGCGGCAGAGGAGCTGCCATCTCCGTCCCTCGATCATGCCACGCTTCCGCCGATCGTGCGGCGGGTCTGCGCGCGCCCGCCCTCAGGTCTCGACGGGCCAGTCTTGGATGCGGCGCTGGGCGCGGCGCAGCTCGTCGAGCTGCTCGCGCAGGCGCGCCACGTTGGCCCGATAGACCTGGTTGGCCGGCGCCAGCGCCAGCGCGCGTTCCCAGGCCTGCAACGCCTCGCCGTATCGGCCCGCGGCACGCAGCTCGATCCCCTTGTCGAACAGCTCGACGGCCTTCTGGCCGGGCGCGCGCTGGACCTCCGGCGGCGGCAAGTCCGGGGTGCGCCGCCACCCGATGACGCCCAGTCCCCCCGCCGCCGGCGCCGCCCCGAACGTGCGATCGAACGGCTGCCCCGGCAGGGTCCAGGGCGGCCCCGAGGCCTCGCGCGACGGCCGCGGCGGCGGGGCCAGCGCCAGCGCCGCCGCCTCCGCG
>JAICYS010000106.1 GCA_025934105.1 Myxococcota bacterium | reverse complement strand
TAGGCGTTCGGCTTGGGCGGATCCTCGTCGCCGTCGCGCCGGATGAGGGGGGCCCACCGGTCGCCGGGGTCGTCGCCCCCACGCCGGGCGGGGCGCGCCGCCTCGACGGTGATGTTGCGGGCCGCGCCGCGCTCGTAGGCGTACGTCTGGCCGGCCGCCAGCGGGGCCAGGGCCGGGCGCGTCGGGATGGGGGCCCGGGCCGGCTTGGCGGGCACGGGCCGGGCGGGCGCGGGCGGCGGAGCGGGGGGCGCGTGCCGCTGCCGGCAGCCGGCCACCGCGCACAGGAGTGCCAGGCGCAGGACACGAACCGGTTTCCGCACGCCGCGATCTTAACCGTCAGTCGCGGAAGTTCACGAACTGCAGATCGAGCCCGTAGTCGCCCTTGCGCAGGAACGCGATGGTCGACTGCAGGTCGTCTCGGTTCTTGCCGGTGACCCGCAGCTCGTCGCCCTGGATCTGCGCTTGGACCTTCAGCTTGGCGTCCTTGACGGCCTTCACCATCTTCTTGGCCGTTTCGGTCTCGATGCCCTGCTTGATCCGGATGAGCTGGCGGACCGTTTGACCGCCGGCGGCCTCGACCGCCTGGGGGTCCAGCGCGCGCTGGGACACGCCGCGTTTGGCCATCCGCTCGCGCAGGACCGTCACCGCCGCCGCGGCGTGCGGCTCGTCGGACGAGCGCAGGATGATGCCCTCTGCCGTCCGCTCGAGGTCGGTGTTCGTGCCCCGGAAGTCGTAACGCTGGCCGAGCTCTTTCTTCGCCGTGTTCAGCGCATTGTCGAGCTCCATGAGATCGATCTTCGAGACCACGTCGAAGGACGGCATGGCCGCATCATAAGGTGAAATTTCGCCGGCAATTTCGCGATTAAGTCGCGGCGGCCGGGTGGCCGATGATCCCATTCGGAGGCCATACTCAAGACATGGCGCAGGCTTTCGCAGCCCCCACCGCGGATGTTCCCGGGCCGCCGGCGCTGCCGGCGGTGGCCGCGCGATTCGTGCGGGCCGAGCATCTGGAGCCCGGGTATGCGCCTGGCCGACACGTCGCCCTGACACTCACGCTGGCGGGGCTCCTGGCGGCGGGCGGGGTCTGGCTGGCGCGGGGCGCCCGCCCGCTGGACTGGTTGCTGGCGCCGGCGTTCTTCGTGGTCGCCAACTTCATCGAGTGGATGGTCCACCGCCACCCGATGCACCGGCCGCTTCATCCGCGCATCATGTACCGCAACCACGCCATGCTGCACCACCTGGCGTTCACCGAGGCGAACATGCCCATCACGCGGCCGGTGGAACTGGGCCTGGTGATGATGCCCTGGTACACGATGCTGGGCCTCTTCGTGGTGGCTTCGCCGGTCATGGTGTTGGCCGGCATCCTGCGGGGGCCCGGGCTGGCGGGCGTGTTCCTGCTGGCCGCCGTCGCCTACTTCTTGATGTACGAGGCCCTTCACGCGGCCTACCACCTGCCCGACGCCACGCTGGAGCGCCTTCACGTCGGGCGGTGGCGATGGTTCCGGGCGTGGCAGGCGCACCACCGGCACCACCACGTGCTGGGGCGGATGGCTCACGTGAACTTCAACGTGACCTTCCCCCTGATGGACCGGCTGCTGGGGACCAGCGAAAAGACTACTTGATCGAGGCGGCCAGCTTCTTGACTTGGTTCTTCGTGCAGACGTCGAGCGAGGCGTTCACGCTGACCGAATAGCCCTTGCCCGGCATGTAGAGGCCCGTCTGGGCGGCCAGCATCGGGGCCGACTTGGGCGACTTCGCCTTGTCGGTCATGAAGACCTTGCCGATCTTCTTGTACGAGAAGAACGGGTCGTTCGGCGCCGAGAGGACCTCCTTTTGCGTCGGCGCGTAGACCTGCACGTAGGTGGCGTCGGCCTTCTTGCCGGGAACATTGAAGACGTACTTGCAGGTGTCCTTCGAGCCCTCTTCGCCGGCGAAGGTGGCGTCCGATTCGCCGCAGGCCGAGTAGACCGCCGAGAGAGGCAGGTGCGCCGCGATGGCCGGGTCACAGCAGTTCTTGCCGTGCAACTTGCAGGTCGGCTTGGCGGCGGCGGCGGGCGCCGGCTTGTTCTGCGCGCGGGCGACCAAGGCGGGCAGCGTGGCGGCGCCGAACCCGACAGCAGCCGAAAACGTCAAGCCGAAGAGAACCTTACGATGGTGCATCCAGCGCCTCCTGGGTGGGATAAAGGGGGCCGACCCTAACACACCCCGGCCAGCCCCGCCCTCCGGTCCACCGTGGACGCTCAGGGGCGAACTCCCGTTGACACCCACGGCCCCAGCATGTAGATCCACGGGCCGCAACACCTGGGGTGGTAGTTAAGCTTGGTTATAACGCCGGCCTGTCACGCCGGAGGCCGCGGGTTCAAGTCCCGTCCACCCCGCAGAAATTCCACGGTTTTCGGATCGAGCCAGCCAGAAGCGTTCCTGTCGTAGTGACCGAGTAGTGAGAAGTTGCAAGCCGAGCGCTTGCGACCGGAGGTCACAGCACGATGGGAACGATCTTCAAGCGCGGAACGCGAGCGAACCCACGCTTTTACTTCCAGTATCGCGAGGGCAGGCTGCCCGATGGCCGGCCGCGGTACACGACCCACGCAGCCACCGGCGCGCGAACGCTGGAGGACGCCCGAAAACAACTCGCGGTCGCGGAGGCCCGGATCGCTCAGGGGCTACCGCCTTTTCCGGAACCACCACCGCCGCAGACCACCGAACCGCGCCCGGAGCGGCTGGCCGCGCTGCTGACCGAGTGGAAGGATGCTCTCGTAAACCGTAACGCGGCCGACGACCGGTCACGGATCGAGCGCCACCTCTTGCCGAGATTCGGTGACCTTTCAATCGAGACGGTCACGCTCGCCGTCGTCATGCGCTGGCTCGACGAGCTGCGCAAGACGAGCCTTTCCGGGCAGACCCGGCGTCATCTCTTGAGCCTGCTTAGTCGATTCTTCTCGTGGGCGATCGAACGGGGACTCGCGAGCGTGAACCCCGTGAAGATGATCCCCCAAGGCAAGCGGCCCAAGCCCCAGCGCCCGCGAAGTGTGCCTTGGCTGGAGGACGACAGCAAGGTCACGGCGCTCATACAGGAGCTCGGGCCAGTCGTCGGACTGATGTTCTACCTGGGCAACCGCTCGGGCCTTCGGACCGGCGAGATCGCCGGCCTGCGAATGGCCGACATGGAATTCCTCCAGGAAGGTACCATCCGTGTGCGCTATTCGTGGGACGGGCCGCTGAAGGAGGACAAGGACGGCAGCGGGAAAATAAAGTGGGTCCCTGCGCCGGTCGATGCCGGGACCGTGCTGAAGATCCACCTTGCCCGCCGGAGGCTGATCGGTGCGAAGGGCGAGGATCTCGTTTTTCCGTTCGAGCCGAGCAAGCCTCAGAATCGACGGCGCACGTCGACCTGGACGGGTTATCGCAAGGAGCACATAGAACACTGCTGGGATGAAGCCGCCGAGAAGACCGGCGTCCAGCTCACCTGGTACCAGGCGACACGGCACTCATTCGTGTCGCGTAACCTGAAGAACGGCGCCAGCCTTGACGAAGTCAGCGCGGCGCTCGGCCACTCTTCGCCCGTCGTTACGCGGATGTACTACGACCACTACATTCGAAAGACCTTTTCGTCCCGGCTGAGGCAGGGAATCGACGCCGCGACGCCGGCGAACGACACCCGCGGAGTTCCCGAGTGATCCTCCGTCTTGGATCGGCCGAGCGACTCTTGGTCCGGCTTCCAGGGCGCCAAAGCGCCTACATGAAATCTGCGGCCGTACTGGATCCGGCGATTGTCTGCCTCGACAGGGCCCGCTTTCTGACGGCGTGGGCCGCGGGCGCACCTTCCGAGCAAGCCGCCCTCGCTCGCGGAGACGAGGCGACATGGCGGGCGGACAGAAAGTTCGCGGACGCCGAACCGCCGCTGTCCGCGAGTTCATCATGGCCGGTTCCGGTGGGCATCCTGCAACTCGCACCTGCCAATACTCAAGGTTTGCGGTTTCTCGACGGCGTGACGAGGACGATTTGGCTTCTCGCGAATGGCGCCCGCGTCATTCCTGTCGCGTGCGACGAGCCGACCGAAATCGAAGTCGTCGAGCGGATCGCTGGCGCTCGCGAAGAGCTCGTCAGAGACGATCTCGACATCATCGAGTGAAGTCGGGGACCCGCGACGGGCTCCCGCCGGCCAGCCAGGATCAGCGACCCATCAACTCGGAACGACGAAACCGTAAGCGCCGCCCGATGCGGAGACATCGAATGGTGCCCCGATACACGGCCATCCGGAGCGCGGCGGGTGTCATTCCCAAGAACGCGGCTGCGGCGCGCGCGTCGAGGAGGTCCTCGACGTCGTTGGCCGGCGCCGGCGCGACCTCCAGGACAATCGCGCGGATCTGATCCCGAACCTCCGAATCGCGAAGTGCCTCCTTCACGACGGCGACGATATCGATGTTGAGCGCGGCGCCCATCCTGAATCGGGAGTCGATCGCCTGGGCGCTCTTGTTTCGCGGACGACCCCCCGCGCTCGAAGGATGCCTTGAGCGAGTCTGACCATCCGTTCAGCATTTGTCTTTCGATGGGCAGCACATCACCAGCCTTGGTCCACCATCGCGGTCAGAGCAATCGAATCGGCTGTGGCGTCCCGCCGGATCGCCGCGATCCGGTCACCGACTCGTGGCGAGCGGTCACCTGGCGCGATTGCCTCGCCGCCGGCTTCGTCGAGGTGCGCCTTGACGGTTGGGCCGTGTACACACCCGAAGAGACCGCCGAGAGCATGCTCTTCGTTCTCGAGGGTGCGCCGGCGCTGGTCGCGCAGGAAACTTGCGCGCCGACCCGTCCGACTTGTGCGGAGGGAATCCCCGCGAGTACGTGACATGGACATCATCATCCTGGAGTCTCCGAACAAGGTTCGCGACGTGGAGCGGTACGCCAAGGCTTGCGGTATCGACGCCAAGGCGATCGCGACGGTCGGACACCTCATGGACCTGCCGCCCATGGCGGAAGGCCCGGCGGTCGATACGACGACGTTCACGCTGAGCGCCCAGCGCCCTCGGGACAGCGCCGCCGTCGACCGAACGGTGCGGATAAAGACCGCCATCGCACATGCCGACCGCGTCATCGTCGCGACCGACCCGGACCGAGAAGGTGAGGCGATCGGAGCCGAGGTCTGGTCCTGGATACCGGCAGGGAAAGCCTGGCGGGCGACCTTCGAAGAGATCACGCCGACCGGTGTCGAGCGGGGTCTCGCCCAGATGAGGACTTGCCTCCTGACGGGAGCGGTCGAGGCCGCTCACGCGCGTCGAGCGATCGATCGGTTGGCCGGATGGCATGGGACGGCGCTCGTGTTCGATAAGGTCCGACAACACAAGGGCCTGTCAGCCGGCCGCCTCCAGAGCGCCGCACTTCGGCTGGTGGTCGAGCGCCATCGGGGACACGAGACGTTTCGGCCGAGCACAGCGTACGGCGTGCGCGTCGTGCTGCGCACCGCCGCCGGCGCCGAGCTGCCCGCCACGCTGGTCGACGAGGAGGGCGCGGTCCGCTCGTTCCCGACGGAGGCCGAGGCGCGATCCGTCGTCATGCCGGCGCAGGTCCAGGTCGCGTCCGTCGAGGTGCAACGGAAGGAGCAGCGTCCGCGGCCGCCTTTCGAGGCGAGCAGTTGGCTCCAGGTGGCCTGTAAGGCACTGGGCCTCTCCGTCAAGGAGGGGACCGAGGCCACGCAGACGCTGTTCGAGGCAGGCCAGACGACCTATCCACGCACCGACACCGTGCGCGTCGGCGACGAGGCCATCGCATGGGCGCGCGAGGAGATCGAACGAAGGTTCGGGCGCCAGTACGTGCCGGACGCCCCTTGGCAGCATAGAGACGCGGCCACCGCGACCGTCCAAGGCGCACACGAAGCGATCCGGCCGACGATCCCGCATGGGGCGCCGACCGGCCTCGACGCACGCCGGACCGGTCAATGGGGCGAGGCTTACGCTTTGATCGAAGCCCGATTCCTCGCGAGCCAAGCCGCGGCACGAGTTATCGAGCAGACCACGATAAAGCTCTCCGCCGATGATGTCCGCCTGCTCGCCCGAGGGCAGGTCGAGCTGTTCGATGGTTGGCGACGCGTGCTCTCGACCGAAGCGACCGAGGAACCGGACCGCTCAGCCGGCGCGGGCGCAGCGGACGACGATCCTGCTGGTGCCGGTAAGCTCCCGGCGGCCCTGTCCGGCGAGCAGCTCGCGATCGTGCGCACCGAGATAACGACGCAGGTGACGAAGCCGAAGCCGCTGTTCACCCAGGCGTCGCTCGTAGCCGAACTGAAGCGGCTCGGGATCGGGCGCCCGAGCACCTACCAGACCGTCGTCCCGTTGCTCCTATCGCGCGGGTGGGTGACCGAGGTCGTACCGAAGGCGCGATGCGCGCCCGCGAGGACGAAGGTGCTGCCGTCCCTCATACCGACCGCCGCCGGGCAGGATCTCTGCGCGTTCTTGGTCGAGGGGCTTCCGGGACTCGTCGACTACGACTTCACCGCGTCCATGGAGAAGGCACTCGACGAGATCGAGCAGGGCGCGAAAAGTCGAGTCGAGGTCGCCCGGGCCTGGTGGTCGCGCTTCGAGCACGAGCTTGCAGCAGCGAAGGCGCTCAAGCCTCGCACGGTCGAGCGCAAGGATCTCGGCCCCTGCCCCAAGTGCGTGGCCGATGGCCGGGCCGGCCACCTCAGGCTCATCCAGGGCGTCAACACCGACACGAAGAAGCCCTACGAGTTCGCCGCCTGCGACGCCGACACCGCCAAGGAGAACCGGGTCTGCGGCCATAAGGCTCAGGTAAAGGACGGCCAGCTTCTCGCCTCTCCGCCATGCCCGAGCTGCCGCGCGCCCCTGCGGGCGGTGAGTCGCAAGGATGGCGGCAGATCCTGGGTCTGCCAGGAGCACGGCTGGTTCCTGGCCGGGCGCCGGTGGGAGCTGGTCGTCGCACCCTCGTGCCCGCAGTGCTCGTCGCCGATGGTTCACCGCGAGCGGCGCGACCCGAAGGGGGAGTTCTTCTGGGCCTGCTTCGCACACCAGCTCTTCCTGGACTCCGACCGCTTCGGCCGGGTCGAGAAGCGCCGGGCGCGTGGCGCCGGGTAGGGGAGCCGATCCATACTGGCCATCGCGCTGCTTTCAGACGGGCGCGAATGGCGGATCCGCTCCTCGACTCACCGACTCTCAATCCCGGCGGCGACAGCACCGCCCTGGAGGATGCTCGCCTTCTCCGCGTCGCCACGTTGACCATTCTGTGGCATCCGGATGTCGCCCGCGTCGGCGAGTCCGCGCCGCTTTCCGGGACGGAGGTCGACGTCAACCGCCTGGCGCCGCTCTTCGGTGATCGCTCGCGCGAAAGCTCAGGCGTCTCGCTGCGGGATCCCTACCTGAGCGCGCAGGAGCCTTCGTTCACCGTCCGGCAAGCTGGGAATCGGATCGAGATCGTCCAGCGAAACCCGGCCGCCCACGTCAAGGTCGATGGCTCGCGGCTGCGCGATCGCGTCGTGCTGGCGCGCGGTGAATTCGAGCGCGGTATCATCATCACCGTCGCCCGCAGGATCGTGCTCTGCCTGCACCTCGCCCGGCCGACTCGCAGCGCCGCGCGCGCATCGCACGGCCTGGTCGGTGTGAGCGACGCTGTCGACGACGTCCGCCGCGAGATCGACCAGGTGGCCGACCTGGACGTCCCAGTGCTGATCCGTGGGGAGAGCGGAACCGGCAAGGGCATGCTCGCCGCCGCATTGGTTGCCGCCTCCCGCCGTGTCGGCCGGGCATTCTTGTCCCTCAACATGGGCGGGGTCGCTCATTCCACGGCGGCGTCGGAGCTGTTCGGACACGAGCGCGGGTCCTTCACCGGGGCGAACGTGTCCAAGGTCGGTCTGTTCGCCGCCGCCGATGGCGGCACTCTGTTTCTCGACGAGATCGGTCTCCTCCGCCCGGACGTTCAGCCATCGCTGCTCGACGTCCTCGAGACGGGAGAGGTCCGGCCGCTGGGGGCCACGCGCGCCAGAAAGATCGATGTCCGCTTCATCGCGGCGACGGACACGAATCTCGAACGCGCCATCGCGGCCGGGAGTTTCTCGGAGGCCCTGTTCCAGCGCCTCGCGCGATACCAGATCACGCTGCCTCCGCTCCGGTACCGCCGCGAGGATTTCGGCATCCTGCTCGTCCACTTTCTTCGGCAAGCGTTCACGAAGTACGGAGAGCCCGATCGCCTCCGGAACGCAGGTGACCCCTGGCTCCCCGCATCGACCGTCGCCGCGCTGGGCGCCCGCCAGTGGATGGGCAACATCCGCGAGCTTGAGAACGTCGCGGGGCAGATCGTCGTCTCCAGCCGAGGGCAGCCCGCGGCGCTTCTCCCTGCGTCGTTACGCGCGGTGCTCTCCGAGACACGCCAGGAGGTGCCGTCCATTCCTACGGTCGCAGCCCCGAAGTCGAGCGGGGGCCCCAGCATCATCTCCGACGAGCAGGTCGCCGAAGCGCTCGCCCGAAGCAACGGCAGCGCATCCCGGGCGGCCAAGATCCTCGGAGTGAGTCGGACAACTTATTACGAGCTGCGGAAGAGGAATCCGTTACTTCGTTCGATCACCGAGATCCCTGATCACGAGATTCTTGCGTGCCGTGACGAATACGCCGGCGACATTCCGAGAATGGCCGCCCGGCTCGGTGTCCCGATCAAGGCGCTCAAGGATCGGCTCGCGCACCTCGCGCGGTTGTCCAGGTAGAGATTGTGCGCGGCCATCGATTCTGCAGAGCAACGGATCCTTCGCTCTTCATGTGCCAACCTCCTGACGGCAAGACGGCGCCAGGGGGCCAATTCGTCGCTGACTCATCAGTGGCTCACGTCTATGCTCGGGGGCGATGGATGTGGTCGTCATGGTGGGTATCGGTGTGGCCGCGGGGCTCGGCGCGTTCGCCGCCAGCCTCATCCGGCGCAAGCAAAATCAGGAGTTGGCTCCCGCCATCGAGGCGGCGCTGCTCGCGCAAGGTCCGCTCACCCTGCCGGCGCTCAGTGAGGCGATCGGGTTCAATGGACTTCGCGCGCGTGGCAAGGTGATCTTTGCCCTGGCCGACCTGATCCGGGAGGAAAAGATCCGGACGATCGATGCACCTGACGGGACGCCGCGGCGTCAGCGCATCGATTTCATCAAGTACGCGCTCAATCGGTCACGCGTCGCCAATAGTCCACAAGATGGCAGCCACGGCCCAGAAAGTCACCCTACGAATCGGTTCGGCCGGCTCGCCAGGGGTCCATCCTTCGCGAGTTTGAGATCTCCGACCCCGCGCGGCGTAGGGCGCCCCTCAGTCATTCCGGCGGAGTTCCCTGAGCAACCGCAGCGCCAGCCGGCGGAACGCCGGGCTCATCGAACGGTAGGTGCTGAGGAGGTCCCGCTCGTCGGCGCGCAGGCTCGTTCGACCCTCCACGGTCGGGCGGCCCACCAGCTCGACCGCCGGGACGTCCAGCGCCTTCGCGACCCGCTCCAGGGTCTCGATGGGGATGGCCCGCCGGGCGGTCTCGTAGCGCGAGAGGGTGGCCGCCTCGCTCCCGATCGCGCTCGCGAGCTGTTCCTGGCTCATGCCCGCCCGCTCGCGGGCCTGGCGGATCCTGGCGCCGATCGTCTGTCGAAGTGTCATCAACCACGCCCAGTTACTCCCGGACGGGCCCCGGTCTCCATGATCGATATGGTAAGATTTGTCTTGTCCATATGGACAAGAGTTGCCAATCTCCCCATCGAGAGGGCGGTGCCCGAGCATCAGGGGGATTCGCGTCCGGACGACATGACCCGCCACCCCAACGCGATCCGGATACGAAGGCTCGGGCGCCGCCGGCTCCCTCATGCCCCGATGCCATGACGGGCCGCCGTGCTCGACCCGCCGAAACGACGCGTTCGGCGCCCGATGGCCGGGCTCCAGACGGCACCGAGGTCGCCTATCTCATCGTTATAGCCGGCGCCGGGGTCGGTAACATCTTCAGGATCGATCGTGAGCTGGTGATCGGCCGTGACGAGCGCGCGGACATCCGGGTGCTCGACGACTGGACATCGCGGCACCATGCTCGCTTGCGCCCGGAGCTCTCGGGCACGACCACCGTCGAGGACCTCGGCTCCGTGAATGGCACGCTCGTGAACGGGCAGAAGGTCGCGGCGACGCGAGCGCTCAAGGACGGCGACCGGATCTCGGTAGGATCGATGACCGTCCTCATGTTCACTTTTCGCGCCGGAGTCGATGACGACTTCCGGTGCCGAGCTTACGATCGCGCCAGCCGCGACGCGCTGACCGGCACCCATTCGCGCCAGTTCTTCGACGAAGCGCTCCGAGCCGAGATCGCCTACGCGCGCCGGCACGCCTCTCCATTCGCGCTCCTCCTGATCGACGTCGATCGATTCGCCGCCTTCAATGCCGGGCGCGGTCGGCTGGCGGGGGACCCGCTCCTGACCGCGCTCGCCCGCCGGATCGAGTCGCGCCTGCACGGCGAGGACGTGCTCGCGCGGTACGAAGGCGACGCGTTCGTCGTCCTGCGTCGATTCGTCTCCCTCGACCAGGGATTCTCCCTCGGCCTCCGGGTCGCGGCGGCCGTCGGGGACACTCCGTTGGCGATCCAGGGCCGCCGAGATCTGGTCGCCGTCACCGTCAGCCTGGGGCTCGCCCACTTTCCCGCTCCGGGCGTCGGCGACGCCGGCCAGCTCCTGGCGGCTCTGGAGTCGGCGGCCACCGCCGCCAAGGCCGCCGGCGGAGATCGCGTGGTGCCTCCCGCCACCCGCTAACGGGCGCATCCCGAAGCGTTCGCCGCCCGAACTGTTCGCCGCGGCTGAACGCTTCTGCGGCGCCGGCCGGGGAGGGAAACCGCGACAAAGTCCGGCACGGCGAGATGGCACGCCGGTTGCCGTAGTCCCTATCGACCGAGCGCGATCCGGCGCTCGACGAGAAAGGGGATCACGCATGCAGTCCGTCCTCAAGACCGCTCCGAACACCGATGAAGAGGCCGCCACCCACCGTTCGACGCGCGACCGACTGGTCAAGGATCACTTGCCGCTGGTGCGCAGCATCGCGGGCGCCGTGCGCTCGTCGCCGGTGGGCGCGAACGTGCCGCTCGACGACCTCATCGCCTATGGTGCCAACGGTCTGCTCGACGCCGCGGAGCGCTTCGACCCCGAAAGGGGTGTGCCGTTCGACGTGTTCTGCCGTTATCGCGTGCGCGGGGCGATCGTCGATGGCATCCGACGCCATCACTGGCTGCCGAGGCGCACGTACAAACGGCTCTGCGCCGAGCGGATCATCGCCGATGCGAAGCCAGCCAACGACGTCGACTATCCGGATAGCGCCGCGGCACGTTCGAGTCGCGCGCCAGGGCCTGTATTCGGCGACGTCGAGCTGAGGTCGCTGGACGCGCCCGCGCTCGACGAAGAGGCCGCTGTCCACTGGGGCGGGCGCTGGAACGGCCGGCGCATGTTCCAACCCGACGTTGAGCCTGACGATCGGCTGCACGTCCAGGCGCGCGCCGCGATCGAGAAGCTCCCCTACAAGGAGCGCCGCCTCATCGAGCTCTGCTACTTCGAGGGCAAGAACCTCGCCGAGGCCGGCGACGCGCTCGGCATGCAGCGCTCCTGGGCGTGCCGCCTGCACGCGCGCGCCATCGCTGCCCTTCGCGCGGCGCTGTCCTCGTAGGCAGCGCTTCGCCTCTGACGCCGCTTTCGATTCCCCTCACAGGAGACCTCCACATGCAGAACGACACTCGCCTCGGTTCACGCACGCTCCTCGCTTTGGCGCTGGTCGTCGGCGCATTCGGGTGTGGGCCCGCCGATTCGCGGGCCAGGTCTGGCGCGCCCGACTCCGGCACCGCGGACGCCGCTGCCGACTCAGCACCCACCGAACGCGACGCCGGGACCCCCATGACGGGTGCCAAGCCTCTTGCCTACGGCTGCAGCGCGAGCAGCGAGTGCGCGTCCGGCTTCTGCGTCGACGGCGTTTGCTGCGACTCGGCCTGCGACCAGCAGTGCGCGGCATGCAATGTCGCCGGTGGCGCCGGTCACTGCGTCGGTCAGCTCTTCGGCGACGACGTTCAGGCGGCGGTCCCATGCACGGGAGCCCACACCTGCAGCATCGACATCACGTCGCCGACACTCGCGAGCTGCAAGCTCCGCAATGGCCAGCACTGCACCGCGGACGCCGACTGCGCCGACGCCGTGTGCACGGCGTACTACCAGGATCTCGACGGCGACGGCTACGGCAGCGCGAGCACGTTGCACCTCTGTGAGCCCTCCGGCGCGGCGCCTCCGCCCCAGTACGTGACCGTCGGCGGAGACTGCTGCGACAGCGACGCCAGCGCCCACCCGGGAGAGGCCGCGTACTTCTCGTCGCCCGACGCTTGCGGGTCCTGGGACTTCGACTGCGACGGCGCGCTCGAGGGTGCGACGGCGTTCGGGCTCAAGTACGGCACCGTCCCGGCCTCGGAGTGCGGGTCCACCACGCACGGGAGCTGCACCACCTGCACCAACACAATCCAGTGCCGCTGAATCCCGCTCGACACCGCCACGAAAGGACATCCTGATGCTCAGCACCAAGTCGATCTTCCATCTCTCGCTCGCGCTTCACCTCGTCCTGCTCGCCGGCTGCGGCCCGGGCGATTCGCCGTCGACGCACGCCGATCCGGCGCCTGACGGCGGTCTCGGTGGAAGCCCCGGCCCGATCGGCCCGAAGAGTCCCCTCGCGGCCGCCTGCGGCGCGAACACGGACTGCACGTCCGGCTTCTGCGTCGACGGCGTCTGCTGCGACTCGGTCTGCGAGCAGCAGTGCCTCAGTTGCGCTCTCCCCGGCGCCGTCGGCCACTGCGGGCCGATCGCCCAAGGACCCGATCCGGTCACCTCGACGCCCTGCACCGGGTCGAGCAGCTGCTTCCTCGACCGCGCCACCAGCATCTCGACATGTAGGATCATCGACGGAGCACCCTGCTCGTCGGACGCCGACTGCGGCAGCGGACACTGCCTCACCGATTATGTCGATGCCGACGGAGACGGGTTCGGCACCGCCAGCTCGGCAAAGTTCTGCAACGAGCTGAACGCCGCTCCGCCAGCCGGCTACGCCGCCTACACGGGCGACTGCTGCGATCTCGACAACGGAGCGAATCCGGGATTCTCGTCGAGCACGTACCTCGAATTCCCGGACGCCTGCGGCAGCTTCGACTGGAATTGCAACGGCGTAGTCGCCCCCCAGCACACCAGCGCCTGCGGCTCCGCCGGACCGACCGCCTGCGGCGCACCGTGCGTCATCAATTTCGGCTTCGGGACCGTCACGGCTTACACGCAAGCCTGCAACTGATGTCGCCCCCGCTTCAGAAGGAAGGTGAACGATGAGCTCCCGCATCCACGCCACGACCGACTTCTTCGACGAGGAGACGCTTCCCGAACCGGAACCCACGCCACGCGCCCAAGCCGATCGAAGACCCCTGCGGCAGGCGTGCGTCCTCGACTTCAAGAGCCACGACACGTCGGTGTCCATCAGCCACGGCCCGGCCGATCCATCGCGGATCTGGATCGTGCTGGAGAGCCCCACGGCCACGCTGCACGTGAGCGTCGAGGAGAAGGTTGGCCGCGATATCGCCGCTGGGCTCGCCCGCGCGCGCTCGACGTATCAGGCGGTTCGCTCCGGGCTCCGCTGAGTCGAGATCGTCCGGGAGCGTCCTCCTGCGCCCGGAATCGGGCACCCGGTCGCTCTGCTCGGCGCCCCGGGGCGGACCCGCGAGGCGGGCTCGGTCCCTTGCCTTCTTGGTTCCTCCCGTTCCGGGCACCCTCCAAGAACGCGGTCCCTCGGCCCCGGGGAGCCGGCGGCGCTCCCTGCGCGGGGTGCCCCGATTCCAGACGCAGGAGGACCGCCGTGAACGATCTCGAACTCTCTCTTCGCCGCCAGACCGACCCCGGCCCGACGCCGCCAGACACTCAGCCAGTCGAGCCCCCAGGGCCTGTTCCGGCCCCTGCCCCCCGACGCCGGGGGGCATTCCCGGCCCGCCCCTCATCCTCCGCAGTGGCCGCACCGGAACGGCGGATCGCGACGGCGGACCCGCTCATCGTGATGGTCGCGAACGTCCTCGGAAAAGACCTCGCCGACGCCGCGGCGGTAATGGAGCGACTTGGCGGCTTGGCCGGACTGGCCCACGCCTCGGAAACGGACTTGACCGCGTCCCGCATCCCGAAGCGCCGAGCGCGGCTGGTGCGTGCTGCCTTCGAGCTGGCCCGCATGAGCATCGGCCGCCGGCCGATCGTCGGGGAGCGGCTCTCTTGCGGCGGCGACGTGTGGCTGCACATGCGGGCGCGCCTTGCGGGCGTCCCCGTCGAGGAGTTCTGGCTCATCGCCCTCAACGTCCGCCATCAGGTCGTCGCCGACGAGCTGTGTACGCGCGGCAGCCTGACCGGTGTCGAGATCCACCCGCGTGACGTCTTCCGGCGGCTGATCACGTTGGGCTCGGCGGCCGTGATCTTCTGCCACAACCACCCCTCCGGCGACCCCGCCCCCTCCCGCGCCGACATCGAGCTCACCGCCCGCCTCCGCGAAGTCGGCGAACTCTGCGGCATTGCCGTCCTGGACCACGTCGTCGTCGGATTCGGAGGCTACGTCAGCTTGGCCGAACGAGGCTGGCGGTAATCTGCGACGCCCTTTCGGCGCGAAGCGGATGAGGCCGCAGCTCCCGAAGGCGGCCATCGCGCGCGCCAGCGGACCGTCCGATCCGTTTGCGCCAGGCTACCGCGCTGGCCATATCACAGCCGCCTCGCAATGTCGCCCGCTGCGACATGCCCGGCTGGGAGGTAACCAGGGACGGGTATTGCCTGGTACGCCCGTACAAGGGCAAGACCTTCGGCTGGCGGCTTCCGGCGAAGATCCCGGGTGCACCGTGACCCAGAGTGCTTCGGAACAGTCGATCGGCCGCGCCGGAAGGAAACGAGAGCAGGCGCCGACCGATGACTTTGGGTGCTTCCCGCCCGGGCGCTTGCGGTGGCCGAATCCGGGCGCGCTGCCCCGCCGGGGCCACCGTACGCGCGCCATCGGCCGGAGGAGACGGTCCTCTACAAGGTGCTGGCCGAACATTGGCGGTCATTTCTGGCCGAAACAGACGCAAGGGACGAGGCTGGACGTGGTCTGCCGCGCTTCGTGGTCGACGAGGTCGAGGCGTTCCTCAGGTGCGGCATCCTGGCCCATGGCTTCCTGCGCGTTGCTTGCGACAATTGCCGCGAGGGCCCGCTTGTGGCCTTTTCGTGTAAGCGCAGGGGCTTCTGTCCGTCATGCCTCGGCCGCCGGATGTGCGACTTCGCGGCGCATCTTCGCGACCACGTCATGCCCCAGGTCCCGGTGCGGCAGTGGGTACTCACGGTTCCTGTCGGTCTGCGATTCGGCATGGCCTTCGACCCCGGGCTCGCCGGCATCATCCTGCGGACGTTCGTCGGCGTCGTCTCGCGGTGGTTGCGGCGGCGCGCGCGGGAGCACGGGATACGGGGCACCCTCAAAACCGGCGGCGTGACTGTCATTCAGCGCTTCGGCTCTGCGCTCAACCTGAACGTCCACTTCCACACGCTCATGATGGACGGGGTGTACGAAATATGTCCGAACCGCGCCGCGGTGTTCCACCCGGTGCCCGCGCCGACCGACGCGGACGTAGCAGCCTTGATTGAGCGCACCCGTTACAAGATCGCGCGGAAGCTGGACGCCCGGGGCGATGACGATGGGGCGGGGATGGCGAGCGCCGAGCCTGCCTTAGCGACCTTGGCCGGCGCCTCGCTGGCGGGCATTGCCGCGACAGGCCGGCGCCGCGGGGCGCGACCAATGCGTCTCGGGTCGGGCAGTGGGCACGAGGCGACCACACTCGCTCGGCGCTGCGCGGCCTTCGAGGGGTTTAGCCTCCACGCCAACGTACGCATCGCCGCCAACGACCGCGACGGCCTCGAGCACCTCGCCCGCTACCTCGCCCGCCCGCCTATCGCCACCGAGCGGTTGATCGCTCTCCCCGATGGGCGCGTCGCCCTCCGGTTCAAGCGCCCGTTCTCCGACGGAACCGAAGCCGTCGCCTTCACGCCGTTCGAGCTCATAGAACGGCTCCTGCCACTCGTCCCACGTCCGCGGAAGCACACCATCCGTTTTCACGGCATTCTCGCGCCCGCGGCGGGGTTCAGGTCGCAAGTCGTACCGCTGCCGATCGTCCCGGCTTCGAGGGAACCGGCTGCACCAGCTCGACGCACACCATATCGACTCCCCTGGGCCGACCTCTTGCGACGCGTCTTCCTGGTCGACGCGCTCAAGTGCCCCCGCTGCCACGGACGCATGCGCATCGTCGCCGCTGTCACCGATGGAGATGCGATCGAGGGTATCCTCGATCACCTGGGGGAAAGCCCAATTCCTCCCCACATCGCGATCGCGCGCGCGCCACCAGGAAGGGAGCAGGCCGAGCCGCGCCAGGATGACCTTCTCGACCCACCCCCTGACTACGACGCTTCCTGTTGACCCGCGCGCTCGGAGGGGCGACCCTGACCAGCGTGGCCTCCAGCACGGTCACCGAGGTCCTTGTTTTCGCCCGGAAGGGGCCCGCAGGGCCCGGAGAGGCAGAAGTGGAGAGTTGACGGAGGGGCGATTATCGGACAAACGGCCGCTTGTTCTTCCTATCCCTGCGCACTCCAAGGCGGGTTCATCGTATCACGCGAGTTGATTCGCAAAGGATACTCCGCGCGCAGATGCTGTCATCATTCCTGCGAACCGTGCGCCATCGCTGCCCGTTCCCAGCGGACGGCGACCTCGGTTCCTGACAGTCGACGAACGAGATCCTCAACCGTCGCGACCGGCGGCAGTCCGAGGGTCTCCTTGGCTTTCTTGCGGAGCTCTAACGGAAGGGCGTGGTACCGCGGAGAAGCTTCACTCGCCGAGAGGACGACGGCTTCTATAGGGCATCCATATCGACGCCCGAGCATGAACGGCTCTTCGCTCCGCTGATCACGGCGTCCCGGAGCTGTCGTTCGGCCTGGGCGCCCTCTGCTTCGATCTGCGCGAAGAACCGCTCATGGCCGGCGCAGTGGGAAAGCGCCCCGGCCGCAATCTGGTTGGCCAACCGCGAACGAGCGGGCAATCCGGCGCTCGGCCTCCACCTGCCGGGTAACAGCTGCAGGGGCGGAGGCATCGGTCACGGCAGGCGGCTCTGCGTCAAAAGCCACACCTCTTGCCGTCTGAGCCGGCCGGCGAGGCCTATGGCGTCTCGTGCGCTGATCCGTCTGTCCACCAGCAGACCGAACGATCAGATGCAGTTCAAGAGTTTCATCATTCGCCGACGTAATAGCCTTGAGATTTGCGCAGCAGAGGCCTTGAGCGCCGACCGTCCGAAGGACGACGATCAAGTTTCCTTCACAGATTGATTGTTCGGGACGGCCGACGGACGAATGTCGTGGCGAAATCGCTCAGCTCATGGAACGTGCGGGCAGGCCACACAACTGGTCTACGAGTCACAAACGGCGAGCTCTTGCGTTCTTCCCAAGAAAAAGTGACGTCGAGCAGCGAGTCGGCTCGACGACTTAGGTTCGCCTGATCGGGCGGCATACGTCCGCGCGTAAGCCCGGCTCCGTCCGAGCCCACAGAACACGCGCGCGAATGAGAGGGCCGGCGACCCGGCGCGGCTCGATAGGAGAAGCAAAGTCATATGACTAGCGCAGACGCCGAGCCCTCTGAACGATGCCGTTCTGATCCGAGATGGCAATTTGTCCGACGGGTTGGCGATTGGCGGACGCCACTCGGTTCCAACATGGTGGCCGCGAGTTAGCTATGAGTCGACAAGCGCGACCGAACGGCTCGCCTGCAAACGCTGCCAACTCGCAATAGAGCACTTTGCAGGCCCTGTTCGATTGGAGAGGCGAGTTTCGAAACCAAGTCGGCCATACCCATCATTGGCCAAATGAACAGAAAATAGTTACAGGCTATCGCTGAATCTCGTTGACCGATGTGATCGGACTCTGCGAGTGTCGCCCGCCTTAACAAGGGGGAGCGCGCATGGTTCGCACCGCGCCGTCACGTGACCGGGGCCTGACCGATAGTCGTTCCGATGGCAACTGGCCGCTGGTGTTGCTGGTCACCTGGGCAGCCGCGCTGAGCGGTGCATGCCACGATCGAGGGGCAGTTGAGGCTGACGAGCCGGTGGCCGTTGGCGCGGCAGCAGCCGTTGGCACCTCGGTGGCCGCTGCCCAGATTGTGGCCGCGGTGCAGGCGCGGGCCGGGTCGCCCGCTCAGGCGGCCGTGGCCCAGAGCTTCAAGACGGTTTCAGGGGGGCTGCAGCCCCAGTTCCCGGCTGCCGCCACAGCCGCGGAGAAGAAGCCGGCTTCGGTCGTCCTGCCTCAGGCTGCGTCGGCGGCCCTGAGCCTGAAAGACATGGCCAGCGGGGC
>JAICYS010000328.1 GCA_025934105.1 Myxococcota bacterium | reverse complement strand
GTTCCCGGGCGCGGCGCCGGATCGCTCCCCTCGTTCGGGTCGTAAGCCGACGTGACGACCAGGGCGTAGCCGCCGGCCGGCAGCGTGTCGGGCGGCAGGTCGTCGCTTCCCTTGCTGTCGGCCACCCGCAGCCCTGACAGCGGGACGGCGGCGTCGCCCAGGTTGCGCAGCTCGACGTATTCCTGCTGCGGCTCCGGTCCGGCGGGATTGGCCAGCACCTCCGTGATCGCGATGGGCGGCAGCGCCGGCGGCGTCGTCAGCGCGAACGGCGCGGAGGTCGCCTGGTTGCCGGCCAGGTCGGTCGCCGTCACGGTCACGGTTGCGGCGGCGCTGGGCGCCAGCCCGGCCAGCGGAAGGCCGACGTCGAAGCTGGTCTGCCCGGCGCCGGCCGGGCTGCCCGTGTCGGCGCCGTCCGCCTGGACGTCCACGCTGCCGCTGGCCGGTTCGTCGGTGGCGAACGTGACCTCCAGGCACGATGCCACCACCCGGACGGCGACGTCCGCCAGCACGGGCGGCGTGGTGTCCGGCAGGTCCGCGTCCTCGAAGGCGCCGATCAGGCCGGGCGGCAGGGCGGCCCCGCTGGCGTCGAGGGCGCCGGGACCGAGGGCCACCGCGCAGGACACGCCGGGCGGCAAGCTGCCCTGCACCGCCACGCCGTAGCAGGCTCCCGCGTCGCCCGCGGAGCAGGGGATCGCCGCGGGCGCCGACGTCGGCACCGGTTGGTCGCCGTCGCACAGGACCAGGCCGGCCGCGCCCCAGGTGACGGCGCCGGCGAACCGGACCACCACCCCGGCCAGGTTCAACGGCACCTGCACCGCGCCGGGCGCCGGCTTGACCAGCGTCGCGCCCCCCGGCCCGCGCGGCGGCAGCGCCCCCTGCGTCCCCGGCCCGGACGGCGCCAGATCGGTGCCCGGCGCGCACGCCGCCACCGAAAGCGCCGTTCCGAACAGCAGCAACAGGCGGATCGTCGGCCCAGCCGGGGGTTGCGCCGCGTCGCCGTCGCCGCCGGTGCGTGGGCGAGCGCGCGCCCTGGCCGCCAAGCCGCCATTCCCCGAGCGTGCGCTCGTCTCCCGCCCCGAGGTCCTGCCTGCTCGGCCCGTGCCACGCATGCGAGAGTTGTCGGACCAATCCCGCCGCGGTTGCGCGCGTGGTAAAAGCCCGCGTCAGATGCCGCGCGCAGCCGACCTGATCCTCGCGTCTGCTTCGCCGCGCCGCCGCGAGCTGCTCGAACGGGTCGGGCTGGTGCTGGAGGTCGTCCCGGCCGACCTGGACGAGGCGGTCCAGCCCGGTGAAGTGGCCGGCGACTACGCGCGGCGCATCGCCGGCGCCAAGTGCGACGCGGTGGCCGACGGCGCCGCCGCCGGGCGCGCGCTGCCGGTGCTGGCGGCCGACACCACCGTGATCGTCGACGGCGACATCCTGGGCAAGCCCGCCGGCGACGCCGACGGCCGCGCCATGCTGGCCCGGCTGGCCGGGCGGCGGCATGAGGTCTTGACCGCCTACACCATCCGCTTCGGCGCGCGGCGGGTGGCCCGGGCGGTGACCACGGCGGTGCTGGTCCGCGCGCTGCAACCGGCCGAGATCGAGGCCTACGTGGCCTCGGGCGAAGGGCGCGACAAGGCCGGCGGCTACGCGGTGCAAGGGATCGCGGCCGCCTTCGTGACCGAGCTGCGCGGCTCGCTGACCAACGTCATCGGCCTGCCGCTGGCGGAGGTGCTGGCCGACCTGCAGGCGCTGGGCGCGCTGCGCGACTACCCGGCGCCGGGGTTCGGCGCCCGCGCGGAATGACCCGCGCCCAGGAGATCGCCGACGGCCTGGCGCGAGTGCGCGAGCGGATCGCGCGCGCCGAGCAAGCGGCCGGGCGCCCGGCCGGCTCCGCCCGCCTGATCGCGGTCACCAAGAAGATGCCGCCCGAGGACGTGCGGGCGGCGATGGCGGCCGGACAGCATCTGTTCGGCGAGAACTACGGGCAAGAGCTGCGGGACAAGCGCGCGGCCCTGGCCGGGGACCCGGCGCCGCCGGAGTGGCACTTCATCGGGCCGCTGCAGAGCAACAAGGTCAAGTACGTCGCGGGTCAGGTGGCGCTGGTGCACACCATCGATTCGCCGGGTTTGCTGGAGGCGTTCGAAGCGCGCGGCCTGCCCCAGGCGTGCCTGGTGCAGGTCAACGTGGCCGGCGAGGCGCAGAAGCGCGGCGTGGCGCCGGCGGATTTACCGGCGCTCCTCGATCGGTTCGCCGCTGCCGCGCATCTGCGGTGCGCGGGCCTGATGCTGATCGCGCCGTTCGCCGACGACACGGCCGCCGCGCGCCCGCACTTCGCCGCGCTGCGGGCGTTGCGCGACCGGGAGGCCGCCCGCGGCCGTCCGAACGTCGAGCTGCGCGAACTGTCGATGGGGATGAGCGGCGACTTCGAGGTGGCCATCGCCGAGGGAGCGACGCTGGTGCGCGTCGGCACCGCCATCTTCGGCGCGCGGACGCGCTGACACGGGACTCTCGAAGTCTCTCGCATCGAATCGAATCGATCGGGCGGACCCGTCGGGCAACAGCGTGCGACCCGAAGGGCGCGCTGAACCCGTCTCAGGGGAACTTTCCGGCCGCCACCAGCAGATCCAGCCGCGACTGGCGCGACTGGTCCTCGGCTTGCGCGACGGCGGTGTCGGCGTCGCGCGCCTGCCGGGCGGCGTCCAGCACCTCGATGTTGGTACTGGCCCCGGCGCGATAGGCCATCGTCGCCAGCTCGTACGCGCGGCGCGCCAGCCGGGCGGCATCGCGCGACGCGGCCAGCGCCTGATCGGCGCGCAGCATGGCCTCGAAGGCCACCCGGACGTCGGACTGCGCCTGCCGCAGGCTCCCCTCCAGGTTGGCGCGCGCCTGGTCCAAGAGCGCGCCGCGCTCCTCGGCGACGCCCGACCGCAGCCCGCCGTCGTAGATCGGCAGCGAGAGGGTCAACTCGACCTGCCAGCCGGTCCGGGGCATCAACACCGTCGGCGGGTCCTGGAAGAACGGCTGGCCGACCGCGCTCACGAACGGCGCGTAGTAGGCCCAGACATCCTTCTTCAGCCGCCGCGCCGCCAGCACCCGCTGCTGCAGCACTCTGACGTCCGGCCGATCCTGCGCCGAGGCCAGCGCGCCCGGCAGCGTTGGCATGGCGCCCATGTCGACCTGGTCGACCGAGTCGACCGGACCGGCGGCCGCCAGCAGCACGCCCAGCGCCTCGCGCGCGCGCGCCAGCGCCACGTAAGTCGACTCGACCTGTACGTCCACGGCGGCCAGATCCTGCTGGGCGCGCACCTCGTCGATGCTGCGGCCGACGCCGCCCACGAACCGGGTGTGCGCATACTCGTAGTGGTCCTTGGCGTTGGCGCGCGCCGTCTCGGCGGCGATGATCAGCCGGTGCTGCGCCACCACCGTCAGGTAGGCGCGGGCGGTCGCCTGCGCGACCTGGCGGCGCACGTCGACGGCGCTGGCCTCGGCGATCCGGCGGTTGTCCTGGGCCTGCCAGGTGCTGGTCCAGGCCTGCGCCTGCACCAGCGGAAGCGTCAGGGTCAGGTTCCCGCCCAGCTCGTCCTGCGCCAGCTCCACCACGTTGCCCAGCGTCCGGGCGTGGTCGAGGTGCTCGTAGGTCAGGTTGCCGTTCAGCGCCGGGAACCATCCGGCGCGCGCCTGGTGAATCAGCGCCTCGGCCCGGGCGATGTCGGCGGTGGCGACGGTGACGCCGGGGTTGCGCGCCAGCGCGCGCTGGACGGCCTGCGACAGCGTCAGCTTCTCCGGGGCAGCCTCGGGCGGCACCGGCGCGGCATGGTCCGGCTCGGCGCGGGCCGCCGCCGGCGCCAGCAGCGCCAGGGCCACGAGGGCGCGCCACCGTCGGAAATGGAATCGCGCGGCCGAGCTCATCGCGCCCTCTATACCAGAGAGGCTGGTAGAGTGAGCGCGTGACCGCCGACCTGCGCGCTCTCGCCCCGGGTGCCACACGGGGCCGTCCCGTTCGTTTCCAGTTCGAAGGCGAGCCGATCCAGTCGTTCGAAGGAGAACCGCTGGCGGTGGCGCTGCACGCCTCCGGCGTCGACACGCTGGCGCGATCGCCGAAGTACCACCGGCCGCGCGGGCTGTTCTGCCTGGACGGCCACTGCGCCTCCTGCCTGGTGCGCGTCGACGGGCGGCCCAATCAACGGGCCTGCCGGATCGCCGCGCGCGAGGATCTGCGGTGCGAGCGGCAGAACGCCTTCCCCAGCGCCGACGTCGATCTGCTGGCGGCGGCGGACTGGCTGTTCCCCGACGGCATGGACCACCACACGATGATGACCGGCACGCGCGCGGGCAACGCGCTGTTCCTGAAGCTGGTGCGCGAGATGGGCGGATCGGGGGCGCTGCCCGACCGGCCGGCGCCGCACCGCCGGGTTCCGCGGGACCGCGCGGTCGACGTCTGCGTCGTGGGCGGCGGGCCGGCCGGGCTGGCGGCGGCGCGCGCCGCGGCGGAAGCGGCCCCCGGCGCCCGCGTGGTCCTCTACGACGATCAGCCGGCGCTGGGCGGCTCGTGGCTGGCCGAGGCGGGCGGCACGGCGCGCGCCGTCCACGCGGCGGAGGCCGCGCGCGCCGCCGGGGCGGATCTCATCTCCAGCGCCACCGCGATCGCGTTTTATCCAGAGGACGGCCCGGCCGGCCTGCTGGCGGTGGTGGCGCGCGATCGCCTGACGCGGGTGACGGCGCGGCGAACCGTCTACGCCACCGGCGCCTACGATCAGAACCTGCCGTTTCCCGACAACGATCGGCCGGGCGTGCTCTCGGCGCGCGGCTGCGGGCGGCTGGCGTTTCACTGGGGCGTGCGGCCGGTGGCGGCCGGCCGGCGGGTGATCGTCCTCGACGGAGCGCCGACGGCGGCGGCGCTGGCGCGCGGCCTGACCGAGGCCGGTGTCGACTGCGAGGTGGTCGACCTCGGGCGCGAGACCGTGACGGGCGTCCGCGGTGCGCGCCGCCTGCGCGGGCTGGATCTGGACGGCGGCGGGACCCGGCGCGCGGTGGCCGGCGACCTGGTCGCGGTGGCGACGGTGCCGGCGCCCGCCTCCGAGCTACCGCGCCAGCACGGAGTTCCGGTGGCCTTCGATCCGGAGCGCGGCGGGTTCGCGGCGGCCGCCGGCGAGGACGGCGCGACGGCGGTTCCGGGAATCTTCGCCTGCGGCGACGTCACCGGGTACGCCGGGCCCGACGCCGCGGCACGGGCCGGGGCCCGGGCCGGAAAGGCGGCCGCCGCCTCGCTGCTCGCGCTGCTGGCGCTGGGGCTGGGCGCGTTCGGGTGCGCCACGCCGCCCGCGCCCCCGCCGCCCGCGACGGCCGCCGCC
>JAICYS010000120.1 GCA_025934105.1 Myxococcota bacterium | reverse complement strand
CGAATACCCGAGGTATTCAAGCGAGCAGCGACGCCGCAGACGGCCCCGCCCCGCCCGTTTCGGCGACGCGGAGACTTTCGCCACGGGCTGCCAGTACGTGCCCACCCGATGCATCGTCTGCACGAACTCCGAAAAGTCGACCGGTTTGCGCGCGTAGCTGTTCGCGCCCAGCTCGTAGCACCGGCCGACGTCGGTGGCTTGCTTGGACGAGGTCATCACGACGACGGGCAGCCGCCGCGTCCGCCGGTCTTCCCGCACCCGCCGGAGCACTTCGACCCCGTCGATTCGGGGCAACTTCAGGTCCAAGAGGACCACGTCGGGTGGGCCGGGAGGCGGCTCGGCGTATCGCCCGGTCGCGAAGAGGTAATTCAGTCCTTCACCGCCGTCGCGGGCCAGAACGATTGCGCTCTCGAGCTGCGTCCGTTCGAAGGCCCGGATTGCCAGCTCGGCCTCGTCGGCGTTGTCTTCGACCAGGAGGATGGTGTTGGCCTTCATCCGGGCCTTCATCCGAGTTTCGAAACCGATTCCTCGAATCCACGGCTGAGTTTCGAAACCGCGCGGCAATGGCGGGCGTCGGCCGGATACTTAAAGGAACGTTGAGCGCCTAAAACGTGCATGGCATTGATGCGTCCTTCTGATTTCGCACGCGGCATGCCTGTGCATCGTTGCAGCCTGACCATCTGTAACGCAAGTTCGTTCTTCCGTTCCGGTGCCCGCGGATGACGCCGGAACGTCCGAAGATTCTCGTCGTTGGCGACCGTCCTTCGAGCTTTTTGGTATTGGAAGGAATCCCGTCGGCCGTGGCGTGTGAGCTCGTTGCACCCGATTCGGCGTGGAAGCTCTGCGTTGCGCGCGCCAGCGCGATTTCGCGGCGGCATCGCTGGACGCGCAACTGCCGAAATGGACGGTTTCGAGCTGGCCAATCGATTGCGCGACGAGCTCGGGTTGCGGGACGTTCCCATCGTGTTCATGACCGCGTTCCTCGATTCGCGGCGAGAACGTTCAGCGGGCGTACGGCGCCGGCGCGTTCGATTTCCTGTTCAAGCCCGTCGAGCCGCACGTGGTGCGCAGCAAGGTTCAATTCTTTGGACCTGTACTCCAGCCGACGGCGCCTGCAAGCGGCGGTCGAGGCCCACCGTCAGACGCTGGCCGAGGTCGAGGCCGGGGACGCGCGCCTGCTGCGGATCGCGCTCGAGAACCTGCTGCGAAACGCCTGGAAGTTCACGAGCCGGCAGGAGGTTCCGCAGATCGTGTTTGGTCGGACGGATGACTCCTAGCGGGCGTACTTCGTGCGGGACGACCCCGTCGGCTTCGATCCGACCCACGCGGGCAAGATGGTCCAGCCGTTCCAGCGCCTGCACGGAGCGGATTTTCCCGGGACGGGCATCGGGCTGGCCATTGTCCAGCGCATCGTCCGCCGGCATCGGGGGCGCATCTGGGCGCAGTCGTCCCCCGGCCGGGGCGCCACGTTCTATTTCACGCTGGCGGCCTGATTCAGTGCCGGGCCGGCGCGCCGCCCGGGGGAGCGCGCTTGGTCAGGAACAGCAGCGGGATCATGAGGCCGGTGGCGACCGCCAGCGCCTTGAGCGCGTCCAGGAACGCCAGCGTGACCGCCTGGTGCTGGACCTGGAAGTACAGCAGCGCCAGCGCCTTCTTGGTGGCCTCGACCGTCGACACGCCGGCCTGTTCGAAGGTGCGGGCCAGGCCGGCCAGGCGGGCGGAGAAGGTCGCGTCGTAGTTGCTGGCCCGCGCGACGAGGATGTCCTGGTGGAATTGCTGGCGCCGCGCGATCAGCGTGGTCACGAACGCAATCCCGATGTCGCCGCCCATGTTGCGCGACAGGTTCACGATCCCCGAAACGGAGTTGAATTTCTGCGGCGCCACGTCGGCGTACACCAGCGTGTTGATGGGGATGAACAGGAAGGGGAGGCCGATGGACTGGAGCACCCGCAGCTCGACGGCGGTCTTGAAGTCGATCCCGTCGTAGAGATGCCCGGTCATGTAGAACAGCGAGGCCGACAGCGTGATGAAGCCGAAGCCGATCAAGTAGCGGGCGTCGACGCGCGAGACCAGCCGGCCCACCAGCGGCAAAAGCGCGATCACGACGAAGCCGCCGGGCGACAGCGCCATCCCCGACTGCTGGGCCGTGTACCCCATCTGCACTTGCAGATACTGCGGGAGCAGCACCGTCGAGCCGAACAGGGCCATCCCCAGCGTCAGCATCATCACGTTCGCCGCGGCGAAGGTGCGGCTCTTGAACATCCCCACGTCGACGACCGGGTGTTCCTGCTTCAGCTCCCACACCACGAACGAAATCAGCGCGATCCCCGCCACCACCGTCGCCAGCAGGATGAACGGCGACGCGAACCACTCGTCCTCCTGCCCCTTGTCGAGGACGATCTCCAGCGCGCCCAGGCCGAGGGCGATCAGCGCGAGGCCGGTGTAGTCGATGCGGCCGCTCTTTTGCTTGGCGGCCACCAGGTGCGGCGGGTCGGTGACGACTCGTGACGTCAGCGTCAGCGAGATCATGCCGACCGGTACGTTGATGAAGAAGATCCACCGCCAGTTGAAGTGATCGGTGATGAAGCCGCCCAGCGTGGGGCCGATGGCGGGCGCCAGCACGACCGCCATGCCGTAGACGGCGAACGCCATGCCGCGTTTGGCGGGCGGGAAGGTGTCGGCCAGGATGGCCTGCTCGCTGGGGCCGAGTCCGCCGCCACCCAGCCCCTGCAGCACGCGGAAGAAGATCAGCCAGCCCAGCGACGGCGCCATCCCGCACAGGAACGAGCTGCTCGTGAACAGGACCACGCAGGTCATGTAGAACCGCTTGCGGCCCATCTTCGACGCGATCCAGCCGCTGATCGGCAGGATCACGGCGTTCGAGACCAGGTACGACGTCAGCACCCAGGTCCCCTCGTCCTGACTGACCGAGAGGTTGCCGGCGATGTGGGGCAGCGAGACGTTGGCGATGCTGGTGTCCAGCACCTCCATGAACGTCGCCATGGTGACGACCAGCGCGATCGCCCACGGGTTGTGGCCGTTGGTCCAGCCGGTGTCGAAGTACGCCGGCCGCTGAGGCGCGGCGGACGCGGAGCCCGCGGTGCTCACCGGACGCGCACCTTCGGTTCGACCGACATGCCGGGCCGCAGGCGGTCCATGCCCGCCTGCCCGGGGTCCAGCCGGATCCGCACCGGGATGCGCTGCACGACCTTCACGTAGTTGCCCGACGCGTTCTCGGGCGGCAGGACGCTGAGGCGCGACCCGGTGGCGCCTCCCAGGCTCTCGATCTCGCCGGTGTAGTGCGCGTCCAGCGCGTCGACGTGCACGTCCACCGGCAGGCCGGGCCGCATCCGTTCGATCTGCGTCTCGCGAAACTCGGCCGTCACCCAGGGGGCGCCGATCTGCGCCACGGCCACCAGCTGCTGTCCGGGGGCGACGTGGTCGCCGACGTTGACCGCCTTTTTTGCCACCACGCCGGCGACCGGCGTGCGCACCTTGGCGTAGCTCAGGTTCAACTCGGCCTGCGAGAGCTGCGCGCGCGCCAGATCCAGGTTCGCCTGCCGGTAAAGCACCGACGCCTTGCGGGTCTCGACCTGACGGGGCGCGTTCTTGCGCACCTCCACGAAGCGGGTCTTGGTGGCGCCCAGCAGCGCCTGCTGCTGCGCCACCCGCTGGCGCGCCGACGCGAGCGCCTGCTTGGCGGCCTGGACCTCGGCTTCGGCGGTCTCGGCGGCGGTGATGCGCCGATCGAGGTCGGCGCGCGGGATCGCCTGGGCCTTCCACAGGTCCTGGCCCCGCTTGCGCTCGATCTCCGCCAGGCGGGCGGTTCCTTCGGCCGAGACGACCCGCGCCGTCAACTGGTCGACGTCCTTTTGCGCCGCCGTCAGGCTGGCGGTCGCGGACAGGATCTCCGACGAGGCGCCGGCCACGGCGGCGGTGTTGGACGTTTCGGTGATCGACACCGTCGGGTCCTCGGCCTGCAGCTGCGCTTCGGCTTGCGCCACGGCCGCCTTGGCCTGGGCGACGGCGACCGTGAGGTCCGTCGGATCGATCTCCAGCAGAGCGTCGCCGGCCTTCACCGTCTGGTTCTCGATGACGAACACGTTGGTCACCGTGCCGGCCACGCGCGAGCCGATGTTGCTGATGTTGGCGTCGATCTGCGCGTCGTCCGTGTCCTCGAACTGACGGGCGTAAAGCCAGTAGACGATGGCGGCGAGGGCCAGCAGACCCAGCACCAGGAAGACCACCGGGCGGCGGCTCTTCTTGGCCGGGGCGGCGGCGGCGGCGACGTCGGGCCGCTGAACGGCCGGCACCTTGGGGGGGCTGCTCCCCTTCCCGTCGGCCTGGATTGCTTCGCCGGATGAGCTCATCCCGGACTGTCTAGTTTGCGGAACCCGCCCGTGCAAGCAGAGAACGGCGCTGTCCGTCGGAATCCTCTATAAAGAGGGGAAACATGCACCCCGGACCGCCGTCGGCTGCGCCTTGGTGGCTCCCGGGACCGACGGGGCAGACGGTCTGGGCGCGCCTGGTCCGTTCCCGGCGGCTGGTGCGGTTCTCGCGCGAGGTGTTGCCCACCGCCGACGGGGACGAGCTGATTGTGGACCACCTCGACGGCCGGGCGGGGGCGCCGCGGGTCATCCTGTTGCACGGGCTCGAGGGGAGCGCCTACTCGCTGCACACGCAGGGGCTGGCGGCGCTGGCGGCCGCGGCGGGGTGGGCCTGCACGGCGTTGAACTTCCGTTCTTGCGCCCGGGACCCGGCCGACCTCTCGCGTCGCATTCCGAACCGCCGTCCGCGGCTCTATCACTCGGGGGAGACGGAGGATCTGGACCTGGTGGTGCGCGCGTTGCTGGCGCGCGAGCCGCAGGTCCGCCTCTACGCGATGGGGTTCTCGCTGGGCGGGAACGTGCTGCTCAAGTACCTCGGCGAGACCGGCGCCGCGTCGGGGATCCGGGCGGCGGCGACGCTGTCCGTGCCGTACGACCTGGCGGCGGCGTCGCGGCACCTCGAGCGCCCGGCGGCGCGCCTTTACACCCGCCATTTCTTGCGGTGCCTCAAGCCCAAGGCGCTGGACGTGATGGCGCGCTTTCCCGACGAGACGGCGCACCTGGACGGCGCGGGGATCCGCGCGGCGCGGACGTTCGCGCAGTTCGATCGCTGCTTCACGGCGCCGCTGCACGGGTTCGCCAGCGCGGAAGATTATTATGGGCGGGCCAGTGCGATCGCCTACCTGGCCCGCGTCGCGAGGCCGACCCTCTGCATCAGCGCCGAGGACGATCCGTTCTTCCCGGCCGAGGGCGTGGCCCGCGCGCGGGCGGCGGCGTCGGGCGACGTTCGCTTTCAGGTGACGGGTTGGGGCGGCCACACGGGGTTCGTCGCGGGGCCCTGGCCCTGGCGCGCCGTCTACTGGGCGGAAGAGATGGCGATGGATTGGCTGGTGCGCGCCGACCAGACGGCCACCGATCGGTGAACCCGCCGCCCCGGGCGGCGAAGGACAGGGCCGCCGAGAAACGTGCCGCTGGCAATCGAGCCCAAGAACGTCGCGGTCAGGACCGCGGGGAGCGTGGCGCGCACGTCGGGTGAAGTGAAGATGGTCGCGGAACCCGCCGCAGGTCAGGATTGCCGTCCACTCACGAGGAGACGGGCATGAAGATCGGAATCATCGGTTCTGGCATGGTCGCGCAGACGCTGGGCACGACCTGGCTCGGGCTGGGGCACGAGGTGGCGCTCGGCACGCGCGACCCCCAAAAGATCGACGACAAGAAGATGATGGCGGCTTCGCTGCGCGAGTGGCGCGCCCAGACCGAGAATCGCGGCCGGATCGTGACGTTCCAGGAGGCCGCCGCGTTCGGCGACGTGCTGGTCAACGCCACGGGTGGAACGGTGTCGATCCAGGCGCTCGAACAGGCGGCGGCGGACAAGGTGGGCGGCAAGGTGCTGATCGACGTCGCCAACGAACTGGATCACGGCCGCGGCCTGCCGCCGCGCCCGCTGGCCAGCGACGACCGCTGCCTGGCCGAGAAGATCCAGGCCCGCTTTGCCAACCTGAAGGTCGTCAAGACGCTGAACACCGTCGGCGCGCCCGTGATGGTGAACCCCGGGGGGCTGGCCGGCGGCGATCACACGGTCTTTCTGAGCGGCAACGACGGGGGCGCCAAGGCGCAGGTGGCCGACCTGCTGCGCGGCCTCGGCTGGAGCGACATCCTCGACCTTGGCGACATCTCGACGGCGCGCGGCCCCGAGATGTACATGGGCTTGTGGCTGCGCCTGTGGGGCGTCACCCGCACGCCCAACGTCAACGTCAAGGTGCAGCGCGCGCCGAAGGGCGGCTGAAGCCCGGCGCGGGCGTCGGGGCCCGGGGGAGACCTCATCCGCGCGCGCTCCCGGCCGGCACGGTCGCGCTACGACGGGCGCCGGCCTCCCTCATGTCGGTGAGACGCCGCCATCGAGCGCGGCCGGCGGTGGGTGCGCCCCTCGAGGCGTTCCGGGCCGGATCGCGCCGATGCCGCCCAGCCTCAACTCCCCGCGTCCATCAACCGATGGCGGCAGCAGGAATCCGTCGCTTGCGGTGTGCTGGGCCGGGGAATGGTGCTTTCCACGATGATCGGCTTCAGCAGGGGCAACCGGCCGACATGAACCTGGACAAAGTGGACAGCACCGCCTCGGCGACCGGCACCCGCTACGAGCTGCTCAAAGAGCTGGGTCGCGGCGGGATGGGCGTCGTCCATCTTGCGCTGGCCAAAGGGCCGCGCGGGTTCAGCAAGCTGGTCGTCCTCAAGATGATGCGGCGGGACCTGGTGGGCGAGTCGGAGGCCTACCGGATGTTCCAGGAGGAGGCGCGCATCTCGGCCCGCCTGACCCACCCGAACATCGTGCAGGTGCACGAGGTCTGCGAGCACGACACGGTCCCGACGATGGTGATGGAGTACCTCGAAGGGAAGCCGCTGTCGGCGGTCCTGCGGGGGGACGGGGTGCCCGCGCCGCGGAACCTGCTGCTCTACATCCTGACCAAGGCGCTGGCGGGGTTGGACGCCGCCCACGATCTCCGCGATTACGACGGAACGTCCCTCAACCTGGTCCACCGCGACATCTCGCCGCACAACGTGTTCGTGTTGTTCGACGGCCAGATCAAGGTGCTGGATTTCGGGATCGCGAAGGCCGCCGGCTCTGAGGTCGAGACACGCACCGGGGCGACCAAGGGGAAGATTCGCTACATGTCCCCCGAGCAGTTCCTGCACCTTCCGCCGGACCGGCGGGACGACGTGTTCACGGTGGGGGTCGCGCTGTGGGAGCTGCTGACGGGCAAGCGCTTTTGGGGTGACGCGTCCGACGACGAGGTGATCTCGCGGCTGGTGGCCAAACGGCTGCCGGCGCTGCCCCCGGACGCGAACGTGCCGGCCGACCTGGCGGCGATCTGCGGGCGCGCCATCGCAGCCGAGCGCGAGGAGCGCTACGCGACGGCCGGACGGTTTCAGCGCGAGCTCGAGGAGTATCTGGCGCGCCAGTCGGAACGGGTGACCACGGACGACGTCGCCGTGTTCATGCACTACCGGTTCGACGTCGAGCAGGACTCGGCCAAGAGCGTCCTCGAGTCCCACCTGCGCTCGCGGCAGCAGGCGGCCGCGGCCGCCCCGCAGGAGCCGACGCGCGTGGTGGTCACGCGGGCGCGCGGCCGGCAGCCGCCGGCGCCGGCCCCGGGTAGCGCCGCGCCGGCCGAGCCAGGCGTGGCGCCGGCGCCGAGCGTTCCGGACCTCCCCGAAGCGCCACCCCGCCGTCTGAAAGGGCGCGCGCTCTTGCTGGCCGCCGCCGCCCTGGTGGTGCTGGTCGCGGCCGTCCTGGCCGGCGTCATGACCGCGCTCGCGCGCAGCGGACCCGCGCGGCGACCGGGCGCGGAGCCGGCCATGGCCGCGTCCGGGGCGGAGACCTGCGCGCCCGGCTTCAAGCGCTGCGACGGCAGCTGCCTGTCCGTCGACCGTCCCGATCTCGGCTGCGGCGGCGAATCCTGCTACGCCTGCAACGTCTCGAACGCCACGCCCCGCTGCAACCGCTCGCACCGGTGCGACATCGCGGTCTGCTACCACGGCTTCGAGGATTGCAACGGCGACAGCCGCGACGGATGCGAGACGGACGTCCGCGTCGATCCGGACAACTGCGGCGGGTGCGGCCGAAAATGCCCGCCGCTGCCGCACGCCCAGCGCGGCTGCGGCGACGTCTGCACGATCTGGCGGTGCGAGCCGGGCCACCGGGACTGCAACGGCCTGGTGGCCGACGGCTGCGAGGTCGACTCGCTGGCCGACGCCGCGCACTGCGGAGCCTGCGGACACGCCTGCGCGGCCGGCCAGCGATGCCGCAACGGGGTCTGCCAGTGATCCGCGCGAGCCGAGCGGTCTGGCCCGTGGCGTTGGTCGTGGCGCTGCTGGCGGGGTGCGGGCAATCCCGCGGGCGTGCGCCGGCCGCCGGCAGTGCCGAGGGGGCCCAGCCCCCGATCGAGATCTTCGGATGGGTCGAACGCAACGGCGCCTCGGATCCGCTGGCGGCGCTGGCGGCCATCCACCGGGAGCGCCATCCCGGCGACATCGTCATCACGGCCCGCGCCAGCTCTTCCGGGCAGGCGCGCCGCGCCTTGCGGGCGCGCATGCTGGACAACGATCCCCCCGACACGTTTCAAGCCAACGCCGGGATCGACCTCATGCAGTGGGTGGTGTTCAACGGCATCGACGCGCTCGAGTCCAAGCTGGTCCCGCTGGACGACGTGGCGGCCGGGACCGAGTCCTGGCGCGGCGCGATCCCGTCCGAACTGCTCGCCAGCGTCAGCTACCGGGGCAAGATCTACGGCGTTCCGGCGAACGTCCACCGCAACAACATGGTGTTTTACAACAAACGCCTGTTCGCCACGCTGGGTCTCGCCGCGCCCACATCGGTGGCCGACCTTCTGGCGCAAGGGGCGAAGCTGCGCGATCGCGGGGTGCCGCTTCTGGCCGTCGGCAGCCGCGAGCCGTGGACCCTCTCCCTGTTCATGTTCGAGTGCCTGCTGGTCTCGCGCGAGGGGCGGGCGTTTTATCGGGACTTCTTCTCCGGGCGCCTCACCCCCGACGATCCGCGCGTCGTCAGCGCGCTGCAGGCCGGTCTCGACCTGTTCGCGTTCGCCAACCCCGATCACCGGCAGCTCTCCTGGCTCGACGCGGTCGGCAAGGTGGTGCGCGGTCAGGCGGCGATGACCGTGATGGGCGAGTGGGCGCGGGGGGCGTTCCTGGCGGCGGGGATGAAGCTGGGGATCGATTACGACGAGATTCCCTTCCCGGGCACCGCCGACACGTTCGTGTTTTCCGCCGACGTCTTCGGCCTGCCGGTGGACGCCAAGAATCGCGCCGGGGCCGAGCGCCTGCTGGCCACCGTTGGGTCGGTCGAGGGACAGCGCGCCATCAGTCGGACCCGCGGGACGCTTTCGGCGCGGATCGACGTGCCGCCGGTGGACGACGACCCGGTGCTGGCCAGAAACTACCAGCTGCTCAAGGCCGGCGACCTCCTGGTCGCGCTGTCGGGGATGGTGCCCGCCAGCGTCTCGGACGATCTCGACAGCTCTCTGGCGGAGATGCTGGACCGGCGCGACGTCGAGCCGGTGGTCCAGACGTTGCGCAGCCGCTACGAGCTCTTGAAGTAGCGCCCGCGGTGGGGGGCCGCTAAAGCCGGCTTTGTGTCCAGCCGTAAGATCGAGCGGGGGAAGGGACAATCGTGTGAAGCAGGCACTGGGCGGCTACACCCTGACCGAGGCGGTGCGCGAGACGCAGGCGGCCGTCTTGCTGCGTGGAACCCGGGACCGGGACGGCCTTCCGGTCGTCGTAAAGCTGCTGCGGTCGGAACATCCCAGCCCGGCGCAGCTGGCCCGGCTCCGGCACGAGCACGCGCTCCTGTCGTCGCTGGACGCGCCCGAGATCGTGCGGACCTTCGGGCTCGTCTCGCGCGGCCGGGCCCTCGGCCTGGTGCTGGAAGACCTCGGCGACCTCTCGCTGGACGCGCTGTTCCGGCACCAGCGCCCGGCCCTGGACCAGTTCCTCGATTTGTCGATCCGGATGGCCGCCACGATCGCCGCCGTGCACGCGGGCGCGGTCATCCACAAGGACGTCAAACCGCATCACTTCCTGGTCCGCGACGGTCGCCTCACGTTGATCGACTTCGGCATCGCCACGCGATTGTCCAGCGAGGCGCAGACGGACTTTCGCGGGGGGACCCTGGACGGGACGCTCGCCTACATGTCGCCCGAGCAGACCGGGCGCATGAACCGCAGCCTCGATCGCCGCACCGACCTCTATTCGCTGGGCGTCACGTTCTACGAGCTCTTGACCGGGCGCCTGCCGTTCGAGGCGAACGACCCGCTGGAGCTGGTCCACGCCCACATCGCCCGCCGCCCCCGGCCGCCCCACGAGCTGGCGCCGTTCGTGCCCCCGGCCCTGTCCGACATCGTCCTCAAGCTGATGGCCAAGGGGGCGGAGGACCGATACCAGAGCGCCGACGGGCTCAAAGCCGATCTCGAGGAGTGTCGAGCGCGGATGGCGTCCGGCCAGCCGATCGAGCAGTTCCAGCTCGGACGCCACGACGTGTCGCGCGAGCTCTCGATCCCCCAAAAGCTCTACGGCCGCGAGGCCGAACTGGGCGCGCTCGAAGCGGCATTCGAACGGGTGCGGGCCGGCGGCTCGGGCCTGCTGCTCATCGCGGGTTATTCGGGCATCGGCAAGAGCGCGCTCGTCAACGAGCTTCAAAAGCAGATGGTCCAGGGCGGCGCGTTCGTGGCCGGGAAGTTCGACCAGCTCAGTCGGTCGGTTCCGTTCTCGGCGCTGGCGTCCGCTTCTCGCGGGTTGGTGCGGTTGGTGCTGGGCGAGCCGCCGGCGGTGATGGCCGATTACGCGCGCCGGTTGCGGGAGGCGCTGGGACGCAACGGCAAGCTCATGGCCGAGCTGGGCCCGGAGCTGGAGGTGGTGCTGGGCGCCCAGCCGCCCATCCAGCCGCTGGGCCCGGCCGAGTCTCAGGTGCGCTTCGAGCTGGTCTTCCGGCAGTTTCTGCAGGTGTTCGCCCGCCCCGAGCACCCGCTGGTGCTGTTCCTCGACGACCTGCAGTGGGCCGACTCGGGCTCGCTCCGGATGCTGCGGGAGATCCTGGGCAACGGACAGATCTCGCATCTGCTGGTGATTGGCGCCTTTCGGAACAACGAGGCGCGCGCGCTTCATCCGCTGCTGCTCACGCTCGACCACCTGCGCGAAGCCGGGGTTCGAATCGACGAGGTCGCGCTCCGGCCGCTCACGCTGGAACAGGTGGTCCACCTGCTGGCCGATACGCTGCGGCTCGATCCCGGCGAGGTCGGATCGCTCGCCGAGGTGCTGCTCCGAAAGACGGACGGCAACCCCTTCTTCGTCCAGCAGTTCCTGCGCTCGTTGCACGAGCAGCGGCTGTTGCGGTTCGACGTGGCCGCCGGGCGCTGGTCGTGGGAGGACGCCAAGATCGAAGCGGCGGTCGCCTCCGACGACATCGTCGATCTGCTCCTCACGCGCTTGCGGCGCCTGTCGGCCGGCGCGCGCCAGGTGCTCACCTGGGCGGCCTGCGTCGGTCAGGAGTTCGACCTGGCCACCCTGGCGCTCATCAGCCAGCGCAGCCGGGCGGAGCTCGCGCCGGGGATCTGGGAGGGCCTGCGGGAGGGGCTCCTGGTGCCGCTCGACGGAAGTTACCGTTACCTCGCCGAGGGCTCCCGGACCGAGGAGGACCTCGAGTCGCTCGACTCCCGCTACCGTTTCCTGCACGATCGGGTGCAGCAGGCGGCCTACGAGCTGGTCGATCCGGCCCGGCGCGCCGAGATCCACGTGCGCCTCGGCCGCCTCCTCCTCGACCGGGCGGCGGGCGAGCCGGACGACGAGGGGCTGTTCGAGGTGGTGCGCCAGATGAACCTGGGGCGCGCCTGTGTCGTGGAGGCCGGCGAGGAGCGGCGGCTGGCCGGCTTGAACCTGCGCGCCGGCCTCAAGGTGGCCAGCTCCGGCGCCCACGGCGCGGCGCTGGAGCTCCTCCGGCGTTGTCTCGAGCTCCTCGGCGCCGCCGGCTGGGACCGCGAGCACGCCGTGGCCCACCGCGCCCACATCGCGCTGGCCGAGTGCGAGTTCATGAGCGGCAACGTTCCGGGCGCGCTCGAGATTCTGGATGGCGTCGAGGCCCACTCGCAGACCACCCTCGAGCGGGTGGCGGGCCGCGAGCTTCGGATCCTCATCCTCTCCAGCGGCGGGCGGCTGCTGGATTCGGTGGCCTGCGGCGTCGACACCGCGCGGATGCTGGGGCTGGAATTTCCGTCCGACGACGGCGAGCTGGGGCCGGCCATCGGCGCCGAGCTGGCGATCCTGAAGCGGCTGCTGGCGGGCCGCAGCGTGGAATCACTCCTCGATCTGCCGGAGATGACCGACCCCGAAAAGCGGGCGCTGGTCGACATCCTGTTCAAGACCAACGCCGCGGCGTTCATGGCCAAGCCGGAGGCGTCGGTGCTGATCGGCCTCAAGGCGGTGCGTCTGGCCATCGAGCACGGCAACGCCCCCAAGTCGCCCTATTTTTACGGCAACTACGGGATCATCAACAACGCCGTCGGCGGCGATCTGGACGTCAGCTACCGGTTCGGCAAGCTGGGGGTCGACCTCGTTCACAAGAACGGCCACGCCGAGATCGAAGGGTCGACCTACTTCCTGTTCGGCGCCTTCAACTGCCACTGGCGCCGGCCCATCGCCGAGAGCATCGAGCATCTCCGCTACGCGGTCCAGGCCTGCCTGGAGGCCGGGACGTACCTGCACGCCGCGTGGGCCGAGCTGGTCGGGATGATCTACCGCTACTACCGCGGCGACGGGATCGAGGAGCTGCTTCAGGATCTGCCCCGGTCGGTGGACCTGCTGCGCAAGGCCGGGAACATGCCGGCCCAGAAGCTTCTCGATCTGTTCGGGCAGACGCTGCGGGCGCTGGCCGGTCAGACCAGCAGCCCCAGCAGCCTGGACGGAAACGGATTCGACGAGGCCGCGTTCGTCGAGGCGACCAAGGCGATCCGCATCCACCACGTCTACTATCACGTCCTCAAACAGCCCCTGGCTTTTCACGCCGGCGAGACGGCGCGCTCGCTGGAGCTGGCGGAGGCCGCGGTGCCGCTCACGCCCGGGATGTTCTTCATCACCGAGCATGGCCTTTATCGGGCGCTGGCCCAGGCCGCCATGCTCGCCGACCAGCCGCCGGAGCGGCGGGCGGCGGGAATCGAGGCCCTGCGCGCGGCCGAGGCCACCTTCCGGTGCTGGGCCGAAGCCTCACCGGAAAACCACGGCCATCGCCGGGCCCTGGTGGCCGCCGAGATCGCCGCGCTCTCGGGCGAGCAGGACCGGGCGATGGATCTATACGACCAGGCCATCAAGCTCGCGCGCGAGGCCGGCCTCATCCAGCACGACGCGCTCGCCAACGAGCTGGCGGCCAGGTTCCACCTGCGCCGCAATCGGACCGCCGTGGCCCGCGCGTACATGCGCGAGGCGTTCTACGCTTATCGGCAATGGGGCGCCCGGACCAAGGCGAACCAGCTGGTCCAGCGCTATCCGAACCTCATCGACGGGCTGGCCGCCGCGCCGTCCGGGGTGGCGATCGCGGCCGACCCGTCGGGCATCGCGCGCTCCAGCACCACCGAGACGGCGCGAGGCCTCGATCTGGTGACGGCGGTGCGCGCCACCCAGGCCCTGGCCGGCGAGCTGCAGCTGGACAGCCTCCTCCAGCGCCTGATGCGAACCATCGTCGAGAACGCCGGCGCCCAGAAGGGGATTCTGGTGCTCAATCACGGCGGCGAGCTGCGGGTCGAGGCGCTCATCACCGTCGATCCGAACCGCATCCAGCTCGGGATTCGCGAGCCCGTCGACCGTTCGTCGGAGCTCCCGGCCAGCATCGTGCAGTACGTGGCCCGCAGCAAGGAGGCGCTGGTCTTCGCCGACGCGGCCAGCGAGCCTCGCTTCGCCCGGGATCCCTACGTCGCTCGCCAGCGCCCGAAGTCGCTGCTCTGCCTGGCCATGCTGCACCAGGGGCGGCTGGTCGGCGTCCTTTACCTGGAGAACAATGCGGCGTCGAGCGCGTTCAGCGTCGATCGCGTCGAGCTGTTGCAGTTCGTGGCGGCGCAGGCGGCGGTGGCGGTCGAGAATGCCACGCTTTACGGCGATCTCCGCGCCGCCACCGAGAAGCTGCGCCGGAGCAACGACACCCTGGAGGCGCAAGTCGCCGAACGCACCCAGGAGCTGCAGCGGACGCTGGCCGAGCTGTGGAGCGAGATGGATCTGGCCCGGAAGATCCAGACCGTCCTCCTGCCGAACGAGACGCGATTCCGCGACTACGAGGTCTCGGCGATGATGCTGCCGGCGTCGACGGTCGGGGGCGATTATTACGACATCATCCGGACCGACAGCTCGGATTGGGTGCTGATCGGAGACGTGTCCGGGCACGGCGTGACCGCCGGATTGACCATGATGATGGTCCAGACCGCGATCCGCACCGTCGTGCTGGGGGGCGGCGCCGACCGGGCGCGGCTGACGCCGGCCCAGGTGTTGAGCCGGGTCAACGCCGCGGTCCGCGGCAACTTGAAGAAGGTCGATCAGGACCACTACATGACCATCACCGGGCTGCAACTGGAGGGCGGGTCGGTCCGCTACTCGGGGCTGCACCAGGACATTCTCGTCTACCGGGCGGCGTCGCGGTCGGTCGAGCGCGTCCCGACGCACGGGATGTGGATCGGCCCGATCGAAGACATCGCACCCCTGCTGCGGGACGACACCATCGAGCTGGCCAAGGGCGACACCTTGCTCTTGTTCACGGACGGCATCACCGAGGCGATGGTGCAGGGCAAACGGCTCGGAACCTGCGGATTGGCGTCGGTGTTCGGCAGGCTCGCGGCCGCCGGCCACGAGAGCGGCGACATCCTCAAGGGGATCATGCAGACGATGGAGGCGACCGCCACCGACGACGTGACGATGATGGCGGTCCGTTATCTTCCGCAGCAGGCAGCTTGACCATGGAGGCGCGGTTGCAGCTCAGCTTTCAGCCGATGTGGCCCAACGTTCGAAAGATCCGGCAGGAGGTGACCACCGCCCTCGACGGCTATTCGCGGGAGCTGCGCAGCGCGGCCGTGATGACCGCCGCGGAGTTGGTCGAGAACGCCATCAAGTACGGCGAAAGCGTGCCGGGCGCGGAGTCGGTGAGCTTCTTGCTGGAAGCGAACCCCGGCCAGCTCAGGATTCGCGTCGTCAACGGCGCGACCAACGCGGCCGGCGTCGCCGAGCTCGTTCGGCGCGTCGACGAGCTCACGCGCGCCGCCGACAAGCAGGCGCTGTACCTGACGCGGCTGCACGAGCTGCTGGCCGACGGGGACCAGAGCGGAAAGCTGGGCCTCTATCGGATCGGATTCGAAGGCGCCTTCGATCTGGAATGCGATTACAGGGACAGCGTGGTCACGGTGACCGCGACGAGGAACGTCGATGTCTGAAGAAAAATGGCAGTTCGAACAGGATGGGCTGGTGATCAGCGCCTGCCGCCTCGACGGCAGCGGCACCGTCAACTGGGTCGGGGTGAGCGACTCGCGCACGCCGGGCACCTTTCTCCGGCCGGTGCTGAGCGAGCTGTCCGAGAAGCTGAAGGGAGCGGACGTCACCGTCGACTTCAGCAAGCTCGAGTACATGAACTCGGCCACCGTTTCGCCGCTGATCAATTTCGTCAAATCGCTGGACGGCGGGTGCCCGCACATCCGGGTGCTGTTCTCGGACGTCGACTGGCAACGAACCCATCTGCAGTGCATGCGGGCCATCGCCAGCACGCTCCGCAACGTGGTCGTCGACAGCACCGGCGCGGCCTGACCGAGTCGGCCGTTTCGCGCCGCCGCGCTCCAGTCGCGATCTACTGGCAGGCGGGGAACTGTCTGCCGGTGTCCTGGTCCTGGTCCGTGGCTCCGCTCGACAGGGTGACCTGAATCATTCGTCCCGCGGCGTCGGTCAACGTCAACTGCGAGCCGGAGCCGACGTTCGAGTTGAAGTGCCACGACCCGTAGCTGGTTCGCGAGGCGTTGCCGCCCGGGCCGCTCACCGACTTCAGCGCCAGGATCGTGTTCTCGATGTAAAGCTCGTTGGCTTGCTTGATCCGGACGGTGACGTTGCCGGTGACGGGGCAGGGGACCGCCTTCCAGCTGGTTCCGCTGGGATTGCCGGTGCCGAAGCCCAGCGCGTCGAAGGCGGACTTGCTGAGATCCAGCTCGCCGGTCGGGTTCGACGCGCACGGCGGGTTGTTCCCGTCGCTGCCGTAGGGGCACTCGTCGATGATGGTGGCGATGACGGTGTGCCCGCCGTTGCTGATCTGGATGCAGGTCCCGCACGAGCCCTTGGTGCTGAACCCGCTGGTGCCCGGAATGGCCGCGAAATAGGTGTT
>JAICYS010000224.1 GCA_025934105.1 Myxococcota bacterium | reverse complement strand
CGCCGCTGGCCACCATCGCGCGGCTGTCGATCCCGTTCGGCGCGGCGGTTGGCCTGCACACCCCCATCGAGGTCAGCGGGCTGCGGGTCCAGGCCGTCCGCGGCGGCGACGAGGACAACCTGAGCGAGGTGCTGGCCCGGCTGCGCGCAACCCCCGCGGCGGGGGCCCCCCCGGCGGCGTCCCCGCCCGCGGCGCCCCCGCCGCAGCCGGCGTCCCCGGCGCCGCAACCGGCGGCGCGCGCCAGCCTGCCGGACGTGACGTTCACCAACGCGTCGATCGAGATTCGCGACGAGCAGACCCGCTTGCGTCTGGCGATTCCGTCCCTGTCGGGCGAGCTGCGGCCGGGCAGGCGGCTGGCGCTGCGCATGCGCGGCGTGCACGGCGGGCTGGCGTTCGGGGGCGACGGGGGCGGCCCGCGCTTCGGGGCCGACGAGCTGGACATCGAGACGCCGCTGGCCGGCCTGCGCCCGACCGGCATCCCGTCGGTGCGTCTGGCGGGCGGCACCGCCTCGCCGCTGCCGACGCTGGCGCTGACCGGCATCGCCGGCGTCATCGCGCCCGCGCCCGCCGGCGGGGCGGCGCCCCGCAAGGACGGGCTCATCATCGACCTGCGCGGCAGCTACGGCGGTTCGCGCGAGACGTTGTGGACGGCCAAGGGCGACGCCGACCCGGCGCACGGCACCGGCAAGCTGGCGTTGCGCGCCGAGCAGTTCTCGCTGGCGCGCATCGCCGACGTGCTGCCGGCCTCGGTGCTGCGGCCGAACAACACGTTGATCGACGCGGCCCTGGATCTGAGCTGGGTGGGTGACGCGGTGAAGTTCGCGGGCGACCTGGCCGTCGTGGGCCTGTCCGTGCAGAACGACGCGCTGGCCGCCGACCCGATCGACAACGTCTCGGTCCGCCTGGGGCTGCGCGGGACCGCCTACCCGCTGGCCCGCCGGGTCGACATCGAGCGGGGCGAAGCGCGCATCCGCGACGTCACCGCCCGCGTGAGCGGCCACGTCGCCATGCCGACCGGGACGTTTCGCTTCACGAACGGCAAGACCATGGGCGTCCTGCCCGACATCGATCTGACCTTCTCGGTGCCGCGCGTGCCGTGCGCGAAGGCGCTGGAGAGCATCCCCCCCGCGCTGATCCCGCACCTGCAGGGGTTCGTGCTGCAGGGGATGTTCGGGGCCGACGTGCACGTGCACGTCGATTTCGCGCACCTGGACGAGACCGACCTCAGCGGCAAGGTCGGCATCGACGGATGCCGGGTCCTGAAAGCGCCCGAGGAGGTGACCGCGCTGGCCGACCCGACGAAGGAGCTGGTGGTCAGCGTCGACGTGCCCAAGCTGCCGGGCGCGCCGGCCGGCGCGACCGAGCCGATGCCGGTCACCATCGGGCCCGACAACCCGGACTACACCCCCTACGACCAGATCTCGCCGTACCTGGTCGGGTCGATCATGACCACCGAGGACAACGGGTTTTTCAAGCACCACGGGTGGGTCAGCTCGGAGTTCAAGAGCGCCCTGCGCCGAAACCTGCAGGGCGGCGGATTTCGCCTGGGCGCTTCGTCGATCACCATGCAGATGACGAAGAACGTCCTTTTGACGCGCGAAAAGACCCTGTCGCGAAAATTCCAGGAGCTGTTTCTGGTCTGGTACATCGAGCAGATCTTGCCCAAAGAGCGGATCCTCGAGCTCTATTTCAACGCCATCGAGTTCGGCCCGCGCATCTACGGCATCGGGGCGGCCGCGCGGCACTACTTCGGCAAGCGGCCGGCGGACCTGACGCCGCTCGAGGCGGCGTTCTTCTCGTCGATTCTGCCCAGCCCCAAGCGGCGCTACGTGCAGTACTGCCACGGCTCGCTGTCGCCGCAGTGGGATCGCTACGTGCGGCGCATTCTGGCCAAGGTGCACGAGCGCGGCCGCATCAGCGACGACGAGTACGCCGCCTACGCGGCGCAGCCGTTCGTGTTCGACCGGAAGGAGGCCAGCTTCACCGAGAAGCAGTGCCTGGACTGGGTGAAGAGCATGGCCCCCAGGCCGGAGCCCGAAACGCCGCCCGACCTCGACGAAGCGGACAACGGCGCGGACGCCGGCGGTTGGGCGCCGAAGCGGCTGCGGAAGCTGTTTTCGCACGGGACGGCCAAGCACCCGGCCGCGTCGCCAGCTTCCAACAAGTCGATGGCCGTCCGCACCCACTGACGCGGAGGCCGCGCGTTGCTATATCTCAGTCCATGAGTCCGTCCGCACCTCGCACCACCCTGGTCGTGGGCGCCAGCCGCGGCATCGGCCTGGCCCTCTGCCGCCGCCTCAAGTCACTGGGCCGCAACGTGATCGCGACGGTGCGCCAGAGCGCGCCCGCGCTGGACGCGCTGGGCGTCCGGGTCGAGACCGGGGTCGAGGTGACCGACGACGCCAGCGTGGCCGCGCTGGCCCGCGATCTGGACGGCGTCGTGCTGGACGAGATGATCTGCAATGCCGGCATCCTGCGCGAGGACGATCTCGACGACCTGGACTTCGACGACGTGCGCGCGCAGATCGAGGTGAACGCCATCGGCCCCCTGCGCGTGGCGCGGGCGCTGCGGCGAAACATCCGCCGCGGCGGCAAGCTGGCCCTCATCACCAGCCGGATGGGCTCGATCGGCGACAACGGCTCCGGCGGCCATTATGGCTACCGGATGTCCAAGGCGGCCCTGAACGCGGCCGGCATGTCGCTGGCGCGCGACCTGCGGGGCGCCGGCATCGCGGTCGCCATCCTGCACCCCGGCTTCGTGCGCACCGACATGACCGAGGGGAGCGGCACCGTCGAGCCCGACCAGGCCGCCAAGCAGCTGGTCGATCGCGTCGACGCGCTCACGCTCGAGACCACCGGCACCTTCTGGCACGCGAACGGCCAGGTCTTGCCCTGGTGAGGCGCTGGCCGGCGGCCGGCCTGCTGGCCTGTCTGCTGGTCGTTTCGGCCGGCGGACCGTCGCTGGCTTCCGACGCCGGCGCGGCTGCCCGACCGGTGGCCGCGCCGATCGAGGGGATGTGGGCGGGCGCGCTGCAGCTGGGCGCCGTTCGGCTGCGCCTGCTGTTGAAGCTCCGGCGGGGACCGGCCGGATGGACGGCGACGTTCGACAGCATCGACCAGGGCGCGCGCGACATCCCGGCCGGCGCGGTCACCGTCCACGGCCACCTCATCGAGGTCGACGTCCCGGCCATCGGCGGCCACTATGCGGGACGCGCCGAGGGCGGCGCGCTGGCGGGAACCTGGACCCAGCACGGCCAGACCTGGCCGCTGTCCTTCCGCAAGACCGACAAACCGCCGGTCCTCAACCGGCCGCAGGAGCCCAAACCGCCGCTGCCCTACGCCGAGATCCCGCTGTCGATCGACAACCGGGTGGCGCAGGTCCGGCTGGCCTGCACGTTGACCGAGCCGCGCGGCAAGGGGCCCTTTCCCGCGGTGGTGCTGATCACCGGGTCGGGCCCGCAAGACCGTGACGAAGCGCTGATGTCGCACCGGCCGTTTCGGGTGTTGTCGGACGCGCTCACCCGCGCCGGCGTGGCGGCGCTGCGATGCGACGACCGGGGCTTCGGCCAGTCGACCGGCGTGTTCAGCGCCGCGACCACCATGGATTTCGTCGACGACGCGCTGGCGGAGGCGGCGGCGTTGCGCGCGCGCCCGGAGATTTCGGGCCGCCACGTCGGACTGCTCGGGCACTCCGAGGGCGCCGAGATCGCGACGATCGCCGCCGCCAGGTCGCGGGACGTGGCGTTCGTCGTGCTGCTGGCCGGCCCCGCTCTCCCGGGTGACCAGACGCTGGATCTGCAGCGCGCCTGGCTGGAGAAAGCGAACGGCCTCAGCGACGCCGCCATCGCCGCCAGCAAGGCGAGCTGGGATCGCGCCTTCGCGATCGTCAAGAGCGACCGGAACGGCGCCGCGGCCCTGAAAGAGCTGCGCGCCCTTTACGACGGCCTGCCCGCCGACGCCCGCGCCGGGATCGAGCGCGGGGGCGGATTCCAGCCCATCGCGCAGCAGCTCTTGTCGCCCTGGATGCGCGGCTTCCTTCGCCTCGATCCGCGCCCGTTCCTGCGCCGCCTCGAGGTCCCGGTCCTGGCGTTGAACGGGGCGCTCGACACGCAGGTGCTGCCGGCGCCGAACGTCGCCGAGATGAAGAAGGCCCTGCGCGGGAACCCGGACGCCACCGTCCGTGAAATGCCGGGCCTCAACCACCTGTTTCAGCACGCCAAGACGGGCGCCGTCTCCGAGTACGGCGAGATCGACGAGACGATGTCGCCGGAGGTGCTGCGCCTGGTGCCGAGCTGGATCCTTCGTCACGTTCAATGAGGGCCGGCGATTCGAACGGCCGGCTAGACCAGCCCCGCCAGCGCGATCGCGGCCGACAGCAGGCCGAGCCCCCTGCGTTCGTAGCGGCCGGGGTCGCGGCGCGCCGCCGCGATCAGGATCGGCAGCGCCAGGCCGACCATCAGGAACTGGCCCCAGCTCGACGCCCAGGTTGAACGAGACCAGCGCCACCCCTCGCCGCGGCCGGCCGATCTCCCGCAGGGCTGACGTGAAACCCAGGCCGTGCCCGGACTGTACTTCAGCCGGCGTGGGCGATCGGCGTCGCGCGGCGGTGCCGCCGGGGCATCTGCATGACGACGACGGTGGCGTCCTCGGAGGCGCGCGCGCCGGGGCCCATCAGCAGCCCGCAGATGCTCTCCGGCGAGAGCTGCGCGCGGCGCAGTCGGTCCAGCAGGGCGGACTGACCCAGCGGATCGCCCGCCGTCGCCAGCCGATCGGTGATGCCGTCCGTGACCAGCACCAGCGCGTCCTGCGGATGCAGCTCGACGTTGACGTCCGGGTACGTCTGGCCGGGCAAGATGCCCAGCGCCAGCCCGACCGAGGGAGGCAGATCCTCGGCGCCGCCGCGCGCGCGCTTGACGAACGGACCCAGGTGACCGGCGCTGGCGATCTCGGCGTCGCCGGTCATCGGGTTGAGGCGCACGCAGACGGCGGTGACGAACCGGTCGTCCACCTTCTGCTCGATCTGGTCCCTCACCAGCCAGTCGTTCAGCGCTTTCAACACCGACCCGGGTGACTCGCCGCGCGCCATCCCTTGGCGCAGCACCCAGCGCAGGCTGGACACGGGGCGGGCGGCCAGCGGCCCGTTGCCGCTCACGTCGGCCATCACGGCCGCCACGCGGCCGTCGCGCTGCTGGATGATCTCGAAGAAGTCGCCGCCGTCGCCCGCCGGCGCCCACTGGCGCGCGGCGACGTTCATGCGGCTCCATGTGGGCAGATGGATCAGCGGCCGCACCACGCGCCCCACGGGTGGTTGCGCGCGCGCGTGCGGCGGGGCGACTAACAGGCCCCCTCTTCCCGTCTGATTCATCGCCGACATGGATAACGTTCCAGCTGGGCAGTTTTCCGGCCCAGCTTCGAAGATACCGTGTTGACCCTAAAAATAGAACGTAAAAATTGTATGTCAGCTATCCAAAATTCACTTGAGCGTCTGCGCCATGTACGATGCTGAGCGTCATCAGCGTACATCGCGCGTAACCCGGCGGGATTGCGCGCGAAAGGGAGGACTGCTCAGCGCAGGACCACGGGGCCGCTGAGCTCGATCTGGCGCGACGACGAACCGACGAACAGGTCGAACGTGCCCGGCTGGACGCGCCAGCTCTTGGCGGCCGGGTCGTAAAACGAAAACGCGCGGCGATCGAGCGTGACCTGGACGCGCTTGGTTTCGCCGGGCGCGAGCTCGACCTTGGCGAAGCCCTTCAGCTCTTTCGGCGGCCGCGGTAGCGGAGGCCGCCGCTCGCCGACGTAGACCTGCGCGACCTCGGCGCCGCGGCGGGCGCCCGCGTTCGTGACGTCGAACGAGACGGTCACCGGCGTTCCGGCGGTCACGCTCGCCGGGGCGATCGCCAGCCCGCCGTACTTGAACCGCGTGTACGACAGCCCGTGGCCGAACGGGTAGAGCGGCGCCTTCCGGGCGCGATCGAAGTGGCGGTACCCGACGAAGACGCCTTCCTTGTACGCGATGTGCTTCTTGGCGTCCGGGTAGTAGCTGTCGCGGACGGCGCTGTCCTGGAACGACCGCTCGAACGTCACGGGGAGCTTGCCCGACGGATTGACGTCGCCGAACAGCGCCTCGGCCAGCGCGGTCCCCCCTTCCTGGCCCGGGTACCAGGCCTCGACGATGGCCGGCACGCGGTCGACGAAGCGGGTCATGTCGACGCCGCCGCCCGAGGTGACGGCGACGATCACGCGCGGGTTGGCGGCCCTCACGGCGGCGATCAGCTCGTCCTGGCCCAGCGGCAGCTGGAACGTGCGATCGTACCCTTCGCTCTCGGTCATCGGATCGAACCCCGCCGCCACCACCACGGCGTCGGCGCGCTTGGCGATCTCGGTGACCGCGGGATCGACCAGCCTGTCGGCGCGCCGCACGCCCAGGCCGACCCGGGCGTGGTGGTCGCCGTGCTGGTACTCGAAACGGATGGCGACGGGTTTTCCAGCCCTGAGCGGCAACCGCACGGTGTTGATTGGCTGCGGGCCGCGCGCCCGATCCAGCACCAGCTTGCCGTCGACGTACAGCCGATACTGGTCCAGCCCGTAGGTGAAGGCGGCGAACAGGTACTGGCCGGTGGCGGCCGGCAGGTAGGCGCCGGTCCAGCGCGCCGACGACTGCTTGCGCTGGCCGGTCGGCCAGTCGTGGGGTTTGTCCCAGGCGAAGTCGACGCGCTCGTCCACGCGGACCAGGGCCGGCGTTCCCGTCAGGTTCGGGTCGTCGAAGTACTCGGCCTTGAGGCCGGGCTGGCCGCCCGACGCGGCCGTCCGCCAGTCGGTCGCGTCGAAGATCTCCGCCAGCGTCGGTACGCCGTGATGGACCAGCACCGTGGCCGCGCCGCGCAGGTGGTCCGCCAGCCCCTGCACGAAGCTGACCGCCGCCAGGGGCCGCACCTGCGCGCTGCCCCCGCCGACCGGGACGGCCGGGTAGGCGTCGGGGCCGATCAGCGCCAGGGTCTTCACCTTCGACCGGTCGAGCGGCAGCAGGCCGCGCTCGTTCTTCAGCAGCACCAGGCTGGCCCGCGCGGCCTCCAGCGCCGTCGCCCGGCCCGCTTCGTCGTAAAGCGACACACCCGGGTCGGCGGCCGGCCGATCGAGCCAGCCGAACCGGATGGCGGTGCGCAGGATGCGGCGGACCTTGTCGTCGACGGTGGCCACCGAGACCTGGCCGGCCTTGATGGCCGGCAGCAGCGTCCCGCGGTTCATGAACGTGCCGGCCGGCATCTCGAGGTCCAGCCCGGCGTTGGCCGCGGCGACGCCGTCGTACGTCGCGTCCCAGTCCGACATCACGATGCCGTCGAAGCCCCATTCCTTTTTCAGGAGATCGTCGACCAGCGGCCCGTTCTCGGTCATGTGCAGGCCGTTGACCAGGTTGTAAGAGGTCATCACGGCCCCGACGTGCGCCTCTTTGACCGCGGCTTCGAAGGCCGGCAGGTAAATCTCGCGCAGCGTGCGCGCGTCGATGTCCGAGCTGGTGTGGTGGCGATCGACCTCCGAGTTGTTGCCCAGAAAGTGTTTGACCGTCGCGCTCACCCCCTGCGATTGCAGGCCTTCGATGTAGGCGACGGCGGTGCGCGCGGCCAGGAACGGGTCCTCGCCGAAGTACTCGAAGTTCCGCCCGCACATCGGCGCGCGGTAAATGTTCACGCCGGGCGCCAGCATGATGTGCACGCCGCGGGCGCGGGCGTCGCGGCCGATGCCGGCGCCGACGGCGCGGACCAGCGCGGGATCCCAGCTGGCGGCCAGGGCGATGCCGGCGGCGTACGCCGTCGACGGACCGACGTTGCGGACCCCGAACGGGCCGTCGGCCATCCGAAACGCGGGGAGTCCCAGGCGCGGGATGGCGCGGACATAGAATCGGTCGGCGCCGCCGATGTAATCGATTTTTTCGTCCAGCGTCATCTTGGCCAGGATGGCGTTGGCGCGCTCCTCGACGTCGCGAGCAGGTCCCGGGTCGCGAGCGGGCGATGGCCGCGCAGCGGCCAGGGCGCGACCCTGGCCCGGCGGTCCGGCCGAGGGGCCTGTCCGCGCCGCGGCCCGCACCGGCGCGGGCGCGGTCAGCATGAGGCGGAACAGGACGGCCGCGCCGGCGGCGAGCGCACCGCCGGGCAGCGAACGGCCAACCAGACGACGCATCCGTCGCGGCATGATGGCCGCGCACGCTAGCACGGCCGCGGCGCCGTTCGCGCCAGGCGTCGCCCCGACGCTCAACGGGCCGGCGGCCGGCCCGCCGGCCGGACGGCGCAACCCGGGCCGAGCACGGCTGTGCGCGCTAGGCGCACAGTTGGGCTGAGCGCAGTCTCGGCGCAGTCAGCGGGCTGGATCGTCGGCCGGCGGACAAGCGGACCGCAAACTGAACTGGGTTGGCGCTAGGCTGGCTGCGGGCGGCACGTCGTCGGGCATGGTTCGCTGCCGCTCACCGTTGCCTGACGGCAACGCCCTCCTAGGCCGGCTGCGGGCGGCACGTCGTCGGGCATGGTTCGCTGCCGCTCACCGTTGCCTTACGGCAACGCCCTCCTAGGCCCAATGCTGGTCGGTTAAGGAATCGCGGCTGAAACCCCATGAAGATCGATCACTTGCCCCGCCCCGTGGCGATCGCCCCCACAGCAGCGCTAACCGCCGCCGCAAGGTTCTTCGAGGAAACT
>JAICYS010000222.1 GCA_025934105.1 Myxococcota bacterium | reverse complement strand
CTTCGTAACGCCGAGATCGGCGAGCAGGAAGGCCAGCGACTTCGACGTCATCGACGTGCCGCGGTCGGCGTGGACGACGAGCTGCCCGGGCTGGATCTTCTGCCGCTCGTACGATTCGCCGATGAGCTTGCGCGCCAGCGCAGCGCTCTCACCGTCGGCGAGTAGCCAGCCGACGACGTAGCGGCTGAAGATGTCGATGAGGACGTACAGGTAGAAGTACGTCCACTTCTGCGGCCCGAGCAGCTTGGTGATGTCCCAGCTCCACACCTGGCCCGAGGGGAAATTCGTCGCCGACCCCGGCTTTGGCGCGCTGGCCGCCGAGGTTCTGCTTCCGCTCGACGGGGCCGTCGCGCCGGGCCAACCGGTGTCGGCCACGCACCGGATCGGGGCCGACGGCGGGCTGCGCGTTCTGCCCGCGCTCAACGACGGGCAATGGGTCGACGCCTGGGTCTCCACGCTCGAGCAGGAGAGCTTCGCGGACTTCGAAATGGGCAATCACTTCACGGCCACGCACCCGACCTCCGCGTTCGTGAACCGCGTCATGCTCCGGGCGCTCACCCCGGACGGGCGTGTCACCGTGATGAACCGAGACGCCACGATCCGCCGGAACGGCGCCCCGCCCGTCGCGCGCACGCTGGATCGCCCCGGGCTGCGGGTTCTGCTCAACGAATTTTTCGGGTTCGACCTTCCCGAAGTCGACCGGCTGCGGGTCCCGACCTTCCCAGAGTGGGCCTGACGCGCCCGTTCAATCCCGCCACAATCATTTCTGGTCGCGCGGCCCCTTTTGGACATACAGATATTTGGCGGAGGCGGCAACCATGTCGAAGCGTAGGATCGAAGTCCTGGTCTCGAGTGCTCTCTTCGTGTTCGTTCAAGCGGCGTGCTCGTTCACGCCCAAGGTCGGCGACGGCAGCGGTGGCGGCTCACCGACCGGCGCCGGCGGGACGACGACCGGGGCCGGAACGGGGACCGGGGCCAGTTCCGGCTCGGGCCACGGCGGCTCGGGGTCGGGTACACCCCTGACGGACGGCGGCGGCCTCCTGCCCCCCCCTCCGCCCAGCGCGGACGCCAACTGCGGCCAGGTGAACAACCCGCTGAAGGTCGTCCCGCCGGACGTGTTGCTCATCCAGGATCGCTCCGGCTCGATGGACAACGACGACAACGACCAGAGCTGCCGCAGAGGATGCACCACCAAATGGTCGGAGATGACCGTCGCGGTCACGCAGGTCGTGACGTCCACGCAGGCGACCGTGAACTGGGGCCTCAAGTTCTTCGCGGACACCGGCAACGACGACTGCGGCGTGCTGCCGGGCGCGACCGTTCCCGTCGCGCCCAACAACGCCAGCGCCATCACCAAGGCGATCGGCCGAACGGGCCCCAGCACAAACACGCCGACCCGGGCGGCCATCGAGGCCGGGACCGCCTACCTGATGTCACTGCAGGACACGAACCCGAAGTACATCCTGCTCGCCACCGACGGCGAGCCCAACTGCGCCGCGGGCTGCGTCGGAGACGACTGCTCGACGACGCCCAATCCCGCCGAAGAAATGGCGTCCGAGATGGCCGTCGCGAACGCGGTCGCAGCCGGAATCAAGGTCTTCGTGGTCGGCATCGGCAACGTCGCCAGCGCGGTGGCGACCCTCAACCAGATGGCGATGAACGGCGGCGAAGCTCAAACCGGCGGCGCGACCAGCTACTACGCGGCGACGGACCAGGCCGCGCTGCAGACGGCGCTCGCGCAGATCGTGGGCAAGGTCGCGTCCTGCACGCTGCCGCTGCCGGGCAAGCCGCAGGCCCCCACCAACGTCATCGTGGAGGACGAGGGGACCAAGACCCAGATTCCCCGGGACACGAACCACGCCGAGGGTTGGGACTACACGGATTCGTCGGACACGGTCATTCAGCTGTACGGAAGCGCCTGTTCGAACGTCACGAACGGCACCTACTCGAACGTCGAGATCCTGGAAGGGTGCCCCGGCACGCCGATCCAGATCGGCTTCGCCGGCGCTCCTCGATAGCCCGCGGCCGGCGCCGCCCGGCGCGCCCGTCACCGCGACTTGAAGGGCTTCATGGCGCGGTTCGCGATCTTGTCGACGGACTTGCGCTGACGGGCGACCGAGTCGTCGGCCTGAGCGGCGACGTGGCGGAGCTCCCGCGCCAGCTTGCGAAAGCTCGCCAGGCGCTCGGCGGGCAGGTCGCCGCGGGCGGCGGCGTCGCGCACGGCGCAGCCGCCTTCCAGGTCGTGGTGGCAGTCGCGAAAAGCGGCAGCTGGCGACAGCGCGTCGATGTCGGCGAAGGAGGCGTCGAGCCCGGCGTCGGCCGCCCAGAGCTGGACGGCGCGCATCCCGGGCGTGTCTATGATCAGCGCGCCGCCGCGGAGCAGGAAGAGCTCGCGGTGGGTGGTGGTGTGGCGCCCCCGGCTGTCGAACGCGCGCACCGGCTGGGTGGATTGCGTGTCGCTCCCCAGCAGGCGGTTGATCAGCGTCGACTGAGCAGGCCGCTTTGGTCCAACCCTCCAATCACGTACATCGTATCGCCGACGGCGGCGCCGATCGGGTACTGGCGTGGCTTCGCCAAGCTCGGCAGAGCTCGCCAGTTCAAGCCAGGGACTCCGGCATCGCCGGCGTTCCCCGCTCCGCGATTCCAAGCAGTCCCGCTAGTTTCGCTCCCCGCGTCGCCGCCGCCCACGCCGTCTGCGCCCCCTGCACCCCCACCGCCACCACCCGTGCCGCCGAATCCAGTGCCGGCGCCGCCGCCGCCCCCAGTCCCGGCCACTGCCCCGTTGCCGTTCCCGTTTCTAGAGCATCCCCACCACAAGAGGAGCGATCGTCAAGACCGCGAACAACGTTGGTCTCACGACGGAAGACAGTAGCACGTTGGGCTGTACTTCGTTTGCCCTGGACCTCTCCTCCGCGGAAAAGGCGAAGCGCGTGGGGTGGTGGCCCGAACACAAGACAATGAGCCTCGCCGGTGCATTGGGGCCTGTGCGATGCCCACGACGGTCGTTGCGTCGTGGTGATCGCGATCGTTGGGCTCGGCGCCGGCCACGCTGGCCTCCGTCGTCACTAATGAGTCTGGATCGAGGACGACCACCTGCTCTCCTCACAGGGAGCGCGGCGAACCAAATCTTGCGCGTGCCGCTCTCTGGCGGGCCGCCCCAACTGCGTCGATGGTTCTTTCGCCTGCGGACGGCAGTCCTGCCCGGGTGATCTGGTCTGCGCAGCCCGTTGCGTCGGGCGTCAGCATGGCGGTCCCCGGGCTCCCGATCCCGAACACCGATAGCCTCGGAACTATCTATGGGACGGGCCCGGACGACGTCTGGGGGCGGTCGGCGGCGGTGGGACGATCGCGCACTGGGACGGGACGGCCTGGACGCTGTCCGACAGCGGAACGGGGCCGATCCCGACCACGCGTGGGCGATCGCGGGCACCATGCTTCTCGGTTGGAACGGGACCGCCTGGAGGCAGGTGAGCAGCGTCGACGCCTCGGTGCTGGGCTTCGTCTCGGGAACCGCGGCCGATGACGTCTGGCCTCGATTTGTGAGCCCTGGCGATTTGTGACCAGAATCGCTGGCCGACCTGCACCAGGCGATGATGACGCGACGACTGTGGGTGGCCTGTGTCGCCTCGGTCGTGGCGGCGTGCGTTCCCCGCGGAGATCCGCCGGAGGGGCGCCAGGTCGTGGCCGATCGGGTCAGCGTGCCGGTCTACGTTGTCCCTTCGGCGGGCGACGGCACCACCCGGGTGTTCGTGATTCGCCCGGGCGGGTCCCAGGGTGTGTCGAAGCTGTACCTCGTTTCGATGGACGACGCCGGTTCACCGCCCGTCGAACGGTTGGTGGCGCCGGACCTCCTGGGGAGCTGCGTCATGGGGGGCGGCTGCTTCTCGGTGGACGCGCAGGGGAGGTTGCTGGTCTCGACAGGTGATTCCGAGCCGGGCAGCGACTTTCACCTGACACGAATCGATCCCTTGACGGGCGATGAAACGGACCTGGCCGTGAACAGCGGTTACACGCTGTCGCCGAGCCGTCGACGGATCTTGATCCAGTCCGCTCCCTTCCGCGCATCGGCGTTCCCGTTGAGCGGCCCCGGGACGCTGTACGACGACGACGGTAGCGCGACGCCCGTCGACGATGGTTCCAATCGGGCGTACTTCATCGGCGAGGTGCTGTACTACGTCGATTCGCAGCAGCGGTTGGTGCGCATGTCGCCCGGCGCAGCACCCGAGGTGATCGCCACCGCGGTCCTTCAAGCCTATCAGGAACAGGGGTTTGCGCAGTCGGCGCGAATCGAAAGAGGCTCTGCGACGGATCCGGTCAATAGCACGTCTTCGTTGCTCGACCTGGTCACCTTGAACGAGTGGCCATGTCCCGAGAGGGGCCTGTGCGCTTTGTCGCCGGATGAGCAGTGGTTGGTGACGGCTACAGACACCATCACGTTCACGAATGTGCTCACCGGCGCGCAGGAACAGTTCGCGCCGCCGGGATTCGGAGCCGACAATCTATTCGACTCGGATACCCCGCACTGGCGGCCGGGGCACGCCGAGCTGTGGCTGGACGTGGGGGCACCTTCACCCGACACATCACATTTCCAGAGCTCGGTATGGGTCAAGAAGCCGGGGGCTGATCCCGTCGAGATCGCAGGCGCGAACTTCTTCACCCAGGTGCTGCCCGGCGCGGCATTCGACGGTTCGCAGAGCTACGTCTATTACGGCCCTTTCAGCGCGGACGGCGCGTACTGGTTTTCGTCGACGGCGCTGCCGAACCAGACGAGCCTGCTCCAGGTCGGCCTGGCAGATGATCCCGCCGGGGCCCGCACGGCCCTCGCGCCGCCGATCGGACGAAGCGACGACGCCTTGGTTCTGGCCGACGGGCAGGTCTTGACGCGCAACTGGACGACGACCAACGACCGCGCGAACCTGTACGTGGTCGATCCCACCACCGGAAACGGCCGGGTGATGGGCGAAGACGGCGTCTTGCTGGGGATTGGTCAGACGCGGCTGCTGGTCAACCAGCACCACATCGAGAACGCCGGCGACTTGACGGTGTTCGATCTGGGGACCGGGCGCGGGACGGTCGTTGCGCCGGAATTCACGGTCACGGCGGTCGTCCAGAAGCTGGCCGCCGACTCGGTCGCGCCGGGCGCGCAGATCGCCTACCAATTCAGGGCCCGCTTCCCGTCGCCGTATGACGGCATCTGGATGGCCGTGGTGCCGTGATCGGGTCCGGTGCTCTATTGGCGGTGCTGCTGCTGGCTGATGCCGGCGTTATGGACGGGGGCGCGCCGGACGCGGCCGGTGACGCGGCGGCGGTTGGTCCGTCCGACGCCGGTGCTCCCGACGCGGCGCCGCTTCCGATGCCGGCCGCGCCGACGCCGGTCCGGGTCGGCCGGGTGACCGGACGGCTGCTGTCCAAGGGAACGCAAGCTTCGGTGGTCGGCGCGTCGCTGGCGGTCGACGCGACCACCCTGGGGGAAACCGACGCCCGCGGCCATTTCGAAGTCGCGCTGCCGTGCGGACCCCGACGCCTGACGGTGCTCGCCGCCGGGTTCGAACCGCTGGCGACCGAGGTCGACGCCTGCGGCGGCGACATCGGCGCGCTGACACTGCGCCTCACGCCCGACGAGTCGGCGGTCCGGTATGAGACGGTGGTGCGCGCCAAGCCGACGCAGCCGGCGGTGCGCCTGACCAAGGAAGAGCTGACGCAGACCGCGGGCACGATGGGCGATCCGTTCCGCGCGCTCGAGTCGCTGCCCGGTGTGACCACGGTGGCGTGGCCGGCGGCGATCTACGCCGTGCGCGGCTCGAACCCGGGGAACACCGGCTTCTTCCTGGATTCCATCCGGGTCCCGGAGCTGTTTCACATGGCGCTGGGTCCGTCGGTCATTCACCCGTACTTCTTCGATTCGCTGCAGTTCTTCCCGGGCGGCTACCCGGCCCAGTACGGGCGCTACGTGGCCGGCATCGTGGCCGCCGACACGCGCGGCGCAGCGACCGATCGCCTTCACAGCTCGGTGGACGTCCGTCTGTTCGACGCCGGCGCGCTGGTCTCGGCGCCGCTGCCGGGCAACGGCGGCGTGGTGGCGGCGGCTCGCTACTCGTACACCGGCGAGCTGGTCTCGCTGCTGGACCAGAGCATCCGCCTCGCCTACTGGGACTATCAGCTCCGCGTCGATCGCCGGGTGGGGCCGGTGCAGCTCACGTTGCTGGCATTCGGCTCGCACGACGTGCTGGTTCCCGGACGCCCCCCGAACGCCAACGAGCTGGACATCGATTTCAACCGCGTCAGCCTGCGGGCCAGCGCTCCTGTGGGCGGGGGACGGCTGCAGGGCTCCGTCGCGGTCGGCAACGATCACACGCGCGCGCCAATCCTGGACGTCTACCCCATCACCGTCGACACCTTCACGGTCGCGCCCCGGCTCGCGTTTCTGCGGTCCTTCAGGGCGGTGGACGTGTCGGCCGGCTTCGACGGCGACATCACCCGCTACCAGCCCGTCATCGGCGGCGTGCCCCTGTCGCAGGACACGTCCGACCTGGGGCAGCGGCGGATGGCCACGTTGCTGGCCGGCTACGCCTCGACGACCATCCGGCCACAGCGCCGGGTCGAAGTGACCCCCGAGCTGCGCCTGGACAGTTACGCGGTGTCGGGTGCGCAGGCGCACGACTGGGGTCCGCGGCTGGCGACGCGGGTCGCGGTGCTCGACGACACCGCCATCCGGCTGGCCGGCGGGCGCTTCACGCAGCTCCCCAGCCTGCCGCTGGAAATCCCCGGCGCAGACGGATTCGGTCTGAGCCGCCTTGGCCTGCAGAGCTCGTGGCAGGGGTCGGTGGGCCTCGAGACCAGTCGCTTCGCCGGGCTCGAGATGTCGGCCACCGGTTATTACCAGCGGTACGTGCTGACCGATCTCCGAGACCCGGCGCCGCGTAAGCCCGATCCGCTGGCCGACGATTTCCTGATCAACCGGGACGCGGTGGCGTACGGCCTCGAGTTGCTGGTGCGGCGTCGCCCGACGCGCCGGCTTTACGGGTGGCTGTCGTACACGCTGTCGAACAACCTGCGGTCGTTCGGCGGCGGCGCGGTCGGTCCGTCGGACTGGGACCAGCGGCACGTGCTCAACCTGGTCGTTGGCTACCGGTGGGGGCGGACCACCCTGGGCGGCCGGGCGCATTACAACAGCGGGCGGCCGTTTTCGCTGTATGACAACGTCGCGGCGGTCCCGCACGAGACCAGCCAGCGCCTGCCGGCGTTTTACCAGATCGACGTGCGGATCGATCGCCGCGTCTACTACGACAAATTTCAGTTGGATCTCTACGCGGAGCTGGTGAACGCCACGCTGACGCCGCAGGTCTACGCACTCACGATCAACCAATCGGACCAGATCGATCAGAAGAGCTTCCGTTTGATCCTGCCGTCGTTGGGCGTCCGCGCCGCATTCTGAGTGCGCAGTGCGACCGGCCGATCGATCGGGCCGGCGGTGCGCTACCGCCTGCGCAGGCGGCTGGATTCCGTCTTTTACGATCCGCGCGCGCGTCTACCGGCCCTTGCCCGAGTGCACCTAACTCAGGCAGCGTAACGAAACCGTCCACCGAGTCGGGGCAGGATCAGTCGATGACGACGGCGAGGTAGAGCCAGCCCTCGTGGGTGCGCACGTACGTGATGTCGCTCGCCCACACGCGGTTCGGCTCCGGCACGTTGAACGCACGGTCCAGGGTGTTCGGCTGGCCGGCCTCCCGGAGGTCGTCCAGAATGCGCGGCTGCCGTACGTCCCGCGCCCTCCACGTTGCGAGGCGACGATCAGCGCGCCAAGCCGGGACTCGTCGAGTGCCCGGCGCGACGGTCCTCGTGGGCGCCAGGCGTAGGTCAGTCGCGGGCGCCGCCGTCTGATAGCTCGAGAGGACCGACGGTCCCGAAGATCGTATAGGGGCAACAGCCACGACCAGCGGTGAAGGTGGCCGACGTTCTGTAAGTCGTTCCGTTGGCGAGCTGAAGCCGAATCTCGCAGGTCGCGCCCCCCGGCGCGTTGACGAACACTTCCGAAGGAGCGGCGTCAGGCGGAGAGCTCGTCGTATTCGCAATCGTGCACGGTGAGTCGGCCGAGGCCGCCACGAGAGGGGCGCCAAGGTTACCGACCGGGATAATCGCGCCTCCGGAGGGGCATGGGCAGAACTCCCGCGTCGAAGAAGAGCACCCTCCGACCAGCGATGAGGCGAGGCTACAGATCACGCCCACCCATGTTGCCCACCCTGCCCAGGACGCCATAGAGGCAGACGATGCCACATCTGTGCCGTCCGAGTCGGCCCGTCCCGCACGCGGTTGTGTGGTAGCGACGAAAACGCAGTTGGCGGGCGTCGCCAACCACGCCTCTAAAATCCCGGCCCCCGGCGCGATGACCCGACTCTCGAAGGTGAGGGAGGTCTCATTCGGCTTCGGGTCGGGATGCTTCGGCGAATCCTTACCGCTGGAACTGACGAGAACTGCTGGCGTTTCTCCCTCTGCGGTAATGTGTCGTGGTCGTAAGTTATTGATTCGCCTGGTAGATGGTCAGAATCGCACTCAGGAGGCCGACGGTTCGATCCCGTTCAGCTCCACGAAATCACTCACTTTTTTCTTCTTGAAAGAGCGTTTGAAACGATTCGCGGTCGGATCGTTTCAACCTCAGGAGGCGAGTCGGCCCCCTCCAGCACGGTCATCACGCGACGCTGCTGAGCACCTGAGACTGTCACTCGCCAGGGGGATGGGGCCACGTCTCGCCAGGACCATGGGGCCAGGTGACGGGCATCGAAGACCTGGCGATCTGATGCCATAGATCGCCAGTCGGAGTCGAGCCCGGAGGCCCCGGTAGGGGCCGACGATCACG
>JAICYS010000278.1 GCA_025934105.1 Myxococcota bacterium | reverse complement strand
CGCCGAGGCCGACAAGCCGCGCTGGACGCGAGGCGCGACGACGAGGAATACCCGTAGGTATTGTGAGGAGAAGCAACGAAGCGTCCGGCGCGGATCGTCGGCCGAACGTGACGCTATTTCGACGGCGGTGCGCTAGTGCACCGAGAACGGCGGGCGGACCACCGGCTGCAGCGGCCCCTCCGACAAACCAGCCGCTTGCGGCCCGAACGCCGCCACCGGGGCGGGCGTCGCTTCGAAGTCGCGCGTCCCGTCCAGCGCGGGATCTCCCGGCGGCGGCAACGACGGCGGCTCGGGCGGCGCGCCGTTCGGGATGGCGCGGCGGCGGCGCAGGTACTCGCGCGGCGTGACGTGGCGCTGGGCCCGGAACACCCGGTGAAACTGGGCGTAGCTTCCGAAGCCGGCCGCCAGGGCCGCCTCGAGCAAGCTCGGGCGGCCGCCGTCGACCAGCAGCCAGAACCGGTCCAGCCGCAGGCGATTCCGGTATTCGACCAGCGACATGCCCATGTCACGCTTGAAGACGCGCGCCAGACGGCTGACGCTGATCCCCAGCTCGCCCGCGATCTGCTTGCCGCCCAGGCTGGGATCCTTGGCGAGCATGGAGACCGTGGCGCTGACGGCGCGATGTTTTGAGGGGCGGGGTGGAATGGAGACGATTTGTTGGCGGGCTATCACGGCGATCCCCCTATTCCCGACAGTTGCCGCTTATGATTCATTCGGGCCGCATGGGCCACAAATGAGATGACCATGCGCCGCGCTCCGCCACTCGCGCCGACGTGCAGGTTGACTTGACCCATGCCTAGATCAATGGGTGGCAAGCCTGGATCCTTCACAATTGAACGACTTGCGTGACGTGCCGCGGTCGGGCCTCCGGCCGAGCCGCGGGCCCCGGGCGATCGGGCGCGCCGCGCGGCAGCTCAGCCGGCCGGCGGGCGGGCGTGGCGCGGCTGATAGACCCCGACCTTGCCGCCGCCCGGCAAGGTCACGCTGGTGAGGACGCCCCACCCCAGATTTTGAAGCGGGCTGCAGGGGACCTGGCGGCGCGCCATGTCGGCGGTGAAGGCCTGGACGTCGTCGCACATCAGGTAGAGCTCGTGGCGGCCGTCGTGCTCGGCGGGGTGGACGGCGACCTCGGCCGGCGGCAGCCCGAAGATCAACCAGCCGCCGCCGACGTCCACGTGGGGAAGTCCCAGGACGTCGCGCAGGAAGGCGCGATCGGCGTCGGCGTTGGTGCTGGACAGGACGACGTGGGCCCCGACGATCATGTTCCCCCTCCGGCTGCGGTGGTGATGGCGGCTGGCGTGGCCTCGGCCCAGCGCCGTGGCGCGGACCGCAAGCTGTTGCTCCCGAGCCGCGCGCACCAGGCCTCGAAGCCGTCGCGCGGCACGCCGCGGAACTGCAGATCGTCCAGCGTCTGGCGCAAGGGGACGCTGTCGACCAGCGTCGCGAGCCGGCGGTAAAGCAGAGCCTCGTCGCGGCGCGCGGCCAGGGTGGCGGCCAGCTCCTCGGCGCGCCGGGGCCGGACGGTCCAGGCCGCCGCGTCGGCCGGGATGTCTTCCAGGTGCGGGTACGCGCCCAGCAGCATCGCCGCGCTCTTCTCGCCAAAGCCGGTCAAGCCGGGGATGCCGTCGGCCGTGTCGCCGGTCAGCGCCAGGAAGTCCGGGACGCTGGCCGGCGCGAATCCGCGCAGCGCGCGGAACGTGGCTTCGTCGGTGAGCTTCTTCTGCCGGCGATCGATCTGCACGACGCGCTCGCCCCGCAGGCATTGCCCCAGATCCTTGTCGGGCGTCATGATGCGCACCTGCCCGACCTGGTCGGCGAACAGCCGCGCGCCGGTGGCGAGGCCGTCGTCCGCCTCGTGCTCGCGCATCGACCAGACGGTCACGCCCAGCGCGCGAACGCCCTCTTCGACCGCGTCGAACTGGGCCCGCAGCTCGGGCGGCACGCCGTCATCCGTTTTGTAACCCGCGAAGAGGTCGTTGCGGAACGATCGAATCGGGTTGTCGAAGGCCACGGCCAGGTGGGTGACGGCTTCGTCGGGATCGTGCAGCAGCGCCAGCAGCGACGAGACCACGCCGACGGTCGCTTTGCGATCGGCGCCTGACGGGTCCCGGTGATCCGGGCGCTTGGCGTAATGCGCGCGGAACAGCTCGTAGGTCCCGTCGACCAGATGAACGCGAGCCGGCCGCATGCGCGGAGCGTAGCGCATCTGCGCCCCCGATGGTCACCGTGCCGCTGCACGGGCCAGGGGAGCGGGCGTTCGACGTGGTCGCCGGACGCGGGCTCCCCCGGGGCGGCCCGATTCGTCGGGTCAGCCGGCGGCGATCCAGTCCAGCAGCCGCTGCCGCGGCCAGCCGTTCGCGATCTTCTGGGGGTCGACCCAGGCCCGGGCGGCGTGCAGGCCCGCGTAGCGTGCGCGCTCGAGCTCGTCGGCGCGGTGGGCGTCGCTGTCCAGCAGGAAGGTGACGTTGCGGCCGCGCAGCCGGCGCAGCGCCTCCTCCGACAGATCCAGCCGCGGCAGCGCGCCGTTGATCTCCAGCGCGGTGCCCGTCTCTTCCGCCGCGGCGCCGATCGCGTCCAGGTCCAGCTCGATGGGCGGGCGGCCCCCGATCATTCGCGCCGACAGGTGACCGATCATCCGGACGGCCGGATCCTGCATGGCCGCGACCACCCGGCGGGTCTGCGCGGTGCGATCCAGGTCGAAGTGGTCGTGCACGGAGGCCAGGCACCAGTCGAACTGGCGCCGGAACTCGAGATCGTAGTCCAGCTCGCCGGCCGGGCCGATGTTCAGCTCGACCCCGTGGAGCAGGCGCAGCTTGTCGCCCAGGGTGGCCTGCAGCGCGCGGAACCGCTGGCGCTGCGCCAGCAGCGTCTCGCGCGGCACGCCCGACACCGTCCCTTCCGCGTGATCGGTCACGGCCAGCACCGTGTAGCCGCGCGCGACGGCGGCCGCCACCATCTCTTCCAGCGTCGAGCGGCCGTCGCCCGAGACCGTGGTGTGCAGGTGAAAGTCGCCGGTCAGCGGCGGGATGGCGGGCGGCAGCGCGCCGCGCTCGGCCGCCTCGATCTCGCCCGCGTCCTCGCGAAGCTGCGGCGGGATGAACGGCAGATCCAGCGCCCGGTAGATCTGCTCCTCGGTCTCGCCGGCGACGATCTGGCCGCCCTCGATCCGGGACAGCGCGTACTCGTTCAAGGTCAGGCCGCGGGCCAGCGCCCGCATGCGCAGCTTGATGTTGTGCCCCTTCGAGCCGGTGAAATACAGCAGCGCCGCGCCGATCTGGTGGGGCGCCACCACCCGCAGATCCACCTGCGTGCCGCGCCGGGTGACCACCGTGGTCTTCGAGTCGCCCTGCCCCAGCACGCGGTCGACGAAGCTCATGGCCAGGAAGGCCTGCGTGACCGGTCCGGGGTCGGCGGCCGCCACGATGACGTCGACGTCGCCGATGGTCTCGCAGAAGCGCCGCAGCGAGCCGCAGAACTCGGCGTGCACGACGCCGGGGACGTCGCGCAGCGCCGCCACGATCCGTTCGGCCAGCGGCAGCGCCACCGAGATCGGCGTGCGCTCGAGCGGGCCTTGCGCCTCCAGGCGGGCCAGCGACTGGGCCAGCTTCTCCTCGGACTTCTGGCCGAACCCGGCCAGGTTGCGCAGCCGCTTTTCGGCCAGCACGCGGCGCAGATCGTCGATCGACTGAACGCCCAGCTCGGTCCGCAGCCGCTGCAGCGCCTTCGGCCCCAGCCCCTGGATTCGCAGCAGCGCCACCACGCCCGGCGGGTGCTTGCCGCGCAGCAGCTCCAGCTTGGCGACCTTGCCGCTGTCCAGCAGCTCCCGGATTTTCTCGGCGGTGCTCTTGCCGATGCCTTCCAGCTTTTGCAGCTCTTTGACCGATAGCGCGCCGAGGTCGCCGGCGTGCGCGGCGATGGCCTGCGACGCGCTCTCGTAGGCGCGCACGCGGAAGGACTGCGGGTCCTGCTCGTCGAGCATGGTCAGCTCGGCCAGCTCGCGCAGCATCTCGAGCACCTCGGTTTTGCGGTCGGGCATCCCCGAGTTGTAGCCTTCGCGGGATGGCCAGCAAAGGGGAGAAGAAGCCAAAGAGGGAGGACGTCGAGATCCTCACGCTGGGTGGCCACGACGTCCGCGTCACGCACCCGGCCAAGCCGTACTTCTCGCGCCAGGCCAAGCTGAGCAAGCTGGACGTCGTCCGCTACTACCTGGCGGTGGCGGCGGGCGCGCTGCGCGGCATCCGCGACCGGCCCATCGTGCTGAAGCGATTCGTCGACGGCGCCGAGGGGGAGGCCTTTTACCAGAAGCGCGCGCCCGAGCAGCGTCCGGACTGGCTGCGCACCGTGACGCTGTCGTTCCCCTCGGGGCGGACGGCGGAGGAGATCGTCGTCGACGAGGAGGCCGGTCTGGCCTTCGTCGTCAACCTGGGCTGCATCGAGCTGCACCCGCACCCCGTGCGCTCCGGCGACCTCGACCACCCCGACGAGCTGCGCGTGGATCTGGACCCCGGCCCGGGCGTGGCGTGGGACGACGTGCGCCGGGTGGCCCTGGAGGTGAAGGCCCTCCTCGAGGAGCTGGGGCTGACCGGGTGGGCGAAGACCAGCGGCTCGCGCGGGATGCACGTCAACGTGCGGCTCCAGCCGCGCTGGACGTTCACGGAGGTGCGCCGGGCGGCGCTGGCGCTGTCGCGCGAGATCGAGCGGCGCGCCCCGGCGCTGGCCACCTCGAAGTGGTGGAAGGAAGAGCGTCACGGCGTCTTTCTCGATTACAACCAGAACGCCAAGGACCGGACCACCTGCTCGGCCTATTCGATCCGGCCGCTGCCCGACGCGCGCGTCTCGGCGCCGCTGGACTGGAGCGAGGTGGCCGACTGCGAGCCGGCCGACTTCACGGTCGCCACCATGCCGGCGCGGTTCGCCGCCAAGGGCGACCCGCACGAGCGCATTGACGGCGCCGCCGGCAGCCTGGAGCCGCTGCTGGAGCTGGCCGCGCGCGACGAGGCGGCGGGGCTCGGCGACGCGCCCTGGCCGCCGCATTTCCGCAAGGCCGACGGCGAAGCCCCCCGGGTCGCGCCGTCGCGGGCCCGGAAAGGCGCGCCCCAGGCGGCCGCCGGCGGCCGCCGCGTCTCGAAGATGCCGCTGATCGTGGTCGCCAACTCACCCGACAAGGCCGCGGCGCTGGCCGGCCTCGAGCGCTGGAAGGGCCGCCACCCCGAGGCCGCCGCCCACCTGGCCGCCGACGACGTCCTCGTCGACTCCATGCGCGGCCGCTCCTCGACCTGGACGCGCATCCGCCTCAACCTTCGCCACGTCCCCGAGGCGGACCGGCCCAAGCAAGACACACCGGATCCCGACGACGATCCGACCCGGGAATGGCGCGAGAAGTGGCGGCACGGCCGCGTTCCCGCCGGGGCCAAGCCGAGCTCTTGAACCGGCGGGAGGCCGCCTCACCGCCCGGCGGCGAAGATGGCCTTCAATTCGTGCGGGGGCACCACCTCGAGCTGCTCGTAGGTGCAGTCGCGCGGGTTCTTGTCGGGGCGCCAGCGGCGGAAGTGGGCGGTGTGGCGAAACCGGGTTCCCTGCATGTGCTCGTAGGCGACCTCGACCACCAGCTCGGGGCGGATCGGCTCCCAGGACAGATCCTTGCCCTGGCTCCAGCGGCTCTTGGCGCCGGGCACGCGGTGGCCCATCGCGTCCAGCTCGGCGGCGCTGGCCCACTCGCGCCACGGGTGGTCGGCCAGCGCGTTGGCGCGGTACGGTTCCAGCAGCTGCGCCAGCTCCTGCCGCTTGGCGGCCGTGAAGCTGGCGGCGACGCCGACGTGCTGCAGCTTGCCCTCGGCGTCGTAGAGCCCCAGCAGCAACGAGCCGACCGCCTGCGGGTCGCGGGCGTGCCAGCGGAAACCCGCGACGACGCAGTCGCACTCGCGCTCGTGCTTCACCTTGAACATGACGCGCTTGTTCGACTGGTACGCGCCCTCGGCCGCTTTGGCGACCACGCCGTCGAGGCCGGCGCCCTCGAACCGCCGGAACCAGTCGGCGGCCAGCGCGCGATCGGTGGTCGCCGGCGTCAGGTGAATCGGCGGCATGGCGCCGGCCAACCGCGCCTCCAGCAGCGCGCGCCGCTCGCGGAAGGGCGCACCGCGCAGATCGCGATCGCCGTCGCACAGCAGATCGAAGAAGACGATCGAGACGGGGATCTGTTGCGCCAGCAGCTTCACGCGCGAGGCGGCCGGGTGAATGCGCTGCTGCAGCATCTCGAAGTCCAGCTCCTCGCCGCGGGCCAGCACGATCTCGCCGTCCAGCACGCAGCGGGGCGGCAGCGCGGCCGCCAGGGCCTCGACCAGCTCCGGGAAGTATCGGTTCAGCGACTTCTCGTCGCGGCTCTGGATCAGGATCTCGCCGCCGTCGCGGAAGACGAGCGCCCGGAAACCGTCCCACTTGGGCTCGAAGATCCACCCCGGGCCGTCGGGGATCTCGGCGACGCGCTTGGCGAGCATCGGAAGGACCGGCGCAGTGACGGGCAGGTTCACGCCGGAAACAGTGAGACAGAACCGGCCGGTCCGCAACGGCGCCTGGGAGGGGGAAGCTGCGCCGACCTGGCCGCCGCGATGAACATGGGCCCGAGGGGCCACGCCACCGTCACCGACGATTTGACCCTGACCGGGCCGTGACGGCCGCTCAGTTCAGTGCAGCCCGGGCGCTTCGTGTCCGCTGCGCGCCACGTATTCCAGGTAGCCGCCGCCGTACTTGGTGACGTTGCCGCCGTCCAGCTCGAGGACGCGGTTGGACAGCTTGGCCAAAAACTGGCGGTCGTGCGACACGAACAGCATCGTCCCGTCGTAGCCGCCCAGCGCCCGGACGATCATCTCCTTGGTGCCCATGTCCAGGTGGTTGGTCGGCTCGTCCAGCACCAGGAAATT
>JAICYS010000004.1 GCA_025934105.1 Myxococcota bacterium | reverse complement strand
TCTCGCTCTCCGGCGGCTTCGATTTCTAAGGACTTCGGAACCCTGAGACGGTTCCGAACCTCCCGCGACGGGCGCGATCGACCCGCCGCGAACCGAAGCGGTTAGGCGGCGGCGCCGCCGACGCCGCCCGACCCGGCCGTGCCGCTGCCCGGCGCCGCCGGAACAGGGGGCGCGCCCGCGACCGGCGGCGCGCCGGCGGCCGGCATGCCGCCCTGGATGATCTTGCGCAGGCCGGCCACCGACAGGCGAGGCGTCTTCTTCTCTTCTTCGAAGATGATCTGCGCCAAGGTGGCCGTCGTCAGGTCGGCCCGCGTGGTGTTCTCGACGACGCGAACATCGTCTCCCGCACGCACCATCGCCGCGATGTGATCGAGCGTCACGTAGCGGCTGTCGCGTGTGTCGTAGAGCTTCCGATTCGCGTACCGTTTGATCGTGCGTGCAGTGCTCATTGGCTTAGGGTGTCATAGCCAAATTGCCGCGTCAATCATGTAATACAACTGACGTTTCCGTGACGCGGTAAAAAGCCTAGTCGCAACAATCACTTACGTAGACGCATCCCGTCGATCGCGGGATACGAAAAAAACCTACCGGCGTTCGGACGGAAACGCGGCCACGTCGAACGAGAGACGGAAACGGCTGCCGGATTTCAGCTGCCGGATTTGCCGGACTTGCCGGCTTCGTCGTCGAGCTCGTTCTTTTTCGTGGTGGGCGAGACGTCGATCTCGTCCTGCGTGTTCACCGCACGCTTGAAGTTCTTGATCGCCTTGCCCAGCCCGTCGCCAAGCTGAGGCAGCTTGGACGCGCCGAAGACGACGACCACGATGATCAATACGAGCAACAGCTCGCCGAAGCCCATGCCGAAGGGCATAACGGGGCATCTATAGCACCCTGCTTGGAACATTCAAGCGAATGCGCGGAATTTTGTCGTCTCCGACTCGATCCGCTACGATCCGCCGACAATGGCGGTGTCTGTTCACACGCGCGCGCGGCGCGCGGTCGCCGGTTCGACGATCGCGCTGGCGTTTTTGGTCGCCGCGCGGCCCGCCGCCGGTCACGCGGCGCCCGCGCACCCCGTGACCGGGCCGGCGGATCCGCCCGAGCGCAGCCTGGCCGAACGCCGCGCCGTGCGCGGCTCCCCCGTCGACGACGACGACAGCGCCGCCGCCGTGGAGAGCCCCGAGCTGCGCGAGATCCGCCGGTTCGAAGAAGCAACCTTCCCGCGGCCCGGCCGCGGCGCGGCGGCCAGCGCCTCCGACGAGGACGGCGTGCTTCCCCCCAGCTCGCTGCCCGGCGAATGGGGCGGCAGCGGCGACGTCCCCGCCGAGCTGCGCTCGCCGCGCCCCATCACCGCCGATCGCCCCGCCCCACCTCCGGATTCCGAATGGCTGCGCAGCCTGGCGCTGCCCGACCTGCCGGTGCGCTGGGACGCGCAGGTCCTGCGGTATCTCGACTACTTCAAGAACGATCCCAAGGGGCACCTGATCATGTCGGGATGGCTCCGCCGGGCGGGCCGCTACCGCGACCTGTTCGAAAAGGAGCTGGTCCGCCAGGGCCTGCCCAAGGATCTCTTCTACGTCGCGATGGTCGAGAGCGGCTTCGACACGGGCGCCCGCTCGCGAGTCGGCGCCGGCGGGATCTGGCAATTCATGCCCAGCGCCGCGCGCGCCTACGGCCTGGAGGTCAGTTACTGGGTCGACGCCCGGCGGGATCCCGAGCGGTCCGTCGAGGCGGCGGCGCGGTACTTGAAGGATCTCTACGTCCGGTTCGGCTCCTGGTACCTGGTGTTCGCGGCCTACAACGCCGGCTACGGCTCGGTGCTGCGATCGATCACGTCGTACAACACCAACGACTACTGGGAGCTGACCCGGCACGAGGCGGGCCTGCCGTGGGAGTCCACGCTTTACGTGCCGAAGATCCTGGCGGCCGCGATCGTCGGGCACAATCTGGCCGCGTTCGGATTCGGCGACGTCACGGCGGACGCGCCGTTCGCGTACGAGGAGGTCGACGTGGCGCCCGGCACGGCGCTGGCGACGATCGCGCGGGCCGCTGGAACGAAGCCGGAAGTCATCGAGGCGTTGAACCCCGACCTGATCCGCGACCGCACGCCGCCCGACCGAGCAGCGGCCAAGGTGCGGCTGCCGCCCGGCACCGCGGCCGTCTATGCGGCCAGCATCGACAAGAATCGAGACAGCGACAAGGTCGAGACGGTGGTGCTGCGCTTCGGCGAGACGCTGGACGACGTGGCCCGAGCGCACGGCACGTCCGCCAAGCAGCTTCGCAAGATGAACGGCGTCCGCGACTCGATCGAGCTGCGCGGCGGAACGACCATCGTCGTTCCGCGCCGCGCCTCCGCCGTCGCCGCCAAGAGCGAACAGGGCTCCTCGTCCGACGAGGGGGCCAAGGAGGGCCAGCGCGGCGCCGACGATGACACGGTGCTGGTCGCCGTGCCGGATCGCTCGTTCAATTACGACGGGCGCGAGCGGGTCTTCTATCGCACGCGCGAGGGTGACGGCCTGGACGAAGTGGCCGACGTGTTCGGCGTCCGCGCTGACGACCTGGTCGAGTGGAACAACCTCGACCCGGTGGCCAAGCTGCACGCCGGAATGATCCTGCAGGTCTTCGTGCGCAAGGACTTCGACCCGTCGGGGGTGATGCTGCTGGATCCCGCCCGGGTCCGCGTCGTCACGCTGGGCTCGGAAGAGTTCCTGCAGCTGGAGACCGCCCGCCGCGGCAAGAAGCGCCTCACGTACACCTGCAGGTCCGGCGACACGCTGGCGAAGCTGGGGCGGCGCTACGGGCTGACGCCGGGCGACCTGGCCCGCATCAATCGCTTCTCGTACAACACCGAGCTGCACGCCGGCGACCGGATCGTCGTCTACTCGCCGACCGGCGAGGCGCCGCACGAGGTGACGCGCGGGCTGACGCCGGGCGAGCGCCGCCCCGAACGAAAGGTCGGGTCGGCCCACGCCAGTGCCGAGCCGGCGTCCCGAAGGGCCGGCGCGGCGGCGCACGGCGGCGACGAGACCAAGAAGAAGGCGCGGCTGGCCGCGGCGCCCCGATCGGGCGCCGGCAAGTCGGCCCCCGGCAGGTCGGGCGCCGGCAAGTCGGCCACGGGCAAGTCGGGCGCCGGCAAGCCCGCGCGCCCGGCCGCCAAGAAGAAGTAGCGGGTCGCGTGGGTCGGTTCGCGATCGAGCCGGACGCGGCCGGCGCCCGCGTCGACGGAGCTGTCGCGCGCGCCATCCCCGGGCTGTCGGTGGCGGCGGCCCGCCGGTTGGTCGCCGCCGGCGCGGTGCGCCTCGACGGTCGGCCCGCGCGAAAGGGCGACCGGGTTCGCGCCGGTCAAACGCTGGAGGTGGACGACGCCCGGAGCGGGGCCGAGACGCCCGAAGGACGCCGGGTGACGCCCGAAGCGGCCGCCGCGCTGGAGGTGCTGCTGGCGGACGCGGACTTCGTGGCGGTCGCCAAGCCGGCGGGAATCCCCTCTCACCCGCTGTCGGCGGGCGAGCGAGGGACGGCGGCCAACGCGCTGGTGGGGCGGTTCCCGGAGTGCGCGGCGGCCTCACCCGACCCGCGCGAGGGCGGTCTGGTGCATCGGCTGGACACCGCGACCAGCGGGGTGCTGCTGGCGGCGCGCCGGCCGGACGCCTGGCGCGCGTTGCGGCGCGCGCTGGCCGACCCGAGCTGCGAGAAGATCTATCTGGCCGAGGTGCACGGCGCCGCCGGCGCGGGCGAGTCGCTGGAACCGATCGGACGCGCCGGGCGCCGCGGCGCGCGCGTGCGCGTCGGGGGCGGGCGCGCGCCGCTGGCGGCGCACACCACCTGGGAGCTGCTGGAGCCGCGCGGCCAGACCAGCCTGGTGCGGGTGCGGCTTTCGAAAGGGCGCGCGCACCAGGTCCGGGCACACCTGGCGGCGGCCGGCCACCCGATCGTCGGCGACCCGCTCTACGGTGACGGCGGCAGCGCCGCCCCGGAGACCGGGCTGAGGCTGCACGCCTGGGCGATCCACTTTCGGCACCCGCGCTCGGGCGAGACGATGTCGATTGAAGCGCCCCCCCCCGCCTGGGCGAAGATGCGGGACTGACCATGCGCGCGATCGTCCTGCAGCACACGAAGACGGAAGGACCGGAGCTGCTGGTCGGGGCGCTGGCGGCGCGTGGGATCGGCTGCGACGTGCGCGCGGTCTACGCCGGCCAGGCGGTGCCGCCCGACCTGGCCCCCGACGAGCTGCTGGTGCTCATGGGAGGCCCGATGGGGGTGGGCGACGCGGGCGACCCGCGCTGGCCGTTCCTGGGCCGGGAGATCGCGCTCCTGCGAGAGCTGATCGCGCGCGACGCCCCGGTGCTGGGCATCTGCTTGGGGGCGCAGCTTCTGGCGGCCGGCGCCGGGGCGCGCGTGTACCCGAACACGCGCCCTGGGCCCGGCGGACAGCCGGTGCCCGCGCGCGAGGTCGGCTGGGGAACGGTCGACCTCATCGACGCCGCGCGCGAGCCGCTGCTGGCGGGGTTGCCGCCGCAGCCGCTGGTGTTGCACTGGCACGGCGACACCTTCGATCTGCCGGCCGGCGCGGCGCACCTGGCCTCGACCGCCACCTGCGCGAATCAGGCTTTCCGGCTGGGACGCCAGGTCGGCTTCCAATTCCACTGCGAGCTGGAACAGGAGACCATCGGCCTGTGGGCGCGCGCGGATGCCGCGTTCGCGCGCGCGGCGTTGGGCGACGGCGCGACGGCGCGCATCGTCGCCGACACCGCGCGCCTTTACGCGACGGCGCGCCCGGTCTGGGAGCGGCTGCTGGCCAACACGCTGGACCTGCTGCTGCGGTGACGTGAACCTGGATCGACGGGACCGCCGAAGGGGCTCCCGTCGGTGCCGCCGCGACGCGCGCGCGGGCGAAGCTCGGCTCCGCAAACGCCGATTGACGCCGCTGGGGGCGGCGACAATAGTTACGCCGTGCCGACGCCCGCCACGTTCAAGATCGCGCTGGTGCAGATGCGCTGCACGGCCGATCCCGCCGACAACCTGGCGCGTGCCGTCGAGCGCATCGCCGCCGCCGGCCGCCAGGGCGCCAACCTGGTCTGCCTGCCCGAGCTGTTCCGGACGCAATACTTCTGTCAGAGCGAAGACCACGCGGTGTTCGACCTGGCGGAACCGATCCCCGGCCCCAGCACGGAGGCGCTGGCGCGGGCGGCGCGCGAGGCGGGCGTGGTCGTGGTCGGCTCGCTGTTCGAGCGGCGCGCGGCCGGCGTCTACCACAACACGGCGGCCATCATCGACGCCGACGGCAAGCTGCTGGGCAAGTACCGGAAGATGCACATCCCGGACGACCCGCTCTACTACGAGAAGTTCTACTTCACGCCCGGCGACCTGGGGTTCCGCGCCTGGGACACGGCCTGCGGGCGAATCGGCACGCTGGTCTGCTGGGACCAGTGGTATCCCGAGGCGGCCCGGCTGACGGCGCTGGCCGGCGCCGACGTCCTCTTTTACCCGACCGCCATCGGCTGGCACCCCGACGAGAAGGCCGAGTTTGGGGCCGGGCAGGCCACGGCCTGGCAGACGGCGCAGCGGGCCCACGCCATCGCCAACGGCGTCTACGTGGCCGCCGTGAATCGGGTCGGCTTCGAAAAGCCCGCCAACACCACCGGCAAGGGGATCGAGTTCTGGGGCGGCAGCTTCGTCGCCGATCCGTTCGGCGTGGTGCTGGCCGAGGCCTCGCGCACGGAAGAAGAGACGCTGATCGTGACCGTCGACCGCAAGCACCAGGAAGAGGTCCGCCGCCACTGGCCGTTCCTGCGCGATCGCCGCATCGACGCCTATGGGGCGATCACACGCCGCTTCATCGACGATGACGGCAGCGCCTAGGCGCGGCCGCGCGCGGGCGGCCGACCCGGCGACGCCCGCCGCGCTGGGGTTCCGCATGCCGGCCGAATGGGAGCCGCACGCCGCCACCTGGCTGGCCTGGCCGCACGAGCCGCGCGACTGGCCGGGCAAGCTGGCGCCCATCCCGTGGGTCTACGGCGAGGTGGTCCGCCACCTGGCCGGCGGCGAGCGCGTCCGGATCCTGTCGCACGACGCCGCCGTCGAGGGGCGCGCCCGGGCCCTGCTCGAGCGCGTGGGCGTCGATCCGGCGCGCGTCGACTTCCTGCGGGCGCCGACCGATCGGAGCTGGACGCGCGACACGTGCCCGCTGTTCGTGAAGGACGCCGCGGGCGAGGTGGCGGTGACCAACTGGCGCTTCAACGGCTGGGCGAAGTACCCCAACCACAAGCGGGACGACGCGCTGCCGGATCGCATCGCGCGCCGCTACCGTCTGCGCCAGTGGAAGCCCGCGGTCGAGATTGGCGGCAAGCCGTGGCGCGTGGTGCTGGAGGGGGGCGCCGTCGACGTGAACGGCGCCGGCACGCTGCTGGCCACCGAGGAGTGCCTGCTGGACACCGTCCAGGCCCGCAACCCCGGCCTGCCGCGAGCGGGGCTGGAGGCGGTGCTGGCCGACCACCTGGGCGTCCAGCACGTCATCTGGCTGGGCCGCGGCATCGCGGGCGACGACACGCACGGCCATGTCGACGACCTCTGCCGCTTCGTCGACGAAAGGACGGTGGTCCTGGCCGACGAGCCCAACCCGGCCGACGCCAACCACCGTCCGCTGCGCGAAAACCGCGAACGGCTTGAGGGCGCGACGACCGCCGCCGGCCAGCGCCTGCGCGTGGTCGCGCTGCCCATGCCGGCGCCGGTGGCGCTGGACGGTGTGCGGCTGCCGGCGAGCTACGCGAACTTCTACGTCGGCAACACGGTGGTGCTGGTCCCCACCTTCAACGATCCGAACGACCGGCGCGCGCTGGGCATCCTGGCCGAGCTGTTCCCGGCCCGGACGGTGGTGGGCATCCACGCCGTCGACCTGGTGTGGGGGCTGGGGACCCTGCACTGCATGACCCAGCAGGAACCGCAGCCGGGAGCCTGACGTTTCAGGGCTCGCAGGCGGTGCGGGCGGCGATCATCCGCTTGTGCCGCCGCCAGGCCTTGGCGGCCACCACGATGGCCCCGATGATGACGGCCACCACGATGCCGTGCTCGGTGTGTCGGGCATAGCTGATCACCCGATCGATCTGCCCCCCGAACAGCCAGGCGGTGTAGACGAGGATCGGCACGGTGAACGCGGCCGCCGAAAAGTCGTAGATCAGGAACACCGGCGGCCGGAGGTGCAGGGTGCCGGCGGTGAAGAAGATCGTGAAGCGAAGCCCCGGCGTGAACCGGCCGACCAGGATGACCTTGCTGCCGAACTTGCGGAAGTAGGCGCGCACCCGCAGCTGCCGGCGCGGCGTGAAATATTTTCGGGCCACGCGGCTGGCCAGCACCCGGCGCCCGAAATGCCGCCCCAGGAAGAACGCCAGGGAATCGCCGGCCAGGACGGCCGCGAAGCAGACCAGGAAGGCCTTGGTGATGTCGAGCGCGCCGCGCCAGGAAAAATATCCGGCGGCGATGAGCGAGATGTCCTCCGGGATCGGCAGCCCCAGCCCGCACAACAGCAAGATCCCGCCCAGCCAGGTGTAAGCCCCCAGCGGCGTCAGGGTCGAGAGGTGAACGATGAACCACTTCACGCGGGGGCGTCCGACCGGGCCCCTTCAAATACCACGGACCGGGACCAAAGCCGAATCGCTGTCGGGGGCTGCCCGGACATGACATTTTTCCTCGACGGAGATCGCGTTGACATTGAGAGCAACCAAACGTACGGTTCTGGCGGTCTTTTCTGCGGTTCTGGTCCGCTCCTCATTCCCGTTCCGGGGGTTCTCACATGCGAAGACAGGGTCTTCGGCTTCCTAGCGCTTTGCTGGTCCTGATTGCCGGCGCGCTGCTGGCCGGGTGCAAGCCGGACTATCCGTCCTGTGAAACGGACAAGGACTGCCACCCCAAGGAATTCTGCGTCGCGAACAAGTGCCAGCAGTGCCGCGACACGAATGACTGCCCGGCCGGCAACCAGTGCAACGCGGGCAAGTGCGAGCCCATCGCGGGCTACTGCACCAGCAAGGCCCAGTGCCCCGCCAACCAGGAGTGCATCGCCAACCGGTGCCGCGCCTGCGCCTCCGACCGGGAGTGCCCGGGCGGACAGCACTGCGTGGCCGGGAGCTGCACCGCGAAGAAGGCGTGCAAGACCGAGAACGACTGCGCCCAGAACGAGGACTGCCTGAACGGCTTCTGCACGGCCGAGAGGACGCCGCCGCCGCCGCCCACCCAGTGCAAGCTGGACCCGGTCTTCTTCGACTTCAACGAGTCGGCCCTCACGACCGAGGCGACGGCCGCGCTGGCGCACGACGCGGATTGCCTCAAGCAGGTCGGCCGTCCGGCGACGCTGGTCGGCCACGCGGACCCGCGCGGCACCCAGGAATACAACCTGGCACTGTCGGAGAAGCGCGCCCAGTCGGTGCGCGACCATCTGGGGCGGCTGGGGCTCGACGGAAACAAGCTGTCGGTCCTGCCGCGCGGATCGCTGGACGCCAAGGGAACCGACGAGCCGAGCTGGGCGCAGGACCGCCGTGTCGACTTCACCTGGAAGTAAATCGCGCCTGGCCGTCGCGGCCTTCGGCCTGCTGGGGCTGCTCGGCCCCTCCGCGTGCGTGACCACGACGGAGGGGCAGCAGATGCAGTCCGACATCGCCGTCCTCCGCACCCGCCTGGACGAGATCGACAAGCGCGACAAGGAGTACAAAGAGCAGGTCGTCCGCCTGAAGAAGGTGCTGGACGAGGCGACGGCCCTTTTGACGCGCAACTCGGCCGACGTCGGGGCCAAGGTCGCCAAGTCCGAGCAGGACATCGCGGCGCTGCAGGGGCGCATCGAAGAGATCGCCCACAACGTCGACCAGCAGACCCGCCAGGACACCGATTCTCAGAACCGGCTGGAGACCCGGCTGGCGGCCCTCGAGCAGACGCAGAACAAGATCGTCGATCGCGTCGCCCCCGAGATGCCGACCGACAAGGACCAGCTCTGGACGCAGGCCGGACAGCGGCTGGCGTCGGGCCAGCGCGACGAAGGGCGGCGGTTTTACCGCGTGTTCGTCCAGCGGTTCCCGCAGGACCCGCGCGCGCCGCAGGCCTACGTGGCCATCGGCATGTCGTTCGTGCAAGAGGGGAAGTACCCGAACGCCGCGGCCGAGTTTCAGAAGGTGCTGAACACCTACTCGACGTCCCCGGAAGTGCCGGAGGCGATGTGGCAGCTCGCGCTCTCCTTCGTCCAGCTGCACTTTTGCACCGACGCGCGCGCGCTGCTCTCGGACCTGGTCAAGCGGTTCCCCAAGTCGCATCGCGCGTCCGACGCCCGCGGCGAGCTGAAGTCGATCGCCAAGCTGCCCCGGTCCGCCTGCACCAGCTGACCGGGCCGCGGCCGGCGCGGACGTGACCGAGCCCCGGTTCGGAGGCGCCGGCACGAAGACGGCCCGGACGCCGGTCCTGGGCCCGGCTTCACCGTCGTGCCGGCTGGCCGGCTGCCGGCGGCGCCCGCGAACGGGCCGGCGGCGGGCGCGGGCGCTCCGGGTCAGCCGGGGGCGAAGCTGAACGCGGCGTTGACTTCGCGGCCGGCGGCGGCCGGATCGGGCGCGCCCGCGATGGCCGAGATCAGCGCGACGGCCGACGCGCCGGCGGCGGCGACCGCCGGGACGTTGAACAGGGCCACCCCGCCGATGGCCACCACCGGGACGGACACCGCGCGGCAGACGTCGGCCAGCGCGTCCAGGCCGACCACCGGGTCGGGGTCGAGCTTGCTGGTGGTCGCGAAGATCGGCCCGAAGCCGATGTAGTCGGCGCCGGCGGCGGCGGCGGCGATCGCCTGCTCGCGGTTGTGCGTCGAAAATCCGATCGCCAGGTCGCCCCGGCCGAGCTCGCCCCGGATGCGGAGCGCATCGGCCAGCGGCAGATCGTCCTGCCCCAGGTGAACGGCGTCCGCCGCGGCCGCCAGCGCCACGTCCAGCCGGTCGTTGACGCAAAACGGAACCCGGTGCTCGCGGCAGAGGGGAAGCAACCGGCGCGCGCCGTGCAGCATGGCCCGGGCGCCGCAGCCCTTGGCACGCAACTGCAGGCACGACGGGCCGCCCCCGAGCAGCCGGCGCGCGGCCGCCAGCAGCGCCGCGTCCTCCTCGAGGAGAGGCGGCGTGGCGTCCAGGATGGCGTAGTACCCGCGGATTTTCATCGCGTACACTATAGCGTTTTGCCGACGCCCTTCCGCCTCAAGACCCAGCTGGCCCCGATGGGCGATCAGCCGCGGGCCATCGACGAGCTGGTCGCCGGCATCAGGCGCAACGACCCGTCGCAGGTGCTGCTGGGGATCACCGGCAGCGGCAAGACGTTCACGGTGGCCAACGTCGTCGAGAAGATTCAGCGCCCGACGCTGGTGATGGCGCACAACAAGACGTTGGCCCACCAGCTCTACCTGGAGTTCAAGGAGCTGTTCCCGGACAACGCGGTCCACTACTTCGTCAGCTACTACGACTACTACCAGCCCGAGGCGTACGTCCCGTCGACGGACACGTACATCGAGAAGGATTCGCTCATCAACGAAGAGATCGACCGCATGCGCCACGCGGCGACCTACGCGCTCCTCACCCGGCGGGACGCGCTGATCGTGGCGTCGGTGTCGTGCATCTACGGCATCGGCGCCGCCGAAGCCTACCTGGGGATGAAGCTGGATCTGGCGCGCGGGGTCGAGGTGCGGCGCGACGCGGTCCTGCGGCGGCTGGTCGAGATCCAGTACGAGCGCAACGACGTCGATTTTTCGCGCGGCACCTTCCGCGTCCGCGGCGACACCGTCGAGATCTTCCCGGCCTACGAGCGCGAGAAGGCCATCCGGGTCGAGTGGTTCGGCGACGAGATCGACGCCATCTCCGAGGTGGACCCGCTGCGCGGAAAGGTGCTGCGCAAGATCGACGAGGTCTCGATCTTTCCCGGCTCGCACTACGTCACGCCGGCCGACCAGCTGACGCGGGCCATGAACGGGATCAAGGAAGAGCTGCGCGAGCGGCTGACGCAGCTCAAGGCCGAGAACAAGCTGGTCGAGGAGCAGCGGCTGCAGCAGCGGACGCTTTACGACCTGGAGATGCTCGAGCAGATGGGGCGCTGCAAGGGGATCGAGAACTACTCGCGCCACCTGTCGGGGCGCGCCGCCGGCGAGCCGCCGCCCACCCTGCTGGATTACTTCCCCAAGGACTACCTGCTGTTCGTCGACGAATCGCACCAGACGATTCCCCAGATCGCGTCGATGTTCAAAGGCGACCGCTCGCGCAAGGAGACGCTGGTCGACTTCGGGTTTCGGTTGCCGTCGGCGCTGGACAACCGGCCGCTGCGCTTCGACGAATGGGAGGCGCGGGCCGCCCAGGCGGTGTTCGTGTCGGCCACGCCCGCCGAGTACGAGCTGCAGCGCTCGGAGGGCGTCGTCGTCGAGCAGATCATCCGCCCGACGGGCCTTTTGGACCCGGAGATCGAGGTGCGGCCGGTGGGCAGCCAGGTCGACGATCTGCTGGGCGAAATCCGCGAGCGGATCAAGATGGGCGACCGCGTGCTGGTCACCACGCTCACCAAGCGGATGGCCGAGGATTTGACCGAGTACTACACCGAGCTCGGCGTCCGCGTGCGGTACCTGCATTCCGACATCGACACGCTGGAACGGATCGAGATCCTGCGCGACCTGCGGCTGGGCGAGTTCGACGTGCTGGTCGGGATCAACCTTTTGCGCGAGGGGCTGGACCTGCCCGAGGTGTCGCTGGTCGGTATCCTGGACGCCGACAAGGAGGGGTTCCTGCGCGCCGAGCGGTCGCTGATCCAGACCATCGGGCGCGCGGCGCGGAACGTGCGCGGCAAGGTGATCATGTACGCCGACCGCGAGACGGACTCGATGCGCAAAGCCATCCAGGTCACGGCGGCGCGGCGGGCGGCCCAGGAAGCCCACAACAAGCGTCACGGCATCACGCCGAAGACGATCGAGAAGGCCATCGCCGCGCTGGCCGGGACGGCGCAAGACGACTACGTCGACGTCGCCCGCGCGGCCAAGCAGGCCGCGGGAAGCGAGGTGGCCCTCGAGGAGCTGCCGCGCACCATCGCCGCGCTCAAGAAGCAGATGTTGGAGCTGTCTGAAGCGCTGGAGTTCGAGAAGGCGGCCGCCATCCGCGATCGCATCCAGGATCTCGAGGAGATTCGCCTCTCGCTGGGCGGGGGCTGACGGGCGCCTGAGCCGCGGCGCTCGGTTCCGACAACTCCGGAATCGATGCGACCGACGGCGGTGCGGGTGGCCTTGTGGCTGGGCGGCGCGGCGCTGGCCGCGACCGGGAACAGTTGCGGAGGCAGCCAGGGAACAGCGAACCGGGGAGCCGGCGGGGCGGCCGGGACGCTCGCCTCGACGGGCGTGACGGGCGCAACGGGCGGGGCGGCCGGCTCCGGCCTCGACGGCGCGGGCGGGTGGTCCGGCGCGGGCTCCGGCGGGACCTCCGGCGCCGGGGCGGGATTCGGCGGCTCCGGCCCCGGCGGCGGCTCCGCCGGGTGCGTGACGCCCGACGGCGGCGCGGGCGCGCCCGGTCTCAGCTTGTCGGGGACGCCGGCCCGCCCGCTCTTGCGGAGCGCGGACGCCGCGCGCTACACGACCCTCGCCTATCTGGCGCAGGCCGGGACGATCGGCAGCCTGGTGACGGACGACTGGGACCCGACGGCCGGCGCCGGCGACGTCGCGACCTTCCTGCCGACCTACACCGTGGCCCCGGACGGCACCGGCTCGCACGCGACCGTGCAGGCGGCCGTCACCGCCGCCGCCCAGTCCACCAGCAGCAGCCGCGTCTTCATCCTGGTGAAGCCGGGCACCTACCGCGAGGTGGTCTGCGTGCCGAAGACGGCCCCGCCCATCACGCTTTACGGCGCCGACAGCGATGCCACCGCGGTCACCATCGTCGCGGCGAACGCCGCCGGCAAGCCGCTGGACGCCGGCACCAACCCGTGCAGCGGCGGCAGCGGGACCTCCTACGGGACCAGCGGCAGCGCCACGTTCGCGGCCTTCGCCAGCGGGTTTCGCGCCAAGAACCTCACCTTCGCGAACGACTACGCCGAGGCGGCCTCCGGCTCGAACCAGGCGGTCGCGCTGATGACCCAGGGCGACCAGCTCATTTTCGAGAACGTCCGCGTGCTGGGTAACCAGGACACGCTCTACGTGAAGACGCCCAGCACCCTGACCGTGGCGCGGGCCTACTTCAAGTCGTCGTACGTCGAAGGGGACGTGGATTTCGTGTTCGGGCGCGGCACGGCCGTCTTCGACGGCTGCACGCTGAACGTCCTCACCGCGCGCCAGGGGGCGAAGGGCGGCAACTATCTGGCGCCCAGCACGGCGGCCGGCAACCCCTACGGTTTCCTGGTCACCGGCAGCACGTTCACGGCGGCCGCCGGCACGCCCGCCAACCTCATCGCGCTCGGCCGCGCGTGGGACGAGGGCGTCGCGTGTTACATGCCCGGCGCCTCGCCCAACGGCCAGGCCCTGGTCCGGGGCTCGGTCCTCGGTCCCCAGATCCGAACCGCGGCCCCGTGGTCACCCGCCGCAACCACCGCCCGCCCCTTCAGCGCCGACGGCAACCGCCTGTGGGAGTACCAGAACAGCGGTCCCGGGGCGGACGCCTCAGACGGCGGAATCGACGCGGCGATATAGAAGCCGCCAGATGGGCGCGCCTTCCTGCTCGCACTGCCGCTCGCGCCGCGACTTCGCGCCGTAAGGGTTGTGGCGCGCGAACGTCCAGGCGCCCGACGCGCTGGCGTACGCGGGCGACGTCTCCAGCGCCGCCATCGCATCCAGCGCCAGCGCGAAGATGTCGGTCATGACGTACAGCTCGCCGCCGGGCTGCAGGGCGCGCGCCAGCTCGGCGACCAGCTCCGGGTTGATGACCCGCCGCTTGTGCTGCCGGCTCTTGAACCAGGGGTCGGGAAAGTTCAGGAAGAAGCGCCGGACGCTGCCCGGCGCGAACAGCCGCGGCAGGTCGACGGAGATGTTGGCGAACACCAGGCGCACGTTGCGCAGCCCGCGCCGCGCGCAGTCGGCGTTGGTAGCCTCGACCAGCTCCCGCCGGATCTCGACGCCGACGAACAGCGCCTCCGGCTCGGCGCCGGCGCGGTCGATGAGGAAGTGCGCCTCGGCGGCCCCCAGCTCGACCTCCAGCGGCTGCCCAGCCCCGGGCACGATGCGCGGCACGTCCGCGATCTCGAGCAGGTCGGACTTCAGGGGATTGACGTGCTGGCGGACTCGGGGCACGGCGCTACTTCGAGACGCCTCCGCCCGGCGGGTCGGACTTGATGACCTGCTCCAGCACCGCCGCCGGCACGGCGGCCACCGCCGCGCCGGCCAGGGCCACGTCCACGACCTGGCTCGGGCTGCGGACCGTCAGCACGAATACCTCGGCGGGCAGCCGGTAGGTCCGGAACATCGCAGCCATCCCACGAATCAATTCGTTGACGCCCAGCGACGCGCCCGCCAGCGGCGAGACGTAGCGCGCGCCGGATTTGGCCGCCAGCACCGCCTGCGCCGGTGAATCGCACCCCTCGAGGTGGGTCGCGATCCCCTGCTCGGCGCAGGCGCGGGCCGTTTTCACGCCGTCGACGTTGGCCGGCAGCCGCGCGATCGCCCGCGCGTCCAGCCGCCACAGAGCGCGCGCTTCGTCCAGCATGGCGCGCCAATCGGCGCCCTGGACGGCCACCGTGATCGGCCCCCGCGTGCTCGCGCAGAGGTCGGCCAGCGCACGATCAGCCGCCGAGAGCCCGGTCGCCACACCTTCGACCCATCCACGTTCGAAACAGCGCCGGACCTCGCCTGGGTCCGACGAGTCGACGAACAGTTTCAATGCGGCTGGTCCTCCGACCGGTCGCCCGCCTCGCCAGGCCGCTGTTCCGGCCTGGTCCCCTCGCCGGCGTTCCCGGCCAGCTGCGTGCGCACGGCGCGCAACCGGTCCGCCAGCGCCGCCAGCCGGTGCGCAGCGGCCTGGAGGTCCGGCGTCGAGCCCTCTGTCGGTGAACCGGTCGGCCGCGGGCCGCTCATCGGCGAGAGGTTAACACGGGGCGCGGCCCTCAGACGGCGGTGGCGCCCTTGCGATCCAGATAGTTCACGTAGAGCTGCTGCAGGATGCCGATCAGATAGCTGGTCAGCATGTAGAGCGCGAGCCCCGCGGGCAGGAACAGCGAAAAGGCCGTGAACATCACCGGCATCATGTAGGACATCATCTGCTGCTGTTGCTGGTCGGCGCCGGAGGGCGACATCCGCATCTGCAGGAACATCACCCCGCCCATCAGAAGCGGCGTGACGTAAAACGGGTCCTTGGCCGTGAGATCGTGGATGTGGAACACGAACGGCGCGCGATAGAGCTCGACGGCATAGTTCAGCGTCGAGTAGAGCGCGATCCAGATCGGCATCTGGATGAGGCTGGGCAGGCAGCCGCCGAACGGCGACACGCCGTGCGCCTTGTAGAGGTTCATCGTCTCGACGGACTGCCGCTGGCGGTCGTTCTCGTACTTCTTCCGGATGGCGTTCATCTTCGGCGCCAGCTTCTGCATCTTCTTGGCCGACAGCAGCGACTTCTGCGTCGGGTAGAAGGTGACCAGCTTGATGAACAGGGTCAGCAGGATGATCGCCAGCCCCCAGTTGTGCGCGAAGCTGTAAAACAGCTTGAGCAGCGACAGGATGGGGCGTGACAGGAACGCCAGGCTGACGTCGACCGCCTGATCCAGCTTGGCGTCCTCGCCGCCGGGCCGGACCGCGTCGAGGTCGGTGATGATCTTGGGACCGGCGAAGATCGCGAACGAGTACGTGGTCGTCGCCTGCGGCGCCACGCTGCGCTCCGCGAACGAGAGGGTGATCCGCCCCGACCCGTCGGGCAGCGGCGTGGTGGCGCAACGCCGCTGCTGCGGCGGCGTCTCGGGATATGGAACGGCGGCCAGCAGGAAGAACTTCTCGTCGGAGCCGATCCAACGGATCGTGCCCAGCTTGTCCAGCGGGTCCTTGGTCAGCTTTTCGATCGGCCGGCGCTCGACCTTGTCGTCGACGGCGCACAGCACCGACGACAGATTGGCGGACGACCCCGACATGAAGCCACCGCCCCGCTTCTCGGGGTCTTGATGGCCGGCCAGCGACAGCGCCAGGTGGTGGCTGACCGGCTGCTGGCCGCGGTTCGCCACCGAAACGTCCAGGTGGACGCGGTACTGGGTCGTGTCGACGATGTAGCGCTTCTCGATGTGGGCGGTGCCGCTGTCCACCGCGAACACGACGGTCCGCGCATCAGGGCGCCTGACCTCCCAGGCGCCGTCGGCCGGCGCCGTAAACCCGGAGTCGGGGAAGGTCGTGCCGAAGGGCGCCTCACGGGGCCCGAGGGTGTCGACCAGATCGCGGCCGCTCGACAGGTCATGGGGCCGGGCCAGGTACTTCGGCGCGCGCAGCCGGGCGTGGGCCAGGCGACCACCGAGACTGCTGAACACGAACTGCACCTCGGGTGTGTCGATCGTGACCAGCTGCTCGGGGCGGTTGGCCGCCGGGTTCGCGGGCGCCGCCGCGGCCAGGCCGGCCGCCGGAGTAGGCGGAACGGCCCCCCCGCTCGCCGCGGGTGCGGCCGGCTGCGTGGCCGCCGGTTGGTTGGTCGAAGGAGCCGGCGGCTTCACCGGAAACAGCTTCGTCCAGAGCATCAGGACCGCGACGCAGAGGACGACCGCGAGGATGACCCGCTTTTCCATGTTTTATTGTTCCCGCTCCGTCACCGCGGCCCGGGAACCGGGTCTATACCACCCCGAGCGAAAGGTTGGCATCGGAGAAGCCGCCAGACGGCCAGGGCTCCACCCCGGAGCGCGCCGTGCACGCGGATGGCCTCTTCGGCGTAGGCCGAGCAGGACGGCTCGAACCGGCAGCGCGGCGACAGCCCCGGCGACAGCACCCGCCGGTAGAGGCGGAGCAGGCGCAGCAGCACCCACTTCATCGGGGCGCCCCAAAGCGAGCCGCCAGCGCTTTCAGCTCGCGGCACACCGGCCCGAACCCGGCATCCGCCGCGCCGGGCCGCGCCACGACCACCAGGTCGACGTCCGGCGGGAACTGGCCGCGCGCCCGCCGGAAGCATTCGCGAACCCAGCGCTTGACCCGGTTGCGCTCGACCGCGTCGCCGATCTTCCGGCTGACGGTGATTCCGAGCCTCCCGGTCCCCGGCAGGCCGAACAGCAGCAGGTGCGCGCCGCCGATTCGCCTGCCCCGGTTCTGGATGCTCAGGTACTCCGGCCGCCGTCGTACGCGCGCCGCCGGTGGCAGCCGCTCGCCCCTTTCGGCGGACATGGAGCCCTTCCGCGAGACCCTACTTCTTGGCGATCGAGACGGTCAGCTGGCGCCGGCCCTTGCGGCGGCGCCGCCGCAACACTTCTCGGCCCGACCGCGTCTTCATCCGCTTGCGGAATCCATGCGTGCGCTTGCGGCTCTTGCGGTGCGGTTGAAAGGTCCTCTTCACGGCGTCCTCCGGGTGTCCTTCTGGCGGACGTCACGCGCCCGCAAAGGCCGAACTGCATAGCACCCCCCCTCGGCCCCTGTCAATGCAGGTGTCCGTTTCCGACGGAGGATGCGCGTTTCGGTGTCGGGTGTTCGTCATGAGGGCACCCGATCTCCGACGGAGGTTCTGGGATTGGGGCGATGGAGGCGCGCGCTGATGCCCATGACACGGGCATCAGCGCACGCGACGGCAAAAAAATGGCGTGAATTCCAACGCGGCCCTGTGAAGAGCTCTGCCGCGGACAGAAAAACACCCGCCGGTGCGCTAACTTACGCGCCCTTCGCCGGGTCCGCGCCGGGCCCCGGATTGGCTTCCGCAACAACCCTGAAAAAATTATTCGACTGATTTTCGCGAGCTTGCCCGACGTGTCCGGGATTGCCGCTTGAAGCGTAGAGCAGCGGTTTGATACAGAACCTGCACTGCGCGCGCACCCCTCGCGCGGTGACCGAGGTGGCCCGAACCGGCACGCGCGCCGAGTGGGCCGAAGGGGATGGCTTCGTATCGCCATGTGCTGTGGACAAAGAGAGGAATCCCGCGTGATAGAGCCCGAAATCCTGAGGGATTTTTCGAACCACTGGCTGTGGACAGGTGGGGACGATGCTTGATCTCTGGACCGAGGCCGTGCGCTCGATCGAGCCGTTCGTCAAACCGGCCCACCGCGACCTGTGGCTACGCCCGATCGAGTGCATCGCCATCGACGACGACGGGCACATCCGTCTGAGGGCGCCCAACCGCTATCACAAGGAATGGTTCGAGGATAACTTCCTGCCCTCGATCCTGAAGGACCTGGAGGCTCGGGCCCAGCGGGCCTTCAAGGTCGACTTCGAGGTCGTGGAGGACGCCGTCGCTCCGCCCCGCGCTCCGGCCGAGCGCCGGCCAGCGGCTCCCAGCACCCCGGTCCCCCTGCCGGCTCGCCCGCCCGAGCTCATGGACCGCTACACGTTCGACAAGTTCGTCGTCGGTCCGACCAACCAGTTCGCGCACGCGGCGGCGCGGATGGTCGCGGAATCTCCAGCGTCCCGCTGGAACCCGCTTTTCATCTACGGGGGAGTCGGCCTGGGAAAGACCCACCTCCTGCAGGCCATCGGCCACGAGATCCACTGCCAGCACCCGGAGTGGTCGATCGCGTTCGTCACCTGCGAGAAGTTCGTCACCGACTTCATCGGGTCGATGATGTCGCAAAGGCGCTCGTCGGCAGGCAGCTCGATGGAGGAGTTCCGGGCCCGCTATCGGACGGCGCCCGACGTCCTCTTGATCGACGACATCCAGTTCCTGTCCAACAAGGACAGCTCGCAGGACGAGTTCTTCCACACCTTCAACGCGCTTCACTACGCGCACAAGCAGATCGTCCTCACCTCGGACAAGCTGCCCGCCGAGCTGCCGGGCGTCGAAGACCGGCTGCGCAGCCGGTTCACCTGGGGGCTCATCGCGGAGGTCGAGACCCCCGACCTCGAGACCCGCGTCGCCATCCTGAAGCGAAAGGCGGAGCTGGAGAAGGTGACGCTGCCCGACGAAGCGGCGCTGTACCTGGCCGCGCACGTGAAGACCAACGTCCGCGAGCTGGAGGGCGCTCTCTTGCGCCTGGCGGCCCGGGCCTCGTTCCAGGGGCAACCCATCTCCCTCGAGCTGGCGCGCGACGCCATCGCCAAGCTGGTGGCCAGCGCGCCCTCGGGGCTGACCATCGAGGCCGTGCAGCGCGAGGTGGCGGCCTACTTCGACGTGAAGCTGCACGACCTCAAGGGGCCCAAACGCCACCGCGCCGTCGCGCACCCGCGCATGATCGCGATGTACCTGGCGCGCAAGCTGACCAGTATGAGCTACCCCGAGATCGGCAGCCGGTTCGGCGGCAAGGACCACTCGACGGTGATCAGCGCGGTCCGCAAGATCGAGCGGCTGTGCGCCGAAGATCCGGCTGTGCGTAGTGTCGTGAACACGCTGGAAGGCCACCTCCGTCAGCCCTGAAGTGTGTGCACAGGGTCCTGTGGATGGACGTGTGGACGAAGCACTCATAACCCCGTCCGGCCGTTCGTCCACTTCTTCGGAGCCGTTCCCACCCCGGTCCCTCCACAAGGTCGGGAGCACCCTTTCTCGACGGAGAACCGATGTTCTCCACAGAACCCACAGCCCCTAATACATCTGCTTTTTAATATCTAAATAAAAAGATAGAAGAGAGCCGCGTTGACGGAATGGGCTGTGCCCAGCCGAGTCCGCGCGGGAGGTCCAAGGAGCCCTCTGAGGGTTCCTGTTTGAATGGAGACAAAGGAGCCACGGATGGAGTTCAAGATTCGGAAGGACGAGTTCCTTCGCGGTCTGTACCTTGCCCAGGGGATCGCCGATCGTAAGAGCACGCTCCCCATCCTGGCCAACGTCCTCCTGCGCACCGACGGCAAGGACAAGCTGCTGTGCGGCGCCACCGACCTGAACGTCTCGACGCAGGTCACGCTGAACGCCAAGATCGAGAAGGAGGGCGGCCTGACCGTCGGGGCGCGGCAGCTCTACGAGATCGTGAAAGGCTTGCCGGACGACGAGGTCCGGGTGAAGCGGACCGAACAGAACTGGGCCGAAATCAAGAGCGGCAAGGTCGAATTCAAGGTGGTCGGCGTGACGGATCGCGACTACCCGAAGTTGCCGGCCATCGCCGAGGCGCAGACGTTCTCGGTCGAGACGGCCGCGCTGCGCGACATGATCGCCAAGACGATTTTCTCCGTCTCGCTGGACGAGACCCGCCAGCATCTGGCCGGCGTGCTGTTCGAGTCGGACGGCAACATCGCCCGGATGGTCTCCACGGACGGACACCGGCTGTCCAAGGCGGCGCGGGCACTGCCGGGGGGCCCCAAGCTGGCCGCCGGCGTGCTGATCCCGCGCAAGGGCATCGTCGAGCTGCGGCGGGCGATCGAGACGCGCGACGCGCCGACGGCCATCGGGATTCACGACGGCAACTTCGTGTTGAAGGCCGACGACGTTGGCATCTCGGTGAAGCTGATCGAAGGCCAGTTCCCGCCGTACGAGCAGGTCATCCCCAAGGACAACGAGCGCGCCTTCGTGCTGCCGCGCCTGACGTTCCTGGACGCGCTTCGGCGCGTGTCGCTGATGTCCTCGGACAAGACCTCGGGCGTGCGGTTTGGCCTGGACAAGGGCAAGCTGAGCATCGAGAGCGACAACCCGGACCTGGGCGCTGCGCGCGAGGAGATCGACATCGCCTACAAGGGGACGCCGGTGCAGATCGGGTTCAACGCGCGCTACTTCATCGATTTGCTGGCCGAGATCGAAACGCCCGACGTGCGCGTCGAGCTGGCGGGCGAGCTGGACCCCGCGGTGGTCCGGCCCAGCGACGGCAGCGACTACGTTTGCGTGGTCATGCCCATGCGCCTGTGAGGTGCGGATCCGCGAGCTGGCGGCGCAGGCCTGGCGCAACCTGGCGCCCCTGCGCCTGGAGCCGAGCGAGCGCCTGACCGTCCTGTCCGGCGACAACGGCCAGGGAAAAACCAACGTCATCGAGGCCGCCTACTACCTGGCCGCCTTCCGGTCGTTTCGCACCACCAACGCGGAGGACTTGATCCAGCGGGGTGGCGCGGGGGCGCGCCTGCGGGCCGAGATCGATCAAGCCGCGCTGTCGCGGCGGCTGGAGCTGGACCTGGCGCCGGGGGTGCGGACGGTTCGCCTCGACGGCAAGCTGGTTCGCAGCACGGCGGCGGCCCTGGGGACGTTGCGGGTGGTCCTGTTCGTTCCCGAGGACCTGTTGCTGCCGCGGTCCGCCCCGGCGGCCCGTCGCCGCTTCGCGGATCTGGCTATCTTCAACCTGGAGCGCGGCTATTACGGCGAAGCTTCGGCGTTCCAGAAGGTGCTGCGCAACCGGAACGCGCTCCTCAAACGGGGCGCCGTCGAGCCGGCCCTGCTGGACACCTTCGATGAAGAGCTGGCGCGGACCGGCGCGCGCGTGGTGGTGCGCCGGCGCGCGCTGGCGGGTGCGCTGGCGCCCCGTTTTGCCGCGCTCTTCCGCGAGCTGCACGGCGACATCCCGGTCTCCCTCACCTACCGGAGCCACGAGGAGGTGGAATCCGCCGGCGACGAGACGGCCGTCCGCCTGGCCCTGGCGCGCGGTCTGGCGCAGCGGCGGGCCCTGGACGGGCGCCGGCGCTTCACCGGTTTCGGCCCGCAAACCGACGATCTGGAGATCGGCTTCGCGGGCTCCCTGGCGCGCGGGCAAGCGTCGCAGGGCCAGCTCCGATCGTTGATGCTGGCGCTGAAGCTGGCCGAGCTGATGGAGATCGGCGAGCGGCTCGGGGATCCACCGGTGTTGTTGCTGGACGATGTGCCGAGCGAGCTGGATGCTCGCCGCCGGGCGCTGCTGTTCGAGGTGGTGGGGCGCCTCCAGTGCCAGACCCTGATCTCCGTGACCGAGCCCGAGCTGGTTCCGGCCGGCGGCGACCGCATTGACTTCGAGGTGCGCGGCGGCAGCTTGAGGCGCATCCCGTGATTGCCGGCCGCGGTTTCACTTTACATACCTCCGCGCTCATGCTAGATAGTTGGAAACGTTGGGGTTTGTAGCCAGTCGGCTCCCCCGCTTCCGAGCCTCCCTCCAATTGCGACTGATTCGCTCATGACCACCTCCGAGCCGCCCGCCCCGGCCGCTTCCGGCGGCGGCAAGCCGCCCGAGCCGCCGCGCGACGGAACGTACAACGAGGAGAGCATCCAGGTCCTGAAAGGCCTGGAGGCTGTCCGCAAGCGCCCCGGGATGTACATCGGGGACACGGACGACGGCTCCGGCCTGCATCACATGGTGTACGAAGTCGTCGACAACTCGGTCGACGAGGCGCTGGCGGGTTTCTGCGACCGGGTCGACGTGATGATTCACTTCGACGGGTCGGTGTCCGTCGAGGACAACGGCCGCGGCATTCCGGTGGGCGAGCACCCGACGGAAAAGCGGCCCACCGCCGAGCTGGTGATGACCCAGCTCCACGCCGGTGGAAAGTTCAATCACAACAGCTACAAGGTGTCGGGCGGTCTCCACGGGGTGGGCGTCTCGGTCGTGAACGCCCTGTCCGAGTGGTTGAAGCTGGAAATCAAGCGCGACGGCAAGACCTACTACCAGGAGTACGGCCGCGGGGCGCCGGCCACCGAGTTGGCGGCCATCGGCCTCTCGGAGAAGACCGGCACGAAGATCACCTTCAAGCCCGACTCCGAGATCTTCAAGGGCATCGATTTCAGCTTCGAGATTTTGACCCAGCGGCTGCGCGAGCTGTCCTACTTGAACAGCGGCCTCACCATCACGCTGCGCGACGAGCGGACCGACAAGGGACACGAGTTCAAGTTCGAAGGCGGCATCTCCCAGTTCGTGGCCGATTTGAACGCGTCCAAGACGACGGTCCACGACAAGCCCATCCCGATCAGCGGCGAGGTCGAGGGCACCCAGGTCGACATCGCGATGCAGTGGAACGACTCCTACCAAGACGCCGTTTACTGCTTCACGAACAACATCAAGAACAAGGACGGCGGCACCCACTTGACGGGTTTCCGCGCCGCGCTGACCCGCACGATCAACGCCTACGCTCAGTCGGCGGGGTTGCTGAAGGACCTGAAGAACGGCCTCGGCGGCGACGACATCAGCGAGGGCCTGACCGCCATCGTCTCGGTCAAGCACCCCGATCCCAAGTTCAGCAACCAGCCCAAGGACAAGCTGGTCTCTTCGGAGGTGAAGGGGATCGTCGAGCGGATCGTCAACGAGAAGCTGGGGCGATTCCTGGAGGAGCATCCGCGGGAGGCCAAGCAGATCATCGAAAAGGCCGTGCTGGCGGCGCGTGCCCGGGACGCGGCCCGCAAAGCGCGCGAGATGGTGCAGCGCAAGGGCGCGCTCGATTCGTCATCGCTCCCGGGCAAGCTGGCGGACTGCCAAGAGCGGGACCCCGCGCTGGCCGAGCTCTACATCGTCGAGGGGGACAGCGCCGGCGGCTCGGCCAAGCAGGGGCGCAACCGCAAGGACCAGGCGATCCTCCCGCTCCGCGGCAAAATCCTGAACGTCGAGAAGGCGCGGCTCGAGAAGATGCTCTCCTCGCAGGAGATCGTCACGCTCATCACCGCGCTGGGCTGCGGCGTCGAAAAGGAAAAGGACGTCGCCAAGCTCCGTTACCACCGCATCATCATCATGACGGACGCCGACGTCGACGGGAGCCACATCCGGACCCTGCTGTTGACGTTCTTCTACCGCCACTTCCCCGAGATCGTCGAGCGCGGCTATCTGTACATCGCCCAGCCGCCCCTTTATCGCGTCAAGAAGGGGAAGAAGGAGATCTACCTCAAGAACGAGCAGGCGCTGGAAGACTTCCTGCTGGAGAGTGCGGCTGAGAATCTGCGCCTTCGCTCGGCCAGCCTCCCCGACGGCATCGCCGGCGAGGAGCTGCGCCAGCGCGCCCGGCAGTCGGGCAAATACAAGCGGCTGTTGGGCGTCATCGACCGGAAGGTCGACGCACGGATCGTGGACGCGACCGTGAAGTTCGGGCGCCTCGGCAAGAACGACCTGCGCGACCAGGCAAAGCTGTTGCAGGCTGTCCCGCGGCTGCATCAGTACTTCGAGCGGTTTGCGCCCGAGCTGTCCGATCTGAAGCTGCGGATCGCTCCGGACACCGAGCACGGCGGGTTCAAGATCGAAGCGCCTGCCGGGAGCGCCGGCGTCCGTCGTGCAACCACCATCGACTTCGAGCTGATGAACTCGCCGGAGTTCACCGACCTCGAGACCCTTTACACCGAGTTGGCCGCGCTCGGCGACGGCCCGCTGGTGCTGGAACACGGCAACGACGCCGTCGAATTCCAGCGCATCGAAGAGCTCGGCGACCGGGTGAACGAGGTCGGCAAGAAGGGCCTCGCCATCAACCGCTACAAGGGTCTCGGCGAGATGAATCCCGAGCAGCTCTGGGAGACGACGATGGATCCCGCCCGGCGCACGCTCTTGCAGGTGCGCGTCCAGGACGCTTACGAGGCCGATAGCCTGTTCTCGACGCTGATGGGCGACCTGGTCGAACCGCGCCGGGCGTTCATCGAGTCGAACGCGCTGAACGTCCGCAACCTCGACGTCTGAGTGGAGCGCGCGGTTCAGGCGCCGACCGCGCTGAACGTTCGCGAGCTCGACGTCTGAGTGGATTCAGGCGTCGAACGCGCTGAACGTTCGCAACCGCGCGTCTGAGTGGAGCGCGCGGTTCAGGCGTCGAACGCGCTGAACGCTCGCAACCGCGGCGTCTGAGTGGAGCGCGCCGGCTCAGACGCGGAGACTCTGGGCCAGCGACGTCTGCCTCTCCTGGAGCGCCACGATCAGTGACGGCAATGTCTGGTTGGTGGGCCCGAGGTCGCCCGCCGTGGCGGGGCCGGCGTTCGAAGTCTCCGTTCCGTCGGCCGCGGTCTGCAGGGCGGCCGCCGGCGGAGTTGGATCGCCGAGGAGCTCGGGCAGGTCGCGCAGCCCGTCCTGGAAGTGAGTCAGCGCCTGGGACTCCTTGCCCAGGAGACCGTCGGCCACGCCGCCGGCCAGATCGCCGATGGATCTGAGCTTGTCGGGAAGCAGGGCGTCCACCACGTCCGTGACGAGCTTGCCGGGATCGCTGAAGACGCTGCCAAGGTCCGAGGCGATCGTGCTGAAGATGCTCATGGGGATCTCCTTTCCGCAACGAGAGCGGCTGAACGAAAAGGTATCGGCGCGCGGCCGCCGCGGTTTCCTGCGCAAACAAAAAATCTTCGCACGGACCGGTCCGACCGATATCACGCGTCGGTCAGGACGGGTGGCGGCCGAGTGCGCAAACGAAAAACCCCGGCGCGGACGGGTCCGGGCCGGGGCTCGAGGTCACGCCGAAGCGTGGCGCGATCAGCAGGAGAAGATGCGATCGAGCTTTTCCTCGATCTTGACCTCTTTCGATTTGGTCGCGACGGCGATCTCTTTGATCAGCAGCGTGCGCGCGGTGTCGAGCATCTTGCGCTCGCCGAAAGAGAGTTCTTTGTCGCCCTTCAGCCGCTGCAGATCGCGGAGCACCTCGGCGATCTCGAAGACCGAACCGGTCTTGATCTTCTCCATGTACTCGCGATAGCGGCGGTTCCAGGTCTGCCCTTCAACGGCGACCTCGCGGCTCTTCAAAATCTCGAACACCTCGTCGACCTCGTCGGCGCGAATCAACTCGCGCAAACCGACGGCGCCGGCGTTGCGGGTCGGGATCATGATCTTCATGCCGTTCTCGAGGATCTTCAGAATGTAAAACGTCTGCTTGTTCCCCGAGATCTCACGCGTCTCGATGCCGACAATCTGCGCCACGCCGTGGGCCGGATAGACGGCCAGATCACCCACTCTGAAAGTCGGCTCCATGACTACGTTGGCTCCTTGTTGAAGACGGTTTTCAAGGCCCGCGAAATCTATCACGGCCGGGCCAGAGAATCAATGGCTTCCCCGACGGACAGAAATGCCGCGCCGCGCGCGCCAGAACGTTGTCAGACGCTGTTGCGGCGGAGGTAGCGAAGGATCGACGAGGCGGCAAACCCGGTGCCCCCTTTGCCGAGGTGGCCGAATTCCTTGCTTGTGCTGGAGGGCCCGGCGATGTCGACGTGAACCCAGGGCGTGGCGCCCACGAATTCCTTCAGGAAGAGCCCGGCCGTCAAAGCGCCGCCCCAGCGTTCGCCGGTGTTGCGCATGTCGGCGATCTCCGATTTCAATTGCTCGGCCAATCTGGGCGGCAGAGGGAGCCGCCACATCTCCTCGCCCGCCGTTTCAGCCGCCGCCAGGAATTCACCCGCCAGCGCGTCGTCGTTGCTCATCAGGCCGGCGATGTGCGGACCCAGCGCAACCATGCACGCGCCGGTCAGCGTCGCGAAGTCCAACAGCGCGTCCGGTTGCAAGCGCAACCCGAAGGTGATGGCGTCCGCCAACGTCAGCCGTCCTTCGGCGTCGGTGTTGTTGATCTCGACGGTCCTTCCGTCCATCGAGCGCAACACGTCGCCCAGTTTGTAGGAACGGCCGGACGGCATGTTTTCCGTGCAGGCGGCCAGGGCATGGACCTCGATCGGCAGCTTCTCTTCGCCGGCCGCCACCGTCGCGGCGAGCACGGCTGCGGCGCCGGCCATGTCCGTCTTCATGTCGAGCATTCCTTCGTTGGTCTTCAACGAAAGGCCGCCCGAATCGAACGTGACGCCCTTGCCAATCAAAACCACTCGCCGGCGAGCGTTGGTTGGCTTCCAGGAAAGGTGAATGAACCGCGGCTCCTCGTCGGAGCCTTGGGCCACCCCCAGGAACAATCCCATGCCCAACGCCGCGCATTCGGCCCGGCCGCGGATCTCGGTCGTGAGGCCGGCGCCCCGTGCCCACGACTCGGCCGACGCGGCAATCCGGCTGGGCGTGAGGTAGCCGGCCGGTTCGTTGACCAGGTCGCGGGCGCGGGCGACCGCTCGGGCGGTGCTGCGCGCCCGCGCAACGGCCTGCTCCGCTCCTTCCAGCGCGGCCGGCGCGTGCAACGTTACGCCCGATAGATTGGAGTGTTGGGCGCGTTCTCCGGTGAGGTATTTGTCGAAGCGATAGGTGCCCAGCAAGGCGCCTTCGGCCGCCGCTTCGAGCGCCGCAGCGCCTCCGCCGGCGTTGCACCAGGCGATTGAGGCGCGTGTGGCGCCCGAGGCGGCCGCCGCGCGGACGGCCGAGCCGGCCGCGACGCGCAGGTTCCGTTCTCCCTCCCGCGCGATGGCGCCGGCGCCGACCAGCAGCAGGCGACGGGGCGACACGGCCCCTCGGGTATGGAAGCTGAGCGTTTGGCCGAGCTTTCCGCGAAACCGCTCCTCGGCAGCGGCGCGTCGGACCAGACCCTCCAGACGGTCGTCCAGCTGTTTCAGCAGCGGCTGATCGAGGTCCCCGTCGCCGCAGATGACGGCCAACAGCTCCACAGGTTCGGTGAGTGGGTCCCCGTGACCGACGGTGAGATCGAGCATCGATGAGCGCGGCGAGACCGCCGGCGGGTCAAGGATAGGAGCCGCGGCACGCAAAGACAAGCGCGGGGCGCTGTTGACAGGCTGCCCAGGGCGGAAGTAGCTTCGGCTGCTCGATGGCCAAGGCCCGTCCATTGCGGAACGCCGCAGGGAAGCCCCGCGCGAAGGCGACCAAGCCCCCGGCTGGCGCCGGCGCCTCGCGCAAACCAGCAGCGACCCGCCCGGCGACGGTAGCGGTTCGCGTGGCGACGCCTCCGCCGGCGTCGGGCCTTGCCAAGCCGCCGGCGCCCGCGCCTGTGGTCCCACCGCCGTTGCCATCGCCAATCGCCAGCTTCACGTTCTGAGTCTGCACAATGTCGACTGCTACGACGACCGCTTTGTCCGAGCGACGCGAGGCCGCTGCGAAAGTGCTTCGCGAAATTCTGGAGCGCATGGGGATCGAGGCCGAGGTCAGCGCCTTCGATGACGGCGAGCGCATTTTTTTGGACGCGCATGGGGCCGAGTCGGGACTGATTATCGGAAAGAAGGGCGCAACTCTCGACGCGCTGCAGTACATCATCAACCGCATCATCAGCAAGAAGCCGAACGACGGGCCGGGTGTGGTCGTCGATGCGGAGGGCTATCGCGGCCGGCGGGAGGACTCGCTGGCCGACCTCGCGCGCCGGCTGGCTGACAAGGCCGTCAAAAGCGGCAGGCCCGTGCCGGTCGAGCCGATGAACCCGCACGATCGGCGGATCGTGCACGTCACGCTGGCCGATCACCCCGGCGTTCGCACCGAATCGGACGGCGAGGGGCTCTTTCGGCGGGTGGTCATTTACCCGAAGGCGCGCGCCGACCAGACGGCGCCCTGATCGCGTCAGAGCTGGCCGAAACCGCCTGCTCGGACCGTCGGGAAATCGCGGAGCAGGTCGGGCAAGGCGGGCTGGTCGTGAGCGCGGTTTCCGCCGCCGCCTCAGCCGGCATATTTGATTTGCTAGGCAGGCTGGGCAACACGGGCTCTCCGACTGGCCCGGGGCGCCGCCGGCCGAGTCGCTGCCGCCCCGGCCCGCGGGCCGCGGAACCGGCGAACGGTCGCATAGCGCTCGGCAGCCACAGCCAATAGCCGGCTGCCGGTCCGGTCCGGTCCGGATCAGCTTGCGCTCGGGTCGCCGAAGAGGGCCGAGAGGCTCGCCGCGCCCAGGCACTGTTCGAGGGCGTCGGCGAGCACATCGGGGGTGCGGGGCTCGGGGATCCACGGCAGCGGACCCAGCGGGTCGAGTCCCGTCCCCGAGGCCACCCATCGGAAGCTGCCGGCCTCTTGCGGTTGCTCCTCCGGCGAGATTCGATTCAGGATCAGTCCGGCGATGGGGAGGTTTCGGTGTTGGAGCTCTCGGACGGTGAGGGCGGAGTGGTTGATGGTACCGAGGGCGGTGCGGGCCACCACCAGAGTGGGTAGCCCCAACCGCTGGATCAGGTCGGCCGCGGTCCAGTCGTCACCATAGGGGACCAGCAGGCCACCGGCGCCCTCGACGAGCAACCAGTCTCCGCGGGCGGCCAGGCTGCGGGCGTGGGCGACAACCTCGTCCAGGGCGAGTCGCTTTCCCTCGGGTGGCGCCGCCTGGGCGGGCGCGGCTGGGAGCCGAAAGCGGTGCGGGCAGACCTCGTGTTCCCCGACCGGTCGGCCGGCCGCGTCCCACAGACGATGGGCGTCTTCCGCGTCCGGCACGCACCCGGTCTCGGCCGGTTTGAGGGGGATCGGTTTCCGGCCTCGTCGAAGGGCACATCGGAGCAGCGCGACCGCCACGGCCGTCTTGCCGACCCCGGTGTCCGTTCCGGTGATGAACAGGCCCGCGAGACGGCTCACGCCGAAGCCTCTTTCAGTGCGTCGGCCAGCTGGTCGACCTCGTCGAAGTTGTGGGCCGACGACAGGGTGATCCGGAGGCGGGCTGTGCCGGTCGGAACGGTGGGCGGCCGAATGGCCGGAACGAAGATGCCGCGCAGGCGCAGAGCGTTCGAGACGGCGAGGGCCCGATCGTTCGCCCCGAGCAGGAACGGATGGATGGGCCCGGTCCGGACCGGGTTCTGGGGAACAATGGCCGTGAGGCGGCGGGCCAGCCTGTCGCCGAGGGCCATCAGGTGTTGCCGCCGCTGGTCTCCGTCGAGGCCAGCGGCAATCCCGATCGCGCAGTCGGCGGCGGCAGCGACGGGCGCCGGGAGGGCGGTGGTGAAGATGAACGTGCGGGCTCGATTGATGAGGAGGTTTCGGAGGCTCGAGCTGCCGGTGACAAATCCGCCGCCGGCACCAAAGGCCTTTCCGAGGGTCCCGATCAGGACGTCGGGCGCGACCCCGGCTTCGGCGCAGAGGCCTCGGCCGCCCGGACCTCGGGCGCCGAGAGCGTGCGCCTCGTCGACGACCAGGATCGCATTTCGTCGATCGGCGACCTCCATCAGGTCGGCCAGGGGCGCGGTGTCGCCGTCCATGCTGAAAAGCGACTCCGTGAGGAGTAGCCGGCGCCGGGCTGAGGAATCGTTCAGGAGCGCGTCGGCCGCCGCGACGTCGCCGTGAGGGTAAACGGCGACGCGAGCCCGCGACAGGCGGCAGCCGTCAATGAGGCTGGCGTGATTCAGCGCGTCGGAGACAATCAGGTCCTCAGGCCCGGTCAGGGCCGTCAGGGCGCCAATGTTTGCCTGGTAGCCTGAGGGAAACACCAGCGCGGCATCTCGGCGGACGAACCCCGCGATCGAACGTTCGAGGTCGCGGTGGGCGGGCAGGTCGCCGGAGACCAGACGCGCGGCGGACGATCCGTATCCCTGGGATCGTGCGGCTTGGGCGGCGGCGGTTGCCAGGCGTGGGTCGGCGGCTAGGCCGAGATAGTCGTTCGAGGCAAACGATACGGCCTGCGAGGCGGCCAGGCGAATGCGGACGCGGGAGCTCCCGGCGACCTCGGGGCAGGAGCGGTGGGCATGTCGGAGCTCGAGGTCACGAAGCTCCACTTCGAGCAGATCGTCGAACCCCCTCACGGGAGCCTCCGTCGATGTTCCACGTGAAACATACCGGGGAGCACGCCCCGGGCGCTTGGATTACGGGAGCCGTTGGGGCCCCGGACACTTGGGCAGGCCGACGAGCAGCCGGTTTCCGGCAGGACGGATGCTGGCAGACGATCGGCGGGAAGGAGCTCCGGAGGAGCTGCTTCCGCGAGCCTTCGGCTGGCATGGGACAGGGGCCAACTCCGAGTGAATGGGTCCGGAATCGCGGCGGCGGGCAGGGGAGTGGCGGAATCGGTCGGCATGGCCGAGGCGCGCGTGCATGCGCCGGAATTCGCGGCGCCGGGCAGGGGAGTGGCGAAATCGGCCGTCGTAGCCGAGGCGAGAGTGAACGCGCCCCGACTCGCGCCGCCGGGCAGCGGGAAGCCTGGACGCGAGGGGATCCGGGGGGAGGCCAGCCAGGAACGGTGGGCGACGTCTGGGCGGCTTTCAAGTTGGTACGACTGACCGTTCCGCGAAGTGCGGGGCGCCAAGCTGAGCGTCGCGGCCAGGCGCGCACCTTGGTCGAGGTCAACACCAGCCGCCGGATTCAGGAGGGGCGACGTTTCACGTGGAACATCCGGCCACCCCGCGGCGGCGGGCCGGCCGTTGGACAAATCAACGGTGTAGGACGGCTCAGCCAGCCTTAGGGCCGACGGCCGGGCGTCCCGCGGGCGTGCGCGCCAGACGGCGGGACCGAGCGACCGACATTGCCGTTGGCGTGGGCTGCAAGAAGCCCTCATAGGGCCTCCATAAAGGACATCGGATCGTCGGGGCAGGTCGCGTTGGACCCACCACCGCGCCGCGCTGGGGCAGGCGAGCGAATCCGGATTGCAGAGCCGCAGACCCATTCGCCGACCGACTCGGATGTGGCGGCGCTTCGACCTCGTGAAGCGCGAACGGTCCTCGGTGGCCCGGGGGGGCCCGCCGGGCTTGCCGCCGTTCCGACTGGATGTTTCACGTGGAACGGTCCTCGGGGGTCGTCTCGATCAACTCTCGCCGACCTTGGTGGTAAGTCAGCCTCCGTCCTGGGATGGCGCTGCCCGGGACCGTGAGCACCAGGATTCGCCCGGCGGGGTGAACCAGGCCCCGAGCCACGGTCAGCCAGACCGGCGGCGCGAAGGTCGCGCGGGACATGGCGACGTCGAAGGCGCCCTGCGCCAGCCCGTCCGCCCGGCAGGCTTGAACCTCCGCTCGCGCCCCGAGACCCAGTTCCCGGACGGCCGTCCGCAGAAAGGCGGCCTTCTTCGCCAGCGGCTCGACCAAGGTCAGCCGCAGGGTGGGGCGCAACAGCGCCAGCGGGATCGCCGGCAGCCCACCGCCGCTTCCCACGTCCACGACGTCAGCCGGCTCCTTCAGTACGGACGCAACGGCGAACGCGTCAGGCAGGTGGTCCGCGATCAGTCCGCCCACGGTCTTCGCGCCGGTCAGATTGATGCGCGCGTTCCATTCCATCAGCAACTCGGCGAACCTGACCAACGGTGCGGCCTCCGCTTCGGCCAACTCGACGTGCCAGTCGGCGGCGAGGCGATCCAGCTCCGCGCGGGCGTCAGTCTCCGTTGTTGTGCGGCCCACGACGCACGTATTATCACGGCCCATGCTGGACAAAGCGCGCCTGGCCGACGTTCTGGTCCCGTTCGTTCGCGAGGTGACCGGCGGCGCGGAAGGCGCGGTCGAGACGCTGGTCGGGGATGCGTCCAGCCGCCGTTACCACCGCGTGCGCGTCGCCGGGGGAACCCCCGCCAGCGTGGTCATCATGGAGCTGCCGGACGAACCCCTGAAGTCGGAGGAAGCGACGGGAGGCGGCGCTCCGCCTGAGCTCCCGTTCCTGAACGTGCAGCGCTATCTGGAGGCGGGAGGTATCCCGGTCCCCCGCGTCTACAAGGCCGATTTGGCCCGCGGCCTCATTGCGCTCGAAGACCTTGGCGACCACACCTTCGAGTCGGTCGTCAAGGACGCGAGCCCGGCGGCGCGGCGGCCGCTCTACCGCGCCGCGATCGCGCACATCGCCCGCCTGCAGCAGCTCGGACGGCAGAACGCCGACCCGAGTTGCGTTGCCTTTGGGCGTCGGTTCGATGAGCCGCTGCTGCGGTGGGAGCTGGACCACTTCCGCGAGTGGTACCTCGAGGCCCAGCGCGGAGCCAGGCTGGCGGCCGCCGAGCGGTCCGCCCTCGACGGGGCGTTCGAGTGGCTCGCCCGCGAGCTCGCCGCAGCGCCGGCCGTCCTGGTCCACCGCGACTTTCAGAGCCGGAACCTGATGGTGCTCGGCGACGAACTGCGGGTCATCGACTTCCAGGACGCGTTGCTTGGCACCGAAGCGTACGACCTGGTTGCGTTGCTCCGAGACTCGTACGTCGTGCTCTCGCCCGACGAAGTCACCACGCTGGTCGGAGACTTCATGGCGGCAGCGGGGGTTTCACACCAGGCTGAGTTTCGCCGGCTGTTCCTGCTCCAGAGCCTTCAGCGCAAGCTGAAGGACATTGGGCGGTTCGTGTTCATCGATCGCGTGCGAAAGAACCCGGCGTTTCTGCGCTGGATCCCGCCGACGGCCGGGTACATCGCGCAGGCGATGCGGCAGGCGCCGCCGGAGATGGCGCCGGTGGCCGAGATTTTCGAACGACACGCCCCGGAACTCATCAAATAGCTATCAGCATATTGCGCCGAACGGGAAGGGCGGCTCCGGAACGCATATAATGCCGGACGACAGCGGCAATCGATGGAGACGCAGAGCAGACCGGAGCGGGCGGCGCAGACGATTCTGATCGTCGAGGAGGACGAAGCTCTCCGCGGCATCCTGGACCACAGCCTGCGCCACGCGGGGTTCGTCGTCAGCGTGGCCAGCACCACCGACGAGGGGCTGCGCCGCTTGGCTGACGGGCCCGACCTGGTCATCGCCGGCGCCGTGGACCCGGCGGGGCTCGAGCTGTGCCGCCGGGCGAAGCAGGCGACGGAGCGGCTGGCACCGGCCGTGGTGTTCATCGCCGAGCCGGGCCTGGAGAACAAGACCCGCGGGTTGGAGGCCGGCGCGGACGACTTCGTCGTCAAACCGATCTACGTCCAAGAGGTGGTGGCGCGCGCGCGCGCCTTGCTGCAACGGCGCGAGCGCGAGCGTCTGGAGCTGTCCGCGCGCGCGTCCGAACCGACGGGCGTCGGCGGGCGGTTCGTCAGCGACATCGGCGATCTGCCGCTGGTCGATCTGATTCGCGCGGCCGCCGCGCACCAGAAATCGGGCTTGGCGTCGATCACGGCGCCCAGCGGGGCGCGCGGCGAAATTTACTTTCGCCAGGGCAACGTCGTCGACGCGGAGGTCGGGCGCCTGTCGGGCCGCGACGCGGTCTATCGCCTGTTCTGCTGGACGGCCGGGCGGCTCGAGGTCGAGTGGAAGAACATCCGCCGCAAGGACATCGTGGAGATGCCGGCGCAGGACCTGCTGATCGAGGCGCTGGCGCGCGTCGACGAGTGGCAGCGCCTGCTGGCGGGCTTGCCCGCGCTCGACACCATCTTCGAGGTCGACTACCGCGTCCTGGCCGAGCGGCTGGCCGACATTCCCGACGAGGTGAACCGGGTCCTGCGGCTGTTCGACGGCATGCGGACCCTGCTGCACGTCATCGACGACTCCGGCCTTCCCGACCTGCACGCGGCGGCGGTCATCGGCCGGCTTTGCCACGAACGAATCATTCACGACGCGAGCATCTCCGTCTCGGACGACGACATCGTCGGCAGCGACATGGAAGGCTGGCTGTCCGACGCAGCCGGTCCGTTCCGCGTGCCGCCCCGCAACGAGCGTGAACTGTTCGCCGACGCGCCCGACGCGACGTCCGGCCTTCACGCGCGCGCCCCCGAGCCGCTGGACCTCCTGGCGGAGGACGCGCCCGAGCCCGTCGACGAGGAGCTGAAGGCGCGCTTCACCGATCGGCTGAACGCGGACGAAGAGCCGCCGCCGGACCCCCCATCGTCGCGGCCGTCCACGCTGCCGGGGCTGGGCAAAGAACTGGCCGAGGGCGCGCGGACCGCCGCGCCTGCCGCGGACGAGGAGGCAGCGCCGCCGGCGTTCGAACCCGCCGTCCAAGCGGTGGCCGTGCCCGAAGAAAAGATCGAAGAAAAGATCGACGAGGATGCCACGCCGATCCTCGACCCGCGGCGCCTGGCGGGCGCGATCGGCGACACCGCCCCGGCGATCGGCGGCGGCGACTCCGCGCTGCCCACCGTCCCCGAAAAGCGCGCGGCGTCCGGCGAAATCATCATGCGGGCGCGCAGCCCAAGGGCCAGCACCTCGCCGGCCGCCGAAGAGCGGCTGGCGCACCTGCGTGAAGAGAACGCGCGGTTCTTCGTGCGCCCGTCGCAGTCGCTGACGCCACCCGGGAGCGCCCGTGCGCTGGACGAGCCGCCGCCTCTCGTCGACGGGCCGCCGCTCGAGCCCTCGCCGCGGGCCACCACCGAGCTGGTGCGGGCCACCGCGATCGAGCGGGCCGCCGAGACCCGCCGCGTCCCGGCGCCCGAGCCGGAGGACGAACTCGCGGTGCCGCGCCGGCGCCGCGGGTGGCTGCTGGGGTCGCTGGCCGCCCTGGTCATGCTGGTGGCCGGCGCGACGGTCCTGGGGATGCGTCACGGCGGCGGCTCGGACGACGGCGACGCCAGGCCCAATCCCGGCGCGGCGCCGGTTGCGTCCACGCCCATGCCCCGGCCGGCGGCGCGGGCCGAGCTGGACGTCCAGCGGGCGGCCGTGGCGACCCGCGACGGGATCGACGAGCGGGTGGCCGACCCGAAGCTGGCGCGAGCCTGGGCCAGCGAGGCGCCGGCGTTGCTGGGCGCCTGCCGGATGGCGTATCAAGAGGCGCGCATGAAGGACGCCGAGGCGGCTTGCACGGCGGCGCGCGACGCGAACCCGGATTCGGCGGAGGCGAACGGCATCCTGTCGCACGTTCTTTTCAATCGGAACCGGCGGCCGGAGGCGTTGGCCGCCGCTGAACGCGCGGTCAAGCTGGACGCGAAGCTCGCCGACGCGTATCTCGTCATCGCAGGGATTCACCAGGACGCCGGAGAAATGAGCGAAGCCAAGCACGCCTATCAGCGATATCTCGAGCTGGAGCCGCACGGCTCGAAGGCGGCCGACGTGCAAGCCATCGTCGAGCGGCTGGGGAAGCCCTGATGCTGGTGCTGGGGATCGAGACGTCGTGCGACGAGACGGCGGCGGCGGTCGTCGAGGACGGCCGGCGCGTGCGCGCGGACGTGGTCGCGTCGCAGATCCTGGTGCACGCCCAGTACGGAGGCGTCGTTCCGGAGGTCGCGTCGCGCCAGCACCTGGCGACCATCGTGCCGGTGCTGCGGCGGGCGGTCGCGGACGCCGGGCTCGCCTTCGCCGATCTGGACGCCATCGCGGTGACGTGCGGTCCCGGATTGGTGGGCGCGCTGCTGGTCGGCGTCGAGACGGCGAAGTCGCTGGCGTTCGCGCTGGGCAAGCCGCTGATCGGCGTCAACCACCTGGCTGGACACTTGGCGGCGGTCTTTCTCACCGACGACGCCGTTCCCAAGTTCCCGCACCTGGCGCTGCTGGTCTCCGGCGGACACACGGCGTTGATCCGGGTCGACGAGCCGGGGCGCACCCGGCTGCTGGGCTCGACGCGCGACGACGCGGCCGGCGAGGCGTTCGACAAGGTCGGCAAGCTGCTGGGCCTGGGATATCCGGGGGGCGTGAAGATCGACAAGCTGGCGGCCACCGGCGATCCGGGCGCCGTCGAATTGCCGCGGGCGCTGCCCGCCCGCGACGACCTGGATTTCAGCTTCTCGGGGCTGAAGACGGCGGTGGCGACGCGTCTGGCGCAAACGGGCGTGCCGGAAGCGCAGGCACTGGCCGACTTCTGCGCCAGCTTCCAGGCCGCGGTGGTCGACGTGCTGGTGCGCAAGTCCCGGCGGGCGCTGCAGCGGGAGGGGCTGGACACGCTGATTGTGTGCGGCGGGGTGGCGGCCAACCGGGGTCTGCGCAACGCGCTGGCGGCCGCGTCGCAGGCGGACGGGTTTGCGCTGTTCATTCCCCCGCCCAAGCGGTGCACCGACAACGCCGCCATGATCGCCGCCGAGGGGACGGCGCTGTTCCAGCGCGGCCAGCGCGCCGGGCTGGACCTGGCGGTCGATCCCGGCCTGCCCCTGGAAGTCGGGCAGCCGCTGATTCGCGATTGATGCCGGCCGGCGAAGATCCGCGCCGCACGCTGGCGCGGTACGGTCTGGCCGCCAAGAAGTCGTGGGGGCAGAACTTCTTGCGCGACCGGGCCGTCCTGGCGCGCATCGCCGCCGCCACTCAGGCCGGGCCCGACGACGTGGTGGTCGAGATCGGGGCCGGGCTGGGCGCGCTGACCCGCGCGCTGGCCGAGCTGGAGCCGCCGCCGGCGCGGGTGGTGGCCGTGGAACGCGACCCGGACATGGTGACGGTGCTGCAGGGCGAGCTGGCCGGCGCCCGCGTCGAGGTTCGGGCGGCGGACGCCGCGCACTTCGATTTCGTGGCCGAAGCGCGGCAGGCGGGGCGCCCGCTGGTGGTGGTCGGGAACCTTCCGTACCAGATCGCCAGCGCGCTCATTGTGGCGTTGCTGCAAGCGGGGCGTGCCGGGGCGATCGCGCGCGCGGTGATCATGATCCAGCGCGAGATGGCCAAGCGGATCACGGCGCCGCCCGGCAGCCGCGTCTACGGGCGGCTGACGGTGGCCGTCGCGCAGAACGCGGAGGCGGCGATCCTGTTCGACGTGAAGCCCGGCTCGTTTCACCCGGCGCCGGCGGTGATGTCGTCGGTGCTGCGCCTGGTCCCGCGCCCGGCGCCGCTGGCGCCCGTGAAGGACGCGGCGCTCTTCGACGAAGTGGTCAAGCGCGCCTTCGCCACGCGGCGCAAGATGCTGCGCCGGGCCCTGGCCGGCTTTGGCGACCAGCGCACGGCCGCGGCGCTGGCGGCGGCGGGCCTGACCGGGACCGAGCGGGCCGAGGAGCTCTCGGTGCCGGCGTTCGCGCGCCTGGCCGACGCTTTCGCGGCGACGAGCTGACGATGCCCGAGCTGCCCGAGGTCGAGACGATCGCCCGCGGCCTGGCGCCCGTCCTGCGGGGCCGCCGGGTGGAGGCCGTCTGGGGCAGCGGCTTGCCGCTGCACCTCAATCGGCCGGTCGATCTGCGCGCGCTGCGGGCGGTGGCCGTGGGACGCACGATCCGGCGCGTCCACCGGCGCGGCAAGTACTTGCTGATCGAGGTCGAGGAGGCGGGCGCGGGGATCGTCGTGCACCTGGGGATGACGGGGCGCTTGCGCGTGCAGCCGGCCGAGGCGCCGCGCGCCCCGCATACACACGTGGTGTTCACGCTGGACGGGGGCGGCGAGCTGCGGTTCGCCGACGCGCGCCGGTTTGGCTGGGTGGCGGCGGGAACACCGCTGGCGGCGCTGGCGGTCCTGGCGGCGCTGGGGCCGGATCCCCTGAGCGATCTGGACGCGCCCCGGCTTCGCGACCTGCTGGCCGCGTCGCGCGCGCCGGTGAAGGCGTTCCTGCTGGACCAGCGGCGGGTGGCCGGTTTGGGGAACATCTACGTGGCCGAGGCGCTGTTCCGGGCGCGCATCCACCCGGCCACGCCCGCGCGGCGGGCGGCCTCGCGCGCGCCGGCGCTGCTGGACGCGATCCGCGCCGTGCTCGAGGGGGGAATCGCCCGCCGGGGGACCACGCTGCGCGACTACGTCGACGCCGACGGCAACAGCGGGGACAACGCGCGCGCCTTGCTGGTCTACGGCCGCCAGGGCGGGCCGTGCCGGCGGTGCGGCGCGCTCATTCGCCGCCGCGTCGACGGCGGGCGGGCGACCTTCTTCTGCCCGAAGTGCCAGCGGCGTTGAAGGTCAGGCGGCCTCCAGCGCCGCGACGGCCTGCGCCAGCGCGTCCAGGGGGCGGGCCAGGCTTTCTTCGCGAATGACGGCCCGCATCTCCTCGTCGGCGGCGCGCTCGTCCAGGGCCGCAGCCGCCTCGCTGAAGACCAGGTCCAGCTCGCGCCGGAGTCCGGCGAAGAGCGGCGCTTCCGGGCTGGGCGCCCGGCGGGCCAGCGCCTCGCGAATGGCGCCCAGCTCGAGCCGCAGCCGCGGCAGTTGCTGCCGGAAAAAGTCGGGCACCACACCGGCCTGGATGGCGCCGCGCGCGTACGCGGCGAAGATGTCCAGGGCCCCGCCGACGGTGCGGGTCACCCGCGCGGCCAGGTCGGGGTCCCCCTGCCCCGCCGCTTGGGGGTCCGCCGCGGCGGCGTGCAACGCGCCGGTCACGGCGGCGCGCGTCCCTTCGAGCGCGCCGGCGACGGCGTCCTCGAGCAGCTCGGCCAGAAACTCCTCGTCGGCGGCGGTGGCGCGGTTCTCGCCGAACAGCCAGCTCCGCGGCTGGACGAAGTCCCGCACCTCGACGGCGGTCCGGCGATAGCCGGCGTCCAGCCGTGCCCCGAGCGCGATCCGCTCGGCGTCGATCGCGCTCAGCACCTCGCGCTGCAGCCGCGCGTCGGCGGCGCGCGCGGCCGCGAAGTCGGGGCGCGCGGGCGGCGGCGTGGCGGCGCGGGTGCTCTCGACCAACCGGCGCAGCTGGCCCAGCGCCGTCTGCCGCGTGCGCGCCCGCGCGTCGCCCAGGAACCGGCGCTCGAGCGCGGCGGTCAGCGCCTCCAGCCCCGGGTCGGCGCGCCCGGCTCGCCGCGCCTCGGCGGCGGAGGTCGCCGAGAACGGGATGATCGAGTCGACCAGATCCCCCAGCGTCGTCTCGACGTGGCGGACGACGGCCCTCAGCTCGTGCGGCGCGGCCAGATCGATCTTGTTCACCACACCGATCACGCGCTTGCCGGCGGCCCGCGCCACCGCCAGCGCCTCGCGCTCGGTCGCCTTCGCCGCCTGCCCGGCCGCGAACACCCAGACGATGGCGTCGGCGTCGCGCAAGAAGTCGCGGGCCACCCGCTCGTGCTCGGGACGGATGGCGTTCAGGCCGGGCGTATCGACGATCTCGACGCGGCGGAGGGCCTCGACCGGCAAGAAGATCTCGACCGAGCGGATGGCGCGCGCCTCTTCGTCGCGCAAATTTCCCAGGAAGGTGGCGGCGTCCGCCGCGCGGACCTCCTCGGTGCTGCCGTCGTGGCGCACCACGCGCGTCTCGGGCCGCTCACCGAAGCGGAGCACGTTGATGGTCGCCGTCGTCGGCGTGACGCCGGTCGGCGCGACATCCGCGCCGCACACCGCGTTCACGAACGACGATTTGCCGGCGTTGAACTCACCCATCACGGCCACCAGCAGCGGCCGATCGAACGCCTCCAGCGCGCGGGCCGCCGCCGGCGCCAGGCCGAGCAGCGCCGGCGTGTGGCTGGTCAGCTCGTGCGCCCAGCCGAGGAGGCCAGCCAGGTCGCCCGAAGGCGGTGGGGCCAGCGCCGGCCGGGCGATGAACCGGCGGGCGGCCGGACCGGGAGCCAGCCGCCCCAACCGCAAACGATCGGCCTCCGCCGCGCGGCCGCTCACCCACGCACCGAGCGCCAGGAACAGCCCGCCGTCAGCCGCATCGGCCGCCTGGGCCAGTTCGCGCAGCCGATCGGGATCTTCCGCGCCCAGGGCCAGCGCCACCCGATCGGCGAAGGGCGGCGGCGCGCCCAGCTCCCGCTCCTTCTCGGCGGCGGCCAGCGCGTCGGTCCAGCGGCCGGCGGCGGCCAGGGCTTGCCGCTGGGCCCGCCAGGACCGCGGGTCGTCGGGCGCCGCGCGGGTCGTCTCCTCGGCCAGCGGCAGGGCCTCGTCGCCGCAGCCGGCCGCCAGCAGCCAGCCGACCAGGTCCGCCCGCAGCGCGACGTTGTCGGGCGCGCCGCGCAGGCCTTCGCGCAGGAGCGCCTCGGCGCGCGCCTGATCGCGCGTGGCGCGCGCGGCCTCGCCGAACAGCGACGGGTCGGCGCCGTCAGCCCGCGCCGCTCGCGTCAGCCATTCGGAGGCTTCGGGCTCGCCCATCCGCGCCAGCACCCGCCCGTACGCGACGGCCACCTGCCGGTCGTCGTCGCCCGGGGGCGCCAGCTCGATCGCCTTCGCCAGCTCGCGCGCCGCCTGGGCCAGCCAGCCCGCCGCCGCGTGCACGTTCCCCAGCGCGGCGTGGGCGCGCCGGCGCAACGCCGGATCCAGCGCCAGCGACAGCGCCCGATGAAGCGCGTCGCGGGCGGGCTCGGCGCGCCCCAGCTTGCCCAGCGTCTCGCCCAGCGCGCACCAGGCCTCGGCGTGGCCCGACGCCAAATCGACCGCGCGCCCCAGCGATCCGATGGCCTCCTCCAGCCGGCCCCGGCCCGCCAGCAGCTCGCCCAGCGCCAGGTGGGCTTCGGCGGCCTCCGGCACCCGCGCCACCAGGTCGCGCAGCAGCCGCTCGGCCTCGGCGGGGTCCAGCGGCGCGACGTCCCGGGCGTGCTCGACCTCGGCCGCCACGGCCACCCGCCGGTCCGTGCCCAGCTCCTCGAGCCGTCCGGCGATGCGGTCGAGGATGCCCATCAGCCTGCGGCGGGGTCGTCGGCGCCGGGGGTCCAGATCTTCTGCCGGATGTCGGCGATGCGCTCTTCGAGCTTCCGCAGGTCGGCCACCGTGGCGTCGACGCCCGCCACGTCGGGTTTGGCGGCGGTGGCCGCGTCGGAGGCGCGGCGCTCGACCAGCGCGCGATCCAGGACGTCGGCGATGCCGCGCGCCAGCGCGTCGCCGGCCTGCACCACGAACTCGAGCAGCCGCGCGCCAAACCCGTCGACGATCTCGTCCAGCTTGGGGCCCACCAGGGCCGCTACCCGGTCCACCGCCTGCGGGGCTTGCGCTTTGGCCTCGGCCTTCACCTGCGCGGCGACGCGGCCGCGCAACAGGAACGCCAGCAGCGGCGCGGCCAGCGTCAGCACGCCCCCCACCAGCCCGTCGACGAAAAGGAACACGGTGGTGCCGAGCGCGCCCAGCGCGAACACCGAGGCGTCGTACTTGAGCGTGTCCACCTTGATGTCGACCTTGGTCTCCGCCGGGCCCAGCTCGGTCGACACCCCTTCGATCACCTCGCGCACGTTCTCGTTCGCCACCTGGATCACCGTCTCGGCCAGATGTTCCAGCTCGGCGGCGATCACCCGGCCCTCGGCCTCGGTCCAGGCCTTCCAGGTGTCCTGCACGAAGAACGACAGGTACCGCCGGATGTCCCCGGCGTCGGCGGTCTCGAGGTCGGCCACCAGCGACTCGCGCAGCCGTGCCGTGAAATCGGCCAGGTCCTGGCGGACGCGCGCCTTCAGCGCCGCCGTCTCGGCGCGCACCGTCGTGGCCGCCGTCTCCAGCACCTTCTTGCCCGACGTCAGCCGCTCTTTGGCGCGCCCGATGCGCTGTTCCAGCTCGGCGACCGGCAGCTCCAGCGAGCGGCGGCGGATGGCCAGGCTCTGGCGGATGAACCCCGCCAGCCGGCCGGCGTCCGCCAGCGCGTTGTCCAGCAGCAGCTTGCGGCGCTGATTTTCGACGGTGGCGCCCAGCGCCGCCACGAACGCGTCCAGCCCCGAGCCGCCCCGATCGCCGGCCAGCGCGCGCTTGGCGGAGACCGGGAAGATGGCCGGCTGGGGGACGATCGCGGCCAGGTGCTTGCGGGCAAAGGCCACGGTTTCGTCCAGCTCGGCGTCGCTCAGAAGGTCGGTCTTGGCGATCACGAACAGCAGGCGATCGCGCGTCGAGCGCAGGATCCGCTCCTCGAGGAACTGCCGCTCCGACGCGGTCAGGATCTGCGTCGCGTCCAGCAGGAACACGGCGGCGTCGGCGCGCGGCAGGTAGCCGTAGGTGATCTCCGCCCGTTGCTCGTTGATGTCGTTGACGCCCGGGGTGTCGACCAGCGTCACCTGGTTCTGCAGCAACGGCACCGGCTCGGTCAGCTCGACGTGGTGGACCGCCGCCTTGCCGGGACCCTCGCCTTCCACGGTCAGCCAATCTTCCAGCGTTGCGGCGTCGGCCGGCCGGCGCGTGCCGTCCTCGCCGACCAGCGTCGCGGTCCGCCGCGGGCCGTACGAGACGTGGGACAGCACGGCGGTGGTCGGCGTGATGCCGACCGGCAGCAGCGGCGCGCCCAAGAGCGCGTTGATGAAGGTCGACTTGCCGTGATTGAACTCGCCCAGCACCACGACCACGAACCGCTCGTCGTCCAGCTTGGGCAGGCGCGTCTCGCGGATGTCGCGCGCGGCGAACGGCAGGCCGGCGCGATCGGCCAGCGCGCCCAGTTCGGCCAGCGCGCCGCGGATGGCCTGCTTGCGCGCGTCCAGGCCCCCTTCGTCGCCCGGAGTGGCGGCGCTCACCGCAGCACCGACAGCAGCTCGGCGACCTTGGCGTCACATTCCTGCTTGGACGTGCCGGCCGGCGCGGCGCCCCCGGCGTCGGCTTCGTGACGCGCGCTGCCGGTCAGCGACTTGAAGTAGGTCGTTTGCGCGAACAGGCGAAGCGCCTGCACCCGCTTGGGCAGGTACGGGTGGCGCTGGGTCAGCTCGTCGAACCGCCCCACCCCCTTTTGCGCTTCGTCGAGCTGTGCCAGGTACTCGTCCAAGTTCACGTCCTTGTAGAGCTTGTGCGAGCCCAGGGCCAGCTTGACCAGGCAGCCGATCGACACGTCCAGGTCGCGCGTGCAGATGAGCCCGGCGCGGTCGCAGGTGACCTCGGCCCGGCGCGCCCAGCCGTTCAGCGCCAGCACGGCCGGGCGCACGCTCCAGCGAAGGAACACGTTCGCCGCGTGGGTCAGGAAGTGCAGCGTGGTCATGTAGACCACGTGATTGTTTTGGATGTGGCCGCACTCGTGCCCGATCACGTCCAAGAGCTCGGTCTCGGACAGGTGGTCGATGAGGGCCGCGTTGATGACGATGTACGGGTCCTCGGCGGTCCCGAACGTGTGCGCGTTCAGCGAGCCGATGTTGGGCGACACGTACAGCGTCGGCAGCGGGATGCGCAGCGTGTCGGCGCACCGTTCGGCCAGCTTCGCGATGCGCGGGAACTGGCGCGCCGTCACCTTGATCGAGGTCCCCAGCATCCGGGCCTTTTCGATCGACTGCCAGAGGCGGACGGCGGCCTCCACGGCCAGCGTGACCGGCCGAACCCGGTCCAGCGCCGCGCGCACCTTGATGTCTCCGGAATAGGCATAGGCCGCCCCCTCGCGGGAACGGGCCGACGCCTCGCCTTTCCGCGCCGCGACGTAGCGCGCGAACGACAGATCCACCTCGGGTCTGGCCACGGGAATGATAATAGAATAAGCCCTCCCGATGACCACCGCTGCCTCCCTGTCGTTCAGCGGGCCGGCCCCGGCAGCCGGCGAGCGCGAGCTTGCGTTCATGCGGCGCGCGCTCGGGGCTGCCCAGGAGGCGGCCGGTCGGGGCGAGGTCCCGGTCGGGGCGGTGGTCGCGATCGGCGAGCAGATCATCGCGGTCGCCCATAACGAGCGGGAGACCGGGGCCGACCCCACTGCCCACGCCGAGATCCTGGCCCTGCGGCGGGCGGCGGCGGCGCTGGGGAGCTGGCGGCTCTGCGACGCCGAGCTGTTCGTCACGATGGAGCCCTGCCCGATGTGCGCCGGGGCGCTGGTCAACGCGCGGATCAAGCGGCTCTATTTCGGTTGCGACGACCCGAAGGCCGGCGCCGTCCGGACGCTGTATTCGCTGGTGGACGACCCTCGCCTCAATCACCGCGTCGAGGTGGTCGCCGGGGTTCTGGCGGCCGAAGGGGCGGCCCTCCTGCGTGGTTTCTTCTCGCGGCTGCGCAGTGCGCGGTTGCCCTGACCCTCGTCGAACTTTCGTCCGGTCGAGGTTCTGGCAATATAGTCGGTCCATGACCGTGCCCGCGCCGCTTCGTCGGGTCCTCTTCGGAATTACCGCGGCTGTCGCGTTGCTGGCCGGCGTCGCTCAGGCGGCTCCCTCTTTTTCGCGCGACCAGGCGGCGCCGCCGCCGTCGGCGGATTGGACCATGCGTTCGGCGCTGGGACTGGACCTGGGCGTGGGCGGGACCATCACGGACTTCAATCGATCGCCCGGACCCGACGGCACCCTGTTCTTCACCGGGCTGCGCGGCACCCTGGACGTGAGCCGCGGTTTCGCGGCGCTGCTCGCCCTCCATCAGTATTGGCTGCCCGGGCCGAATCACGCGCTGCTGTTCGGGCTGGGCGCGCGCTACGAGCCGGTGGTCGCTCCCTGGGGACTGGCGTTCGCCGATCTGGCGCTGGGCCCCGCCTCGACGGGATACGCCTGGTGTTTCGGGTTCGAGCTGGGCATCGGCACCGAGTTCAATCTCCCGGTGGTGCCCGGGTTCAGCGTCGGGCCCTACTTCCGGTTCGCCGACTTCATCAACCCCGACCGGAACACCAGCAACGACGGCCTGGCCTGGAGCCTCGGCGCCAGCGCGACCTACCATTTTGGGCGGGCGGCGGAGGCGGCCAGCGCGCCGTCCCCGCGGCCCGTCCGGCGCGGCATCTGGCACATCACCATCCCGGACACCGACCGCGACGGCGTGGCCGACGACGAGGATCAGTGCAAGACGGTGCCGGTCGGCAAGCACCCGGATCCGTTCCGCCCCGGCTGTCCCGAGAACGACGAGGACGGCGACGGCGTGGCCGACGTCGACGACCCCTGCCCGGTCACGCCGCCCGGCGACCGTCCGGATCCGAAGCGCCCCGGCTGCCCGTTCATCGACACCGACAACGACAACATCTCGGACGCCGACGACGCCTGCCCAACCCGGCCGGGCCCGGCCTCGAGCGATCCGGTCAAGAACGGCTGCCCGGACAAGAAGCACCCTGAGCAAAAGCCCGCGCCGCCGCCTCCGTCGGCCACCGACCAAGACCTGGCGCCCAAGCCGGTCCACAAGCGACGCCGGAGATAGCGCCGGTCAGTTCACCGCCAGCGTCAGCCGGAGGATGAACCAGTAGCTGCCGGCCGGCGGGACGTCCGACCAGCGCCGCTCGGCGCCGACGGTGACGCGGCCGTGTGAGCCGGCCTCCCAGCCGGTCACCGCCAGGCCGGCGCCCCACAGATTCGCCCCGCCCACCCGCTGCCATTCGGCGCGCGCGGCCACGAGCTCGGTGCCCCGGGCGCTGAGCCAGGTCAGGCCGGGTTCCAGCGCGGCACCTTGCACGCCGGTCTCGCCGAACGACGTCCCCGGTTCGAACCGCGTGGAGACGAAGTACTCGGCCGAGACGACCAGCTTTCGCCACTGAGCGGTGAACTCCGGGTCGACGGCCAGGGTGCGGGGCGCGTCGAGCGTTCCGTACATGACAGAGACACCGGCGGCGAAGCGGAACCAGCCGTACCAGGGGTCGTCCGCGCCGCGCCACCAGGGGTGGCGTCCGACCGGCCCGAGCGGTTCGGCCACCAGGCGCCCGGCGGCCAGCAGGCCGGCGCGGAACAGCCGCTCGTCGACGGCGCGATCGGCGCTGAACAGGGCCGCCTGATAGAGGAGCTCGCCCAGGTCGCCGCCCATCGAGACGCCGGTGCGGAAATCGGGCGTGAACGCGTCCACGAACGCCGGCCGTTCCGGCAGGCGCAGGTCGCCTTCGTCCACCTGGCGTGACAGCGAGAACGGGACGCGCAGCGACCCGGCGTCCAGCTCGAACCCGCGATGCGGCGCCCACCCGACGAAGGTCTCGGTCAGGCGCACGGCGCCGCCGAACGGAAGCTGCCCGCCCGCCAGCCCGGGGAACGGTACGCCGGCCGCGGTGTCGGCCCGCCCTTCGAACAGCACCCGCAGGTGCACGTCGTGCGCCGTCACCTCGTCGCCCACCCGCGCGCGGCGAACCCGCCAGCCGATCCGGTCGGGCGGGTCCTCGGGATCCTGAAGCGGGCTGGGCCGGACCGCCGCGGTCCCGTCGACTTGCACGAGCAGCCGCAGCGGTCCGCCGTCCTGGGCGCGCGCGGTGCCGGCCAGGATCAGCAGCGCGAACGGCACCGCCGCCGCGTGCTTCACCGCGCGGCGATCTTCTGTTCCAGCTTCTCGACGACCTTCACCTCGTAGGCGTCGTCGTAAAGCACGTTCGCTTCGAGGATGCCGGTCGGGCTGGTCACGTTCACCTCGGTCAGCCAGCCGCCGATGACGTCCAGGCCGACGAAGAAGTGGCCGCACTCGCGCAGCCGCGGCCCCAGCGTCCGCACGATGGCCTGGTCGCGGTCGTCCAGCTTGGTCGCCATCGGCTTGGCGCCCACGTGCAGGTTGCCGCGCGCGTCGTCCGGCGCCGGCACGCGCAGCACCGCGCACAACGGCTCGCCGTCGCACAGCAAGATCCGCTTGTCGCCGCGCCGCACCTCCGGCAGGTACTTTTGCGCCATCGTCCAGCGCCGCCCCAGGTTGGTCGACTGTTCCAGGATCGCGCCGGTGTTGGGGTCGCCTTGCCTCACGTGGAACACGCCGAACCCGCCCGAAGCGTCCAGCGGCTTGACCACCATCTCGCCTCCCTGCTCGGCCAGGAACGACCGCAGCCGGTTCGCCTCGCGCGTGACGATCGAGGGCGGGCAGAGGTCGGGGAACTCCAGCACGGTCAGCTTTTCATTCTGCTCGCGCAGGCCGCGCGGGTCGTTGATGATCAGGGTCTTGCCGCGCGCGCGTTCCAGCAGCAGGGTCGCGAAGTAGTAATCCAGGTCGAACGGCGGGTCCTTGCGCATGAAGACCGCGTCGCAGCTGGCCAGCGGCACCGTCGCCTGCGGCCCCAGGATGTAGTGATCGCCGACGATGCGGCGGACCGTCACCGGCCAGGCGCGCGCGACCGCGTCGGCGTGCTCCAGCGAGAGGTGCCGCGGCTCGCAGAACCAGATTTCGTGCCCGCGGGCCTGCGCCGCCAGCATGATCGCGAACGTCGTGTCGCCGGCGATCTGCAGGCGCGCCAGCGGGTCCATGACGAAGAGCAGCTTCATGTGCCTATTGTGTCAGGATCCCGACGCCGCGCCGCCGGGATCGGCGGCGTCCTTCATGGGCAGCAGATGCTCGAGGCCATGTTTGCGCAGGCGGTAGTACAGCGTGGACCGGTTGATCCCCAGCGCGCGCGCGGCGTGGGCGATGTTCCCCTGGGCGGCGTCGATCGCCGCGACGATGGCGGCGCGTTCCTGCTCTTGCAGGCGCTCGCCCAGCGGGCGCGCCGGATCGCCGGGGCGGCTGGCGGCGGCCGGGACCCCGGGCAGCGGGCGTCGCGTGAACTCCAGGTCGGCGGCGGTGATCTCGGGGCCGCGGGCCAGGATCAGCGCCCGTTCGATCACGTTTTCGAGCTCGCGCACATTGCCGGGCCAGGGATAAGCGCAAAGCGCGGCCACGGCGCTGGCGTCCAGCCCGCGGACCGCCTTGCCGGCGCCGGCCGCGTACTTTTGCAGGAAGTGCTCGGCCAGAAGCGGAATGTCGCTGGTGCGGTCGCGCAACGGCGGCAGGAAGATCGGGAACACGTTCAGCCGATAGTAGAAGTCCTCGCGAAACGTGCCGTCGGCGATCTGTTTTTCCAGGTCGCGGTGGGTGGCCGAGACGATGCGCACGTCGACCCGGATGGTCTCGGCCCCACCCACCCGCTCGAGCTCGCGCTCCTGCAGGACGCGCAGCAGCTTGACCTGGACGTCCAGCGGCAGGTCGCCGACCTCGTCCAGGAACAGGGTGCCGCCGTCGGCCATCTCGAACCTGCCCAGCCGGCGCGCCACCGCGCCCGTGAACGAGCCCTTTTCGTGGCCGAACAGCTCGGACTCCAGCACGCCCGGCGCCAGCGCCGCGCAGTTCACCCGGACGAACGGCTTGGATTCGCGGGCGCTGTTGATGTGGATGGCGCGCGCCACCATCTCCTTGCCGGTGCCGGTCTCTCCACGCAAAAGGACCGTCGACGCGGTCTGGGCCACCTGCTCGACGCGCGCCAGGACGTCGCGTAACGCGGGCGATTCGCCCACCACGGCGCCGAAGCTGAACGCGCTGTGCGCCTCTTTCGAGAGCATGCCGACGTAGGCGTCCAGCTGTTCCTGCAGGCGGCGGTTGTCGCGGACCAGGGCATGGCGCTCAACCGCGTGGGTCAGCACGCCCCGCAGCTCTTTCGAGTCCCAGGGCTTGGTGACGTATCGATAGATGCGCCCCAGGTTGATGGCTTCGATGAGGACGTCGACGTCGGTGAAGGCGGTGACGATGATCCCGACCGCGTCCGGGCGGATTTCGCGAGCCGCCTTCAGCAGGTCCAGGCCGGTCATCTTGGGCATGCGCTGGTCGGTGACGATGACCGCCACCTCGTGCTGCCGGGCCAGCGCCAGCGCCTCCTCGCCGCTGCCGGCGAGCAGCAGCTTGAAGGTACGGCCGAAATTGAAGCGGAACGCGTCCAGGTTGTCCGACTCGTCGTCCACCACCAGGACGGGGTACTTCCCGAGGTCCAGCTCCTGCGCCATGCGCAGGTCGAGCATAACGGTTTTTGCGCCGGGTGCGCGAGTCTTGATACGCTCGCGCCTTGCGAATGACGGAGCGTCGGCGTTCTTCGAATCCCCAGCCCGCGGGGGATGATCCGGCCCGCGCGCCGGAGGACGTCGGGGCAACCCGGCGAACGGACCGGACCCCGGGCCGGGTGCCCTGGACCTCCCGCGAGGAGGCCGGGCGCAGCCCGGCTCCGTCGACGCGGCCCATGGCCCGGGCGACCCGCATCGCGCTGTTCGAGCGCGAGGTGCGCGAGCGCCTGTCGCGCACGGCGCTGGACCTGGTGCTGTCGCGGGCCGAGGTGATCTCGGAGGGGCAGCGCAGCAGCCGGAACGGCCGCGACGCCTACTTCGGGTCGACCATGCTGACCATCGACCTGCCGTCGCTGGAGCTGTTGCTGCGGGACGCCTGCGACGCGGGGACGGCCCGGCGGCTGGCCGATCTGCTGCAGGCGGACGCCCAGGCGATGACCAGCGTCGAGGTGCTGGCGGCGCGCGAGGCCGCGCGGGTTTGCGGGGCGCGGCCGAGCACGGTGCGCACCCACGTCGCGATCCGCGCGCAGGCAGCCAAGGTGTTCATCGACATCGACGTCGAGGCCAGCTTCTCCGAGGCGACATGACGGAGACGCCCGCGACGACGCTGGAAGAGCAGGCCGTGGGCGAGGACAGCGCGCCGGCGGGATCGACCACCTACACCTTCGCCGCCGCCGCCAAGATCCTGGGGGTGACCGAGAGCAAGCTGCGGTACTGGGCGCAGGTCGGGTTCGTCGGTCCGTCGGCGCGGCGCGCGGGCAAGCTGGTCTACTCGTTTCAGGATCTGGTCAGCGTCAAGGCCGCCAAGGAGCTGACCGAGCGCGGATTCAAGACCGCCGAGATCCGCAAGGCCATCGACGGGGTCCGGTCCGCGCTGCCGCACGTCGACCGCCCGCTGGAGCGGATGCGGGTCGCGTTCGACGGCGCCAAGCTGGTCGTCGTCGACGAGGGAATGGCCTTCGAAGCCACCGGCCAGAAGGTGTTCGACTTCGGCCTGGGGGACCTGGCCCGTTCGGGGTCGCCGAAGCCGCCGCCCGCGGCCGCGGTGGCGCTGCTGGACCACCCGGACGAAGGGGCGGCCGGACGCAGCGCGTACGAGTGGTTCGTCGAAGGGACGCGCGCCGAGATGCACGGCGGCGCCGACGCGGAGGCCAAGGCCGAGCGGTGCTACCGCGAGGCGCTGGCGCTGGACCCGGGCCTGGCGGCGGCGCGGACCAACCTGGGCAGCCTGGCCTACCGGCGCGGCGAGGTCTCGGCGGCGCGCGAGGCGTACGAGGCGGCGCTGGCGCTGGACCCCGACCAGCCGGAGGCGCGCTTCAACCTGGCGAACCTGGTGCTGGAGAACGGCGATCTGGAGCTGGCCGTGGCTGAGCTGCGCCGCGTGTTGCAGGCGGCGCCCGACTTCGCCGACGCCCACTACAACCTGGCCGTCGCGCTCGAGCGGCTGGGCGGGCGCGCCGCGGCACGCGTCCACCTGGAGCAGTACCTGTCGCTCGAGCCGGAATCGGCGCCCTGGGCCGATCAGGCGCGCGCGTTGATTGCCCGCCTCGATTAAAATCCGGCGCGATGGTCCGCTGGGTTCTGGCCGCGATCTGCATCTCCGCGGCCGCCCGCGGGGGTCGTCCGGCGCACGATCGGGTCACCGTTCCGGCCGGCCCGTTCACGCAAGGCAGCACCCGCGGCGAGGAAGACGAACGCCCGGTCCGCAAGGTCACGCTGAAGGCGTTCGCGATCGACCGCACCGAGGTCTCGCGCGCGGCGTACGCGCAGTGCGTGCAGGCCGCAAAGTGCCGGCCCGCGGCGGCGGCCGAGGGTGACGCGAACCTGCCGGTGACCGGCGTCGACTGGAACGACGCCCAGACCTATTGCCGGTTCGCCGGCGGCCGATTGCCCAGCGAGGCCGAGTGGGAGAAGGCCGCGCGCGGGACCGACGGGCGCGAGTATCCCTGGGGCAACGATGCCGACTGCGCGAAGGCCAACTGGGGCAGCTTCGAAGGCGAGGGACCGTGCGCCGGAAAGAACCCCGGCCATCCGGTCGCGGTCGGATCGTATCCGGCGGGCGCCAGCCCGTACGGCGCGCTGGATCTGGGGGGCAACGTCTGGGAATGGGTCGCGGACAAGTACGACGCGGACCCCACCCGGCGCGTGGTGCGGGGCGGCTCATGCTGCAGCTTCTTCGTGGGGCCGCGCGCCGCCAACCGCAACGCCTGGGCGCCGGACCACCGCGACGGGGACCTCGGCTTCCGCTGCGCGGGCGGCAAATGAGGCGCGGCTGGATCGCGTTGCTGCTGCTGTCCATGGCGGGCCCGCCCGCGGCCGCGGCGCCGCCCCGGCACCGCGGCATGATGAAGCGCGGCGAGCCGACCCGCGGGCCGGCGCCCGCCAAAGCGGGCCGGGTGACCGAGATCGCCCCCGAGCCGCCGCCCGACGACCGCGACCACGACCGCATCGTGCGCATGCAGGGGGCGTTGCGCGAGATCCTGCACGACAGCGTGCTGCGCCGGACGCGCGTCGGGATGCGTGTCATCGAGGCGCGCACGGGGCGCGTGTTTTTCGAGACCCGCGGACAGGTGTTGATGGACCCGGCGTCCAACCAGAAGGTGCTGGCCACGACCACGGCGCTGATGCGCCTGGGCGCCGAGTGGCGGTTTCGCACCGAGCTGACCGGCCCGGTGCCCGGGCCAGACGGCGTGGTGGTGGGCGACGTCTACCTGCGCGGCAGCGGCGACCCGACGGTGACGGCCATCGACCTCGACGCGATGGCGGCGGCGCTGGTCCGCCGGGGCGTGCGCAGCATCGCCGGGGCCGTGGTGGCCGACCCGCGGCGCCTGGGCGCGGACGAGCCGGTGCTCGACGAGGACGGCGAGGAGTCGCCGGCCGAGACGGCGGACGACCCCGATCGGGAGGCGCCGCTGTCCAAGCTCTCGCCGCGCGCGCCGCTGGTCGTCAACCACGGCCTGATCTGGATCCAGGTGCGCCCGGGCGCGGAGGCGGGCGCCCGCGCCGCGGTGACGACCAAACCGGCCGACCCGTCGTTCGTGATCCACGACAACGTCCGCACCAAGCCGAAGGGGCGCCCGCGGGTCAGCGTGCGGCTGTCGGTCACGGGCGGCCGGATCCAGATCGACGTCGACGGGCGGGTCACCCTGGGACGCCCGGGGCTGGTGCTGCGCCGCCGGGCGCCCCAGCAGGCGCTCTTCGCGGCGGCGCTGCTGCGTGCGGCGCTGAGCTCGGCGGGCATCTCGGCCCGCGCCGACGCCCGGGTGGCGCCGGCCCCACCGCCGCGCGCCGGCCACGTCACGCCGCTGCTGGCGCTGCACGAATCGGCGCCGCTCGGCATCCTGTTGCGCAAGATCAACAAAGACTCGGAGAACGACTACGCCGAACGCGTGCTGGAGGCGGCGGGGGCCGAGGTCTACGGCGGTCCGGCCACCGAGGACAAAGGCATTCGCCTGCTGCGCGAGGTGATCGGCGAGCTGGGGCTTCCGCCGTCCAGCTACGTGCCGCGCAACGGGTCGGGGTTGGGGCACGCCAACCGGATCACCGCCGACGCGATGTCGGCCCTGCTGCGGGCGCTCTATCTGGACCCGCGCGTCGGGCCCGAGTTGCTGCAGTCGCTGTCGGTGGGCGGTGTGGACGGCACCACCCGCAACCGGTTCAAGGGGACCCTGGCCGCCGAGCGCGTGCGAGCCAAGACGGGGACGCTGTCGGGCAAGTCGTGCCTGTCCGGGCTGGTGGGAGACGGCCCCGACGTGCTGGCGTTCTCGATCCTGGTCGAAGGGTTGCGCGGGCGCAGCCTGCACGCCGTGCGCAGCGCCCAGGTCACCTGCGTGAACGCGATGATGCGGTACGTGCGCGAGGCGCGAGGCGCGCTGCCGGCCGCCATCGCCTCACCGGCGCCGGCCAGCCCGGCCAACGTGGACGTCGAAGGCGTTCAAGAACCGACCGAGGGCGAGGAAGAGCTGGCGTCACCGGCGGCGCCTGCCGCGCCCTCGGCCCCTCCGCGGCGCCCCCTCTTCCCCGCCGCGCCCCACTGAGCTTCCCGGCAGCCGCTTTCACCTTGAACTGATGGCGCGCCTGTTCCCCGGCGCCGCCCAGCGCGCCGAGATCGTGGTGGTTGCAGGTGCCGCTGGCGATCGGCTGGTCCGCGCGCTCTGCGAACGGTGCCGTCGCTTCGGCCCCGAAGCGGTCCACGCGCAAGGCCGTGCTCCCACGCGCAATGCCGTTCGGTCCAGCGGACAGAAGCCGGCCAGCCAGCCGCTGGCAAAGCCGGGCGGAGAACCGGACCTGAGCCGGCTCGGGGCCAGTGAGAACGGAAGTGCAGGCCCGCGCAGCCCGCCGGCGGCAATCCGGCCCGTGGGTGAAGTGGGCCGCAAAGCGAACGGCGTCGCCGGCGCGTGCCGCCAAGACAAGGCCGCCCGCGCCGTCAGCGGCCCGCGACAAAGGGCCGCACCGATTTCTTCTTTTCTCAGGCTTCAGCGACGGCGCGGCCGGAGCCGCGCTTGGCCTTGCCAGCGGGCTTGGTCGTGCCGTTGGTCTGGCCGCTGGCACCCTCGAACTTGCGCGCGGCGGACTTCAACGCGTCGGCCTTGTTGGTCTTCTCCCAGAAGAAGTCCGGGTCCTGGCGGCCGAAGTGACCGTAGTTCGAGGTCTTCTGGTAGATGGGCCGCAGCAGGTTCAGCTCGCGGATCAGCGCGCCCGGTCGGCAGTCGAAGTTCGCCCGCACGATCTCGGCCAGGCGGTCCTCGGCGATCTTGCCGGTGCCGAAGGTGTGGACCAGCAGCGAGACCGGCTCGGCCACGCCGATCGCGTAGGCGACCTGCACCTCGCAGCGGCGCGCCAGGCCGGCGGCCACCACGTTCTTGGCGATGTAGCGCGCGTAGTAGCAGGCCGAGCGGTCCACCTTCGACGGGTCCTTGCCCGAGAAGGCGCCGCCGCCGTGCCGGCCCATGCCGCCGTACGAGTCGACGATGATCTTGCGCCCGGTCAGCCCCGAGTCGCCCATCGGCCCGCCGACGACGAAGCGGCCGGTCGGGTTGATGTAGAACTTGGTCTTCGACGTCACCAGCGAGGTCGGCAGGACGGGCCGGATGACCTCCTCCATGACGGCTTCCTTCAAGGTCTTGTACTTGACGTCTTCGCTGTGCTGGGTCGAGATCACGACCGCGTCGATCGCCAGCGGGCGGTCATCGGCGCCGTAGCGGACCGAGACCTGGCTCTTGCCGTCCGGGCGCAGGAAGTCGACCACGCCCTTCTTGCGCACGTCGGCCAGCTTCTTCGAGAGCTTGTGCGCCGTCATGATCGGCAGCGGCATCAGCTCGGTCGTCTCGTCGCAGGCGTAGCCGAACATCATGCCCTGGTCGCCGGCGCCCTGCTCGTCGCGCGTGTAGACACCCTTGCCGTCCACGCCCTGCGCGATGTCCGGAGACTGCTGCTCGAGCGCGACCAGGATGCCGCAGGTCTTCCAGTCGAAGCCCATGTCCGAGCTGCTGTACCCGATGTCCTTGACCACGCCGCGGACGATCTTCGGGATGTCGATGCGCGACGACGAGGTCACCTCGCCGGCCACCATCACGAACCCGGTCTTGCTCAGCGTTTCGCAGGCGACGCGCGAGCCCTTGTCGTCCTTGATCAGCGCGTCGAGGATCGCGTCCGACACCTGATCGCACAGCTTGTCGGGGTGGCCTTCAGTGACGCTCTCGGAGGTGAACAGGTACTCGGACATGTCGGAGGCTCCTTAAAAACTGGCGGATTGAGATCGAAGGACCGGGAGTCTCCCAGCGGCGCCTTCGCGAGTCAATGCCGGCGAGCCGCCAAAACGGCGCGCCACCGCGCCGGCGAGCCAACCCACGCGAGCGGTGTTCAGCGCGCGACCGTGGTGACCGGCTGCGGCGAGGGGGGCGTCGAGATCGCGTCGCCGGCGCCGGCCGACGGGGCCGGACAGCAATTGCAGGTGCAGGCCGGACAGCTGGCGCCCGCCGGGCAGGCGGGACAGGCGCAGCCGCAGCCGCCGCCACCCGTGCCGCCGTCCACCGGCTGAGGCATCCGCACGCAGGTCCCCGACGGGCAGGGGGTGGTGAAGCAGGCGATCCCCAACTGAATCCAGGCGCACGAGTTCGCGCCGTCGGCGTTGCACGAGGTCGCGTCGGTGTGCGTCCCACAAGAGTCCGGTGGCGCGCTGCAGTCGCACGGGGCGCAAGCGGTTCCGGCCGGGCAGGCCGGGCAGTTGCACGTCGCCGGCGGGGAGGAGGAACCCGGGGCCGTCGGTGCGCTGGCCCCGCCGGCGGTCGCGCCGCCGGAGCTGGCGGTCCCACTGCCGGCCGCCCCCGTCGCCGTCCCCATCGTCGGCACCGTCATGGTCGTCGTCGAGCCCGATCCGCAGCTGCAGCTGCAGGGCGGACAGTCGGCTCCGGGCGCGCACGCGGGACAGGCGCAGGTGCACGTCCCCGTGCCGGTGCTCCCCGTTCCGCAGCTTTCACCGCCGCCCGCGCCGCCCCCTCCGGCCCCGCCGCCGCCGCAATCACACGCGCAGGGCGGGCAGGCCTCACCGGGCGCGCAGGCGGGGCAGGCGCAGCTGCAGACGGCGCCCCCGCCGCTGGAGCCCCCGCCGGTGCCGGCCGGCGGCGGGCAGTCACAGGCCACGGGCGGGCAGGTGCCGTCCTTGGGGCAGGCCAGCGGCTGCACGCAGCCACAGCCGCCGTTGCGCGCCGGCAGCTCCCAGCAGTACCCGCCGCCCGCGCAGTCGTGGCCCACCGGGCAGAGCACGGGCGCGGTGCCCGCCGCCGCGAGCGCCGTCCAGGCGCAGCGGGTGTCGATCGCGCACGCCTCGGCGTCGGCGTGGGCGGCGCAAGGGTCGGCCGTCGCGCAGACGGCGGCCGGGCAGTTCGCGCCGGCCGGGCAAGCCACCGGCGTCCAGGCGCACCCGGTGCCGGCACCCGCGCAGGCGTCGGCGGTCATGAAGCCGGCGCAGGGATCCGCCACCGTGGCGGCCGCGAGCTGCTGTTGTCCCTGTGGTGGGGGATCCGTCGCCTCGGGCGTCAACGACGACGATTGACAGGCGGGCAGCCACGACGCGGCAAACAGAAGCAACGCTCGTTTCATCGACAGGTCCTCCAGCACGGCCTCGGAGCACAGCAAACGTCGGGCCATGGCCGGCACCGCGACGACCCGCCCCGTCGGCGGGCGGATCGGCGCCCCCCGCTCAGAAAACTGATTGGCGCGCGGCCAGGCGGGTCAGAAACCCGATCACCCGCCGCAGCCCACGTCGCGCACGGTCACGCCGGGCGGCGGCGTGAGCGTGAAGGCGCCCGGCGGCGCCGCGCCGCCCACGGTGCGCTCGCGGAACCGGATCTCGACGCCGTCGTCGAAGCTGCCGGTTCCCTCCGCGAAGCGGACGGTGCGCGGCAGCCATTCGCCGTTCGCCGCTTCGAAGTCCTCGTACGACGAGCGCCAGAGCCGCGCGCCGCCGGCGCCCAGCACGCCGGCGCCGATGAGCCGGCGATCGGCGCCCGTTCCGCGAAACTGGATCTGCAGGACCGCGCCGCCGCCCTCGGGCAGCGACAGCACGTCGGCGCCGGCCGCCGGGTCCCAGTCCACCCGGGCGTCGTCGGCCGCCGGCAGCCGTGCGTCGCCCAGCAGGACCGCGGCCACGTCCGCCGGCGCCAGCGGAATGCGGATCAACGAGGCGACGTTCTGCGGGCAGGCCGGGCCGCGCGACAGCTCGTTCTTGCGCGCATCCAGGAGCGCGAACGTCCCGCCGTCGGTGGCCAGCGTCGCGACGGTGCCTTGCAGGCTGACCTCGGCCTCGAAGCGCAGCCGTCCGTCCCGTTCGACCAGCATGTTCACCGTCGCGCGCACCCGCTCGCCGGACAGCCAGCTGGTGGCGCGGACCCGGGCGCTCATCCCGGGCACCGCCCGCTGCCGCGCCTTCAGCGCGGCCAGCAGCTCGGCGGCCGCGGGCGGCGGGTACGGCCGCGCGATCGGCCCCTGGCGCCGGCATCCGGCCGCCAGCACCATCGCGGCCGCCAGCAGGAACGCGCGCCTCATCGTCCGGCCGCGCTCTTGGCGTCGAGGGTGCGCAACCGGTCGTTCAGGTCGTGCGCGACGCGATCGCTGGGCGAGAGCTGCAGCGCGCGCCGGTAGGCGGCCAGCGCGCGCTCGCGCTCTTGCCGGCGGGCGTAAAGGTCCCCCAGATGCGACAGGATCTCCGCGTCACCCGGCTCCAGCCGCCCGGCCTGCTCGAGGAACGTGCCCGCGTGGGCGAGGTCGCCCGACTTGAAGTAAGCCCACCCCAAGCTGTCGACGATGCCGCCCGTCCCCGGCGACAGGGACATGGCCGCCTGCAGGCGCTTGATGGCGCGCGGCAGGTCGGCGCCGTGGTCGGCGGCCACGAACCCGGCGAAGTTCAGCGCTTCGACGTTGCGCGGCTCGTGCGCCAGGATCTCCTCGACCCGCGCGGCGGCCCGCTGCCAGTCGCCGCGCCGATCGTCCACCGAAGCGCGCTCGAGCACCAACCGGTCGACCAACCGCCGGTCGCCGAGCTTCCCGCCCAGCGCGTCGTCCAGCACCCGGGCGGCGCGCGCGGCGTCGCCGCGCCTTTCTTCCAGCTGGCTGCGGGCCACGGCCAGATCGACCGCGCGCGCATCGTCCGACGCCATGCCGGCCGCCTGGTCCAGCGCCTTGCCGGCGTCGTCCAGCTTGCCCCGGTCGCGCAACAGCTCCGCCGCGCGCAGGTGCGCTTCGAAGAACTGCGGATCGCCGCGGGCCACGCCCAGGTAAGCGGCCACGGCGCCGGTCTGGTCGCCTTTGGCGGCCAGCGCCGCGCCGGTCATCAGGGCGACCTCGCCGGCGCCCGCCCCCATCTTGCGCGCCCGTTCGGCCAGGGCCAGCGCGCGCTCGGGTTGCTTGACGGTGCGTTCCAGCAGCGCGGCCTGTTCCAGGGCGGCCAGGTCCGGCACGTCGCCGATCAGCACGTCGGCCAGCTGCTGCGCCTCGGCCACCTCGCCGCGCTGGACCAGCCAGCCGGCAAACGCCGTCGCGATCTCCAGCGGGACGTCGACGCGATCGATGGCGTCGTGGAACCCGGCCTTGGCGGCCTTGTCGTCGCCCGTCGCGGCCTCCAGCTCGGACAGCAGCACCCGCGCCTCGACGTCCGCCGGCTCGTCGTCCAGCGCGCCCTCGAGCGCGCGCGTCGCCTCGTCGCGCGCGTCCAGCGCCCAGGCCAGCGACGCCAGCTGCTCGCGCCCGCGTTGCGTCTCGGGGAAGGCCTCGACCAGCTTGCGGACCGTGTTCAGGGCGGCCGGTAGATCGAGGGCGCCGACCTGCGCGTCGGCCAACTGGAGGTGCGTGGCCTCGAGCTCGTCGGCGTCCTGGTCGGCTTGCGCCAGCCGGCAGGCCGCCGTCAGCGCGGGGATGGCGGCGCCCGCCTTCGCGTGCGCCTGCCCGGTGCTCTCGGCCTTGGCCTCCGCCAGGTGCGCGGCCGCCAGGTAGCCGGCCACGGTGGGGGCCACGGCCAGCGAGCGCTGCACCTGTTCGTCGGCGTCGTCCGGCCGGCCGAGGCGCATGAACAGCTCGGCCAGCTCGGCGCGCACCTCGGCGGCGTCGGGGTCGATGGGCAGCGCGCGCTGCAGCTCGTCGGCGGCGTCCTGCCAGCGCTCTTCTTCCTCGTACAGATCGGCGCGGGCCACGTGCTCGTAGGCCTCCGCCGGGACGGCGCGGGTCTCGATCACCCGCCCGTTCACGATCTTGGTGATCGGTTGCGGCGCCGTCGCGCAGCCGGCGGCCGCCAGGGCCAGAACCACGGCGAGCAGGCCGGCCCGCATGGTCACAACGGGATGTTCCCGTGCTTCTTGGGCGGGTTCGTGTCGCGCTTGTTGCCCAGCGCGGCCAGCGCGCGGCACAGGCGGCCGCGGGTCTCGCGCGGGCGAATGACCTCGTCGACGTAGCCCAGCGACGCCGCGGTGTAAGGGTTGGCCAGCTTCTGGCGGTACTCGCTCACGTAGCGCGCCCGCGCCGCCTCCGGGTCGGACGCCTTGGCCAGCTCGTCGCGGAAGACGATGTTGACCGCCGCCTCCGGACCCATCACGGCGATCTCGGCCGTCGGGAACGCGAACGACAGGTCGCCGCGAATGTGTTTGGAGGACATGACGTCGTAAGCGCCGCCGTAAGCTTTGCGCGTGATGACCGTCAGCTTCGGCACCGTCGCCTCGGCGAACGCGTAGAGCAGCTTCGCGCCGTGGCGGATGATGCCGCCCCACTCTTGCGCCGTGCCGGGCAAAAATCCGGGCACGTCGACGAAGGTGACCAGCGGCAGGTTGAAGCAGTCGCAGAAGCGGACGAAGCGCGCCGCCTTCACCGACGCGTCGATGTCCAGGCAGCCGGCCAGGTGGTTGGGCTGGTTGGCGACCAGGCCCACCGGCCGCCCGTCCAGGCGCGCGAAGGCCACGATGACGTTGCGCGCGTGATCGGGCTGGATCTCGAACAGCAGGCCGTCGTCGACGACCTTCTCCATGAGCGCGCGCATGTCGTACGGCTTGGCCGGCTCGAGCGGGATCAGCTGGTCCAGCGCCGGATCGGCCCGGTCGGGACGGTCGCGCGTCGGCAGGCGCGGCGGATCTTCGCGGTTGTTCTGGGGCAGGAAGGACAGCAACGTCCGCAGCCCCTCCAGGCAGGCCTGTTCGTTCGGAAACGCGCGGTGGGCCACTCCGGATCGCAGGTGGGCGGCGGCGCCCCCCAGCTCTTCTTTCGTGACGCTCTCGTGGGTGACGGCGCGGATCACGTCCGGCCCCGTGATGAACATGTGGCTGGTCGACTCGACCATGAAGACGAAGTCGGTGATGGCCGGCGAATAGACGGCCCCCCCGGCGCACGGACCCAAGATCGCCGAGAGCTGCGGCACGACGCCCGAGGCCAGCGTGTTGCGCAGGAAGATGTCGGCGTACCCGGCCAGCGAGACGACCCCCTCCTGGATGCGCGCGCCTCCGGAGTCGTTGAGGCCCCCGATCGGCGCGCCGGCCCTCATGGCCAGGTCCATCACCTTGCAGATCTTCCGCGCGTGAGCCTC
>JAICYS010000166.1 GCA_025934105.1 Myxococcota bacterium | reverse complement strand
GAAGAGATCGCCGAGAAGATGGAGCTGCCGCTCGACAAGGTCCGCAAGGTCCTCAAGATCGCCAAGGAGCCGATCTCGCTGGAGACGCCCATCGGCGAAGAGGAAGACAGCCACCTCGGCGACTTCATCGAGGACAAGAGCGTGATCTCGCCGGCCGACGCCGTCATCTCGATGAACCTGGCCGAGCAGACGCGCAAGGTGCTGGCCACGCTGACGCCGCGCGAAGAGAAGGTGCTGCGCATGCGGTTCGGCATCGGCGAGAAGTCCGACCACACCCTCGAAGAGGTGGGCCAGGACTTCGAGGTCACGCGCGAGCGCATCCGGCAGATCGAGGCCAAGGCGCTGCGCAAGCTGCGCCACCCGTCGCGCAGCAAGCGCCTCAAGTCGTTCATGGAGGGCTGACCAGCCCTTGGCTCGGTTCGCCGTCAAGATCGACGGAAAGGAGCGCGCGGTCGAGATCGTCGACGGGAAGGTCTCGGTCGACGGGACCGCGCTCGACCTCACGGTCGACGCGGCCGGCCCGGGCGTCTGGGTGCTGCGCGACGGCATCGAGCAGACCGTCGCGCAGGTGGACGGCACGGCGCCGAAGTTGACTGTCGAGATCCGCGCGCCGGGCGGCGATCCCCTCTTGCTGTCCGCCGAGGTCACGGACGTCAAGCGCCCCGAGGCCGACGTGGCGGCCGCCGCCCACGGCACGGGGCCGGTCACGCTGCGCTCGCCCATCCCCGGCCGCGTCGCCAAGCTGCTGGCCAAGGCCGGCGACCAGGTGACCGCCGGCCAGACCGTGATCGTGCTGGAAGCGATGAAGATGGAGAACGAGCTGCGCGCCCCCCGCGCCGGCACGCTGTCCGAGCTCCGCTGCGCCGAGGGCGCGCCCGTCGAGGCCGGTCAGGATCTCGCGACGATCGCGTAGACTGGCGGCATGCTCCCGGCGCTGGTGCTGGCCTCCTGGTGGGCGCAGGCAGAGCCCGCGCCGGCGGAGCCGACGGCCGCCCCGCCGGTGATCGTCCCGGCCCCGGCGCCCGAGCCCGTCCTCGACAATCGGTTCGCCATCAGCGCCGGATACGGCCGGCGCCTGGGAGACGAAGCCGCGCGCGTCGGCCCGCGCAACGGGTTCGCGTTGAGCGCCGGCTACGAACGCCGCCTGGTCCCCTTGCCGAACGGGTTCGAGGTCGCCGCCGGCCTGGACTTCGGCTACGACAAGTTCGCCACCCGCGTGCCGGCGACGGCGACGCCGGCGCCCGGCCAGACGCGGAGTTATTCCGGGGACCGCACGCTGTCCGAGACCAGCTTTGCCGCGGCCGGCAGCCTGGGCTGGCGGCGGCGGCGGCTTCGCCTGTTCGCGCAGGTCGGCGCCGGCGTGTCGATCGCCTATTTTTCGACGCCGGAGACGGCGCTCAGCCCCGGCAGCCTGACGGCGGCCCAGCCGCTGGGGCGCGCCGCCGCCGGCCTGGACGTCGCCATCACCCCCGAGGTCGCGGTCACCGTGCGGGCGGCCTTCACGCATCCGTTCACGCACCCGACGCTCACCACGGACGACAGTTCGGGCGGCCCGCCGGCCACCTATTCGTTCCTGGGCGATCTGTTCGACGCCGGCCTCGGCGTGGCCCTGGGGTTCTGACGGTGGTCCGGCGCGCGCTGCCCGTCCTGCTGCTGGTCGCTCCCGCGCTGGGATTGGGCGGCATCGGCCTGGCGCTGGTGGCGGCCGCGCCGGCGCACGCGGGCGCCGCCGGGTTCGGGGCCGCGCAGCATTTCGCCCGGCGCGCGGCGATCGGCCTGCTGCTGGGGATCGGCCTCGGCGCCGCGGCCGCGCAGCTGGGAACGCGCCGGTTGCTGGCGGCGGCGCCCCAGGTCTTCGCGCTGGCGCTGCTGGCGACCGTGGCGGTGTGGGTCCCGCGGGTGGGCGTCCTGGCCGCTGGCGCGCGCCGCTGGATTCACCTGGGCCCGATCGGCGGCAGCCCGTCGCCGATGCTGGCAGGCGCCGTGGCGCTCTGGCTGGCCGCCGGCGAGTCCGGCCCCGGCGACGCCCCGGCCGCGCGGTCCCGCGCGACGCGGGTGACCCGGCGCCGCGCCGTCGCCCTGGCCGGCGCGCTGACCGCCGTGCTGATCATGGCGCTGGAACCCGACTTCTCGGCCGCCGCCACCACGCTGGTGGTCGCCTTCGCCACGGTGGCGGCAGCCGGGCGCGTCCGGGCCCGCCGTCTGATTCCGGTGGCGGCGATCATGCTGGCCCTCCTGGCCGGAGGCGCGCTGCGCTCGTCGTACGTCGACAAGCGGATCCGCGGGTTCCTGGCGCCCGAGAGCGACCGCCGCGGCAAAGGCTTCGAGGTGCTGGCGCTGGCCCACGCCAACGCCACCGCCGGCGCCGGCGGCGTGGGGCTGGGACGCGGCCGCGCGCGCCGGCGGCTGTCGTCGCCGGCCAGCGACTATGCCTTCGCCCTGGTGGGCGAAGAGCTGGGACGCCCGGGCGCGTTCGCCGTGCTGGCCGGCTGGGTGGCCATCGCCGCCGGCGTGGGGCTGGCTGGCCGGGCCGCCGCCCGCCGCGACGACGTGGGCGGGCGGGCGCTGGCCGCGGGCCTCGGGACCGCGTTGCTGGTCCCGGCCACCCTGCACATCGCCGTCTGCCGCGGATGGCTACCCATCATCGGCGTGACCATGCCGCTTCTCAGCTACGACCCGGCGCTGACCGTCGCCTCCGGCGCCGAGCTGGGCCTTCTGGCCGGCATTGCCGCTTCAGGAACCCTGAAAGCATTCCCGCGCCCTCCCGCGATGGAGGTTGGCCAAACGCCAGCTCCGTCCACGCGAATCGCCGAAAGATCCGCATGACCGCGTTGACCGACCTCACCCTGATCGTCGTCTCCGGCAAAGGCGGCGTCGGCCGGACCACCGTGACCGCCGCCCTGGCGCGCGCCGCCGCCAGCGCCGGCAAGCGGGTCCTCATCGCCGCCAGCTCGCCCGCCGACCGGGTGGGCGGCCTGTTCGGGCGCCCGCCCGTCGGCGCGAACGTCACCTCGCTGGCGCCGGGGATCGACGCCGTCAACATCACGCCCGAGGGCGCCATCCACGAGTACGGCCTGCTCACGCTGCGTTCGGAGCTGGTGACCCGCGCGCTGTTCGAGAACCGCGCCGCCCGCGCCTTCTTGAACGCCGTGCCCGGGCTGGACGCCTACGCGCTGCTCGGCAAGGCCTGGTGGCACACGACCGAGCAGCAAAACGGCCGCCGGCGCTACGACCTGGTGCTGCTGGACGGGCCGGCCAGCGGCCACGCGCCGCTGATGCTGCGGATTCCCGACGCCATCGTGGCCGCCATGCCCAAGGGACCGCTGGCGCGCGACGCGACGGCCATCCGGGCGCTGCTGCGGGATCGGGCGCGGGCCGCCTTCTTGATCGTGACCCTGGCCGAGGAGCTGCCGGCCCGCGAGGCCGTCGAACTGGCGACCGTCGCGGGCGGCGAGCTGGGGCTGCCGCTCGGCCCGCTGGTGGTGAACGCGCTCCCGCCGCCCGACGCCGACGCGCCGGAGCTGGCGCCGCTGCTCGACCGGGTGGCCACCGGGCCGGACCGGTCGTGGAGCCCGGAGCTGGTCGCCACGCTGCGGCTGGCCGCGGGCGCGCGCGCCCACCGCCGCACAGCCGACCACATCGTCGCAGACCTCCGAGATCGCTTGAGTCTTCCGGTGGTTCCGCTTCCGCGCGTTCTGGCCACCGACCTCGGGCCAGCCGAGGTGGGCCAGCTGGCCGAGCGCCTGGCCGCCGCCGCCACGGTCTGAACGCGGGCCGCCCCTTCAATTTCGGCGGAAAATCCGCCGATTTGCGAGGGTTCGCCGCGATCCGTTATCGTGGCGGAGCGACGCCCTTTGCTCGGACACCCTCTCCTCGCGGCCGTACTGGCGCTGACCCCCACCCTGGGGTCTAGCCCGCCACACGTGACGGCGGCGCGCGCGGCCAAGCCGCCGCTCATCGACGGGCGCCTCGACGATGCGGTCTGGCAGAGCGCGGCGGCGACCGACTCGTTCACGCAGTGGTACCCGCTCGACGGCGGACCCCCGTCCGAGCGCACGCACGTGCGCGTCCTTTACGACGAGACGGCGATCTACTTCGGCTTCGACTGCGAGCAGATCCACACGCCGATGGTCGAACGCCTGACCCGCCGCGATCGCGACTCCGAGAGCGAGTGGGCGTACGTGCAGATCGACTCGCGCAACGACGGCAAGAGCGCCTACATGTTCGCCGTCAACATCTCGGGCGTGCTGACCGACGCGCAGATCATCGACCAGACGACCTATTCGTTCGAGTGGGACGAGAACTGGGAAGCCAAGACGTCGCGGACGGCCACCGGCTGGACCGCCGAGATCCGCATCCCGCTGCGCGTGCTGCGCTTCGACAGCAAGCTGCCCGTGCAGAGCTGGGGCTTGCAAATGAACCGCTTCATCGCCCAGCGCGAGGAGACGGACTCGTGGGCCTACGTACCGCGCGACGTGCCGGCCCCCATCGCGTTTTACGGCCGCCTGGACGGCCTGCGGGACCTGAAAGGGGCCGGCGCGCTGGAGCTGCAGCCGTTCGTGCTGGGCTACGGGCGCCGCCGCGACGCCAGCCAGACGGCCATCGGCAGCGGGTATGACGGCACCGGGTCGGCCGGCCTGAACCTCAAGTGGCACATCGCCCAGGACCTGACGTTCGACGCCGCCGTCAACCCCGACTTCTCGCAGGTCGAGCTGGATCAGGTCATCTTGAACCTGAGCACGTTCGAGACGTTCCTACCCGAAAAGCGGCCGTTCTTCCTGGAGGGGATCGACGCCTTCTCGTTCCCGATGCAGGTGTTCTATTCGCGCCGCATCGGGGCCGCGCCGCAGGCGCCGTCGCTGCGCGCCGACGCCGACACCCAGGGCACGTCGGGCGAGCAGCTGGTCGACGTGCCCGTCCCGGCGACCATCTACGCCGCCGGCAAGCTGGTCGGCCGGCTGACGCCGAACTGGACCATCGGCGCGCTGTCGGCCGTGACGGGCGCGAACAACGTCAAGGTGCTGGACACCGCCATGGGCTCCGCCACCAGCCAGCGCACGGCGGCGCCCACCACCGCGTTCAACGTGCTGCGCCTCAAGCGCGAGCTGGGCACCGGCGGCCACATCGGCCTCATTGGAACCGGCTCGACGACGTTCGAGGGGAGCCGCGACTACCCGAGCGTCGGCAACGGCATGCAGCTCTGTCCGTCGGGTGCCACGCCGGTGGCGGGGAGCCGCTGCTTTCACGACGGCTACGTCGGCGGATTGGACCTGCTCTGGCGCTCGAAGAGCGGGTCGTACGTCGTGAACGGCGCCTTCATCGAATCGTACGTCCACGGCGGCCCGCCGGTGCAACAGCTGGACGGTACCATCATCGGGTCGGGCGACACCGCGCCCGGCGGCTGGCTGCGCCTCGCCAAGGAGGGCGGCAAGCACCTGCTGCTCAGCGTCGAGTACACCGGCGCCGGCCGCCGTCTCCAGTACAACGACATGGGCTACATGCAGCGGCAAAACCTCCAGACCGTCACCGCCAGCGTCGGCTGGCGGACGCTGCAGCCCACGCGGTTCACGGTGGACACCAGCAGCGCGCTGGTGGCGACCGAGAGCCTCAACATGTCCGGCCTGGACCTGGGCAAGACCTTCGAGCTGAACACCAGGCTTCACCTGCTGGACTTCTCGACGGTGTTCCTGGCGCTGGACGCGGCGCCGGCGCGCTACGACGACCGCGAGATCGGCGACGGAACGGCGCTGGAGCGCGCCGGTTACGTGGGCGGCAAGCTCGAATACGACAGCGATCCGCGCCGGTCGATCTACGCGACCATCTCGGAACAAGAGCAGTACATGGGCACGGGCATCTACGCCAACACCGTGCAGGGCAGCGTGCTGTTTCACGCGCTGCCCCAGCTCGACATCGAGCTCTTGCCGCAGGTCACCTGGGCGGGCGGCGAGTACCGGTACGCGTGGCAGGCCGTCGCGTCCTCCAGCGACCCCTATTATTTCGGCAAGCTGGAGGCCAAGAACGTCAGCGCCACCGTGCGCGTGAGCTACGCGTTCCGGCCGCGGCTGTCGCTGCAGGCGTACGCGCAGGCCTTCCTGGCCTCCGGCCACTTCTCGGACCTGCGCGCGATCGGCCCCGACCCGGTCACCGGGATGCAGAAGCCGGGCGCGAAGATCGCCCTTTCGGAGCTGAGCGCCGCGGCCCCCGCCCAGCCCACCGACAACCCCGATTTCGAGGAGGCGGCCGTCAACGCCAGCATCGTGCTGCGCTGGGAGTACCGGCTGGGATCGACGCTGTATCTGGTCTACACGCGCTCGCAAATCCCGGCGCTGGATCCGACCACCTTCATGCCGCCGGCGACCCTGTCACCGCGGATCTTCGGCCACGGCGCGACCACCGACGTGGTGCTGTTGAAGTTGTCGTACTGGTGGGGCAGCTGACGGCGCCGGGCCGCGCGCCGTCAGTTCGCGCGCTGCGCCGCCCCGCCGGCGCAGCGGCGCGCGATGCGGAGGCGGTCAGGCGTGGGGAGCTGCTGGGACCAATCCAGGACCTCGCGTTGAACGCGGACGTAGCCGCCGCGGGCCAAGGTCGCGCAGGCGTCGGCCGCCAGTTCGACGCCGGCCCCGCGGTCCCTTCCGAGTTCGACCATGGCGCGGCCGAGCTCGGACGAGGTGAGCGCAAGCCGGATCGGATCCCGTTCCCCGATGCGCGCCTGCAGGCCGCGCGCCTCGCGCAGCAAGGCCACCGCGCGTGAGGCCCGTCCCCGCAGCAAGGCCAGGTGTCCCAGATCCGTCATCGTCACCGTCCGGACCAGGTCGGCGTCGCCGAGCTGCTGCTCCAGCGCCAGCGCCTTCGACAGCGTCGCGTCTGCCTCGTCGAAGTGCCGGGCGTGGACCAGGATCTCCCCCAGCCCCAGGAGATCGATGGCGTAGCTGGCCGAACGTTGATTGCCGCTCTGCTCGTCGATCGCGATCGCGCGCTCGGCCATCTGCTGCGCTTCGTCCCATCGCCCGAGCTCCTGCAGGTCCAGCGAGAGGTTGATCATCGACCCGGAAACGTCCGGATGCCGCGGCCCGAGGACGCCGATCTTGATCGAGATGGCCGCCCGATGATCGCGCTCGGCCTCGTCGAACCGTCCCTGAGAATAAAACAAGTTGCCGCGGTCGTTGCGCAACCAGCCCTGGACCAGCGTCCCCTGAGCACCCGCCCGCTCGACCACCGCGTCGCCGAAATCGAGCCACTGCTTCGCCTCGTCGAAGCGGGCGGTGGTCAGCGCGCTCCAGACCAGCGCGTCGGCGACCCGGGCGACCGTCATGTCGTCGTGGCTGGCCTCGGCGACGTCCAGCGCCTCCTGTGCGTTCAGGCGCGACGCCTCGAACAGCTCCATGTCCGCCTGCGCCGCCGCCAGATTTTGGAGCGCTTGCGCCAGCAACGGCTTGTACCCCAAGCGCCGGATCTCGGGAACGAGAGCGCTCAGCTGCTGTTCCGCCCGCTCGGGGTAGCGGATGCTGCGCAGCGCTTCGGCGTCATTGATGGCCTGTTGCAGCCGTCCGACCTGCTCGCGGGCCCGCGCGTCGGTGGGCAGCGGCATCTGCGAGCGTAGGTCCTTGAGGTTCGCGCAACGCTCGATCGACGGCAATCCCGCGGCGATGGCCAGCGCGCGCCGCAAGCGCGCCGGGTCGGAGACCAGAAGGCCGTCCAGGTAGGCGCGCGTCGTGTCGAGGTCGTCCATGAGGCAGGTCATTCGCAGGTCCAGGACTCCGGCCGACTGCTCGCCGCGCACGTGCGTCGCCTCGCAGGCGTCCCGGTACATGTCCGCCCAGCGCCGGACCCGGTCGTCGAGCTTGGCGGCCACGCGCTGCCAGGTCGCCTCCCCGCCCGACAACCCGCTGCCCGCGAACAGCCGATGAAGGGTGGAGCGGCGCGAGCCCGGCGCCTCCACCGCCGGCCAGACCGCCTCGATCCGGGCGCGCGGCGCCGTGCAGCTGAACTGACGCGTCTTCGCGGGGCGAGCGCCGATTGCCATCCCCAGCGCCAGCAGCACGGCCACCGCCAAGGTGACCGCCAGCGCGCGAAGCGGGTTCCGCCTGCGGTCGAGCGACCGCAGCAGGTCCTGCATGGAGTCGAATCGCTTGTCGCGATCGATCTCCAGCCCCTTGCGAAGGACGCTCTTGAGCCAGGCCGGGATGCCCACCGCGCGCCGGCGGCCGCGCGCCCCGATCGGGGTGATGCCCGGTCGCACCCGGTAGAGCGCCTCGTAAAGCGCGACGCAGAAACTGAATTGATCGGCGCGAACGTCGACGTCGCCGCCGCGAAGCTGCTCCGGCGCCATGTAGGCCGGCGTTCCGACCAGGGCGCCCGCCGTCGTGGGGCCGAGCGCGTCCCCGTCCGGCTGCCGCCAGGCGGCGGCCGAGGGGTCCACGCGCTCGCGAAGCGGCCGCGCCACGCCGAAGTCCATCACCCGGACGCGCCCGTCGCGCCCGATCATCACGTTCTGCGGCTTGAAGTCACGGTGGACGACGTTCGCCGCGTGCGCGGCCACCAGCCCTCGCCCGGCGGCCACGAAGACGTCGACGATCTCCTGGCAGCGGCGATTCTTCTCGCGCACCCAGGCGTCCAGCGTCTGGCCGTCGACGAATTCCATGGCCACGTACACGTGGTCGCCGACCATCCCCGCGTCATGGACGGCGACGATGTTCGGGTGGCTCAGGCGGGCGATGATGCGCGCTTCGCGCAGGAGCTGCCGCTGCCGCTCGGGTTCGGCCGCGCGCGCGCCGTAGACGATCTTGAGCGCAATGCGCCGATCGAGATCGGGGTGGTAGGCCGCGTAGACCTCCCCCATCCCGCCCCGCCCGACCAGCCCCAGAATCTGATAACGCTCGACCCGCGTCCCGGGCGGCAGCTCGTGGCCCGGCTCGCGGCCGTCGATCGGCGTGGCGGACACCGTGGCGAAGTCCCCGCCCGCCCAGGTGGCGAGCACGGTCACCTCTCCCTCGGAAAAATCCCTCCGGTCCGGCCGCACGCGCTGCACGCTACCCGATCTTTTGCGCCGCGGATCGAGGACCTGGCGGGCGGCGACGATTGGAGCGCTTACGTAAGCGGACTTACGGCTGACTCTTCAGGAAGCTCGCCAGCGTCAGGTCCAAGCGGCTGGCCACCATGCGGGCCAGTGACGCCAGCTCCGCCGAAGAGGTGGTGCCAAACCGGACGCGGAGCGTCTCTTTGACGTCGTCCAGCAGCGTGCGTCGCGCCGCGGCGAGCCAGCGTGAGATCGTCGACTGACTGACCTTGTACATGGCGCCGATCCGGTCGAGGCTGACCGCGTTCATCAGGCAGAGCCGGAGGACCACCCGATCCCGCTCCGGCAACCGGCCGAGCGCCTCGCGGAGCGCGCGTTCAAACTCCCCGCGGTAGCGCTCTTTCATGTACCGCGACTCGAAGCCGGGTTCGTCGTTCGCCGCCGGATCCGACGCCGCTGCGCGACGGGCGCGCAGCTCGGTTCGACTTCGGCGCAGCCACATCAAAGCGGCCCGCCGGGCCGCGACGCCGACCCACTTGTCCAGGGATGACCGACCCGAGTAGGCGGCGATCTTGGGCGGCGCGTCGGGGCGTCCGACCAGAAGGTCCTGCAGGAACTGCTCGCGCACGTCGTCGGCGTCGGCCGGCGGGACGAGACCGCTCATCGACCCGGCGACGGCCACCCCGAACCTGGCGCGAAAGATCTGCGCGGCGCGCCCGTCGGTGACGGCGCAGGCGCACGCCAGGAAGAGATCCTCGATCGCCAGTTTCGAAACCTCCAGGCCGCTTCGTTCCTCGCGTTTGAGGACCCGCGCCAGATGCCGGACGAACGTCAGGTCGTCGAGCGCGACCTGAGGAAACGCGCTTCGCCCGCGGGCGCAGGCGCCGCGCAATTCGCCTTCCAAATTCGCTTCGGCGGCGCCGTGAGGAAGGCCCAGCTCGACCATGAAGACCGCCACCAGATCGGAGCGTTCGGTCATCGCGGCGGACGCTATCATGCGCCGAGCGATGGCCGCCCCCGCATCATCGACCCTGTCGCGCGGCGTCCTGTTCGGCCGTTACATCATCCTCAGCCTGCTGGGGCAGGGCGGCATGGGCGAGGTCTACTCCGCGTACGATCCGCGGCTGGATCGGAAGGTGGCGCTCAAGGTGTTGCGCGAGACCGATGCCCCCGGGCCGACGCGCACCGCGCAGGAGCGTCTGGTGCGCGAGGCGCAGGCGACCGCGCGCCTGTCGCACCGCAACGTCGTGGTGGTCTACGACACCGGCACCATCGCGGGAGACCGCGGGTCCGCGCGCGTGTACCTGGCCATGGAGCTGGTCGAGGGCCGGACGCTGGCGGCCTGGCTGCGCGAAAGGCCGCGCTCGTGGCGGGCCATCCGCGACCGCTTCCTGGCCGCGGCCGAGGGGCTGGCTGCCGCGCACGAAGCCGGGCTGGTTCACCGCGACTTCAAGCCGCAGAACGTGATGGTCGGCTCCGACGAGAATCCCCGCGTCCTGGACTTTGGCCTGGCCGGCGACGCGACCGAGCTGGCGGAGCGCGAGCCGCTCCGGGACGCGCGATCCTCCGAGGCGGTCACCGCGCAGAGCATCGCCTTGACCCACACCGGCGTCCTGCTCGGAACCCCCATCTACATGGCCCCCGAGCAGTTCCTGGGGCGAAAGACCGACGCGCGCACGGATCAGTTCAGTTTCTGCGTGTCGCTGTACGAGGCGCTCTACGGGGAGCGCCCGTTCGCCTGCGGGTCGCTGTCGGAGCTGATCGCCGCGGTCGTCACGGGCCGGGCGCGCGAGGCGCCCAAGCGAAGTGGCGTCCCTTCGTTCCTGCGCCCGATCCTGGCGCGCGGCCTCAGCGCCGACCCGGCGGCGCGGTTCGCCTCGATGCGCGAGCTGATGGCCGCGCTGCGGGCCGATCCGGTCAGGCGCCGGTCGCGGGCCGCGTTCGGGGCGGCGATGGCTGTCCTGCTGGTGGCGGGCGCGGCCGGCGCCCAGCGTCTCGCGACGCGCGGGCAGCGCATGTGCCGCGGCGCCTCGGCCAAGCTGCAAGGCATCTGGGACCTCGAGGCGACCGGGCCGCGCCGGCAGGACCTGCACCGCGCCTTCGTGGCGACCGGAAGCGTCATCGCCGAGGACACCTGGACGCGGGTCACGGCATTGCTCGATGACTACGCCCGCCGATGGACCGCCGCCTACAGGGACACCTGCGAAGCGACGCACGTGCGCGGCGGCCAGTCACCGGAGGTGATGGACCTGCGGATGACGTGCCTGGACCGGGACCGCGGCGCCTTTCGGGCATTGACGGATGTCCTGTCGAAGGCGGACGCGCGGACGGTCATCGACGCGGTGGACGCGGTTCGCGCGCTGCCGCCGATCAATCAATGCGACGACGTGCCCGCGCTGCGCGCCGTAATTCCAGCTCCCAAGGACCCACAGGCTCGCGCACGGCTGAGCCAGTTAGAGGCAGAGCTGGATCGCGTCAAGGCGCTCACTGACGCTGGCGACTGGCCGACGGCCAGACAGAGGGTCCATCGCTTCGCAGCCGTCGCTGAGGCTTTCGGTTACGAGCCACTGTTGGCGGAGACTCTGGCGACGCAAGGTTGGTTGGATTATTCGCTGGGAGATATCGGAGAAGGGGCGGTCGATTACGAACGGGCGATACAGCTCGCCCTTCGGGCCCATCTCGACGAACTCGCCGCCAAGTCGGCCCCCCAAGTGATGGGGTCCCTCATCTATCTCGGAGACGTCACCGGCGCCGACTACTGGGAACATCTCGCGGCAGCGCTGATTAAACGCCTCGGTCCCGGCCACGACAGGATTGTGGCTTGGTTTCTCCAGGCCCGCGGAGTCGCACTGGTCAGAAAGGGAAATCTCGAATTGGCCAGTGTGGACATGAAGCTTGCGCTCTCGCTCAAACGAAAGTCTCTACCCGCTGGTGACCCCGACATCTCCATCTCGCTCTACGACCTGGCCTGCGTCGACGTACTCATGGACAGGGGACCAGAAGCTCTCACCGCAGCTGAAGAAGCGCTGGACATTGAAAGTCGCGCTTACGGAAGCCGAAGCCCGGCCCTCTGGCGCGCGATGGACAACCGCGGCATGGCGCTCAAGTCGCTTCACCGATACGGAGAGGCAGAGCGCGACTTCCGCGAATCGCTGGCATTCGCAACCGAGTGGGTGGGATCCGACCACTCCTGGGTGGCGGATCCGCTCACCGACCTCGGCGAACTCCTGGTTCACGAGACAAAATACCGCGAAGCCACCCCCTTACTCGAGTCAGCCGTACGGATCCGTGAACGAATAGATCCGCATTCACCTGACCTGGCTAAAGCTCGTTTCGCGCTCGCCGAGGCCCGTTGGCAGCTCGGTCAAGATCGGCGCGGCGCCCGTCTTCTCGCCAAGGCCGCGCTCGACGCTTAGGCGGTGCGCGTAAATTAACTATCCAAGCGCAAGGAAGCATGATCTCCTGCGCTTGTGGAACGAGACGAGGAATTGGAAGCGGCCATCGTTGCGAAGTACGCGGTCGTGGCGCCGGTT
>JAICYS010000272.1 GCA_025934105.1 Myxococcota bacterium | reverse complement strand
TGGCGGCTGCGCGGGCGCGACCTGGTCAGGCCTGCTTCGGGGGCGGGGTCGTGCATGGCGGGCACCGCCCAGCCTAACTGACGGCGAAGACGCCGTCAGATGGCGGGCTCCTACTTCGCGCTGGCATCCTCGGCGCAGACGCCGAGGAGCGCGCTCGTAGGTGCCCGCCATGCACGACCCCGCCCCCTCGCGCGGCCTTTCCCCGTGCATCTTGAACCGCCAGCCGCGCTCCGCGCCTGTCGGGAATGGAGCGACCGGACGGCTCCGCACCTGCGGCGGCAGACGGCGAAAAGAGCGGACGTGCCGACGCCGCGCCGGCCGCGCTGAAAGTGATCCTCTCGCTGCTCGCTCGCTGCCCGAGTCAGAAATTGTGGGCGCGACGCGAGATGTGCGGCGCGGATCGGGTTGCCGGGGGCACCTGGCTTCGTTGGTGGCTTCAGCGGTCGCTCTGGGCGGGATCGGCGGGGTTGGTTCCTGGATTGGGGCGGGTGTGATGAAGAGAGGGGAGGGGGCGTCTGGTCCGAGGCCGGAACAGGCGCGGGGAGGGCCGCGAAGCAGGACCGACAGGATCGCGGGCGATGCGCACGGTCGGGCCCGGGGCTCTAATAAAGGGTGACGGTCGGCAGTTGGGTGAGGAGATCGGCGAGGACGGATTGGAGCCGCGAGACGCCGGTGGGGTTGGGGACGAAGGTTTGTTCGTTCATGTAGAGGTCGCGGCGCATTTCGATCTGGATGGCGTGGATCCGTTCGGCGGGGCGGCCGTGGTGGGCGGTGATGAAGCCACCTTTGTAAGGCTCGTTGGGGCGGACGCTGAACCCGTTGCGGGCGAAGTGCGCGCTCACGAAGTCCGTCAGGGCGGCCGCGCAGCTGGTCCCTTCGCGGTCGCCCGGCACGATGTCCGCGCGGTCGCGCCCGGTGTCGGTGTGACCGGAACGGCCACGCGACGGCATGGAGTGCCCGTCGACCAGGATGGCGTACCCGAAGCGGTCGCGGGCGCGCGCCAGCGCCCGATCGATCGTCTCGTGATAGGCGGCGTGGACGGCGGTTCGGGCGCGCCACTCGGCCAGGGTCAGCGGGCGGATCAGCGTCGGCTCGCCGACGGTGGTCACCGCCCAGATGAAGCCCCGCCCGTCGGCGTTGCGGGGCGCCGGGTGCTCGGGCACGGCTCCCTTGCTCACGTCGTCGGGGTCGCGGTTCAGATCGCAGATGAACCGGGACAGGCGCGCCGCCACGAAGGTCTCGGGGCCGCCGTCCTGGCCCAGCCGATAGAGCTGGTCGACGTAGAGGTCGGCGTCGCCGCGCACGTCCAGCTCGGGCGCCAGCGCGGCGTCGAAGCCCGCGGTCCTGATTCCGGCGTGCGGCACGCTGACCACCACCGGCGTGGTCGGCTCGGGCGCCAGCCGCGCCGTGAACGTCCCCTCGACGAAGTCCACCATCGAACTCTCCTTTCGTTCAGAACGTCATCTCGTATCCGAGATCGGCGACCATGCCGGCGCTGTTTCCCTCGACGCGATCCCCCAGCGACGTCTGGCCCAGATCGATCCACAAGTACCGCAGCCCCATCACCAGGCGGCCGGGCCGAAGGGGATAGGTGAGATGCAGGCCGCTCCCCAGGGCGGGCGCGTTGGCGGTCGCCACGTCGGCCAGCGGGATCCCGGCGGGGCTGGCGGTGATGCGCACCCAGGCCCACGACCAGCCGGCCACCAGCTCGGCCGCCAGCTCGAACCCCGACTCGGACGAGAGGCCGGCGCGCCCGACGGCCAGCAGCGGGACCTGGTTGGTCTCGAGGTGCGAGCTGCCGGTCCCTTGGACGCCGCGCCCGGTCACGTCGCCGCGCAGGTAGCCGGCGGAGACTCCCGCGAACAGGCGGATCCGCGTCAGCCGCAGAGGCGCCAGCGCCTCCAGGAACACGGCCGGACCGACCGACGGCCCAAAGCTGGTGGCCAGCCCGGCGCGCACCGCCGCCAGCACGCGAATCGGGGGCGGCGTCACGTCGACCAGCGTCTCGGCACGGACGCTCTCGGAGGCCATGACCGCGACCAGCTCGCCGTGCGCCTCGCGCGTGCGATCGGGGACGTACTCGGCCAGGTACTCGCCGTCGCGCGGGACGCGCACGCCGCGGATGCGCCCCTCCGGCGTCTCCCAGCTGAGGCCGGGCACCGAGGTCGGCGTGCCGTTGCGGTCGATGGCCTGCACCTGCAGCTCGGTGCCGCGCCGGCCGTCGGCGACCACCCGCCCCGGCGCCACGCGAATGGTCAGGGCGGCCGGGGCGCCGCCGGTCACGCGCAGGCTGCGTGTGGTCCGCGCGCCGCCCGCCTGGACCACGATGTCCAGCCGGTCGCGCCCCTGATAGCGGGCCGGCGCGGTCAGCCCGAAGCTGGCGAGCCCGCTCGGGCCGACCTCGACGGGCTGCGGGCGTCCATCGACGACGACGCTGGCCGCTCCGAGCGGGGTCCGATTGCCGTAACGATCGCGGGCCGAGATGGTGATGGGCACCGGCCGGGGCTCGCCCACGATCAGCCGGTCGGTGGCGCAGTCGACCTCGATCCGGTCGGGGCTGGCGGGGTGAAGCGCGACGGTGGCGTCGGCCCGCGAGGGAACCGCGCCGGCGGCCGAGGCAGTGAGCGCCAGGGTGGCGCTCACTGCGCGCGTGGGCGCCTCGAATAGGAAGCGCGCGTCGCCCGGCTCGCCGCCGAGGGGGTGTGACAGGCCGGCCGACGGCACCAAGCTGATCTCGGCGACCGGCTGGGGCGTGCCGCGCTCGTCGACGGCCAGCGCCGCCACCTCGGACAGGCTGCCGACCTCGACGGCGTCGGGCGCCAGCAGGACGACCCGCGGGAACGGCGGCAGGTGCAGGTCGACCTCCGTCTCGCGCGATTCGCCGCTGCGGTCGACGGCGCGCGCCTCGGCCCGCTGCGTGCCGGGCGGAACGACGATCGGGATCTCGACGTGCCCCTGCTTGTCGGCCACGACCGGTCCGAAGAGCTGCCCCGCCACCCGCATCGTGACGCTGGCGCCGCTGTTGGTCCGGAACGGGAACACCGTCGAGCCCTCCAGCGCGACCCGGGCCCAGCCGTGAACGCGCTGCGCGCCGTTTCCCAGCTCGAACACGACCAGGGCCACCCGGGGCACCAGGCCGGCCGGCGCCACGTACCGGGCCAGGAAGTGGCCGGGGCCCCGGCTGCGCATCGGCTCGATCGTCCCCACGTTCGCCACGGCCCGGATCGGGCGGTAGCTGCCGGCACCCGGGCCGGTGAGGTCGATGGCCACGTCGGTGTCGGCGTCGCTTCCCAGCCGCAGCGATTCGCGGACCGGCGTCACCACCACGCGGGGCCCCTGGCCCGAGTCGGCGCTGGACAGCGGCCGGGGCGGCAGAGCGGCGGCGCCTCGGACCTCGGCGCCGCCCAGCATCCCCAGCAGCATGACCCACGGCCACGCGCCCAGCCGCCTCATCACAGCTCCTGCGACACCGGCAAGGTCAGCCGAAAAACCGTGTTGGCCGGCTCCGGCCACCCGGGGGCGTCGTCGAGCAGCGCCAGTTCGCCCCCGGCGCCGCGCGCCAGCTCGCGGCTGACGGCCAGGCCGAGCCCCGTTCCCTGCTCGTCGCCCTTGGTGGTGAAGAACGACTCGAACAGGCGCGGGCGCAGCGTCTTGGCGATCCCGAGGCCGTTGTCGGCCACCTCGATGATCGCGAACCGCGGGTTCTCGGCCTGCAGCCGGGCGCGGACCTGCACCAGCGGCGGCGTCGAGCCTTTGACGGCGTCCAGCGCGTTGGCCAGCAGGTTGATCAAGATCTGCTCGATGACCGCCGGCGTGGCCGCCACCGGGGGCAGATCGGGCGCCACGCGGGTCCGCAAGATGGCGCCCGTCTTGCGCAGCCGAAAATCCAGCAGCGACGTGACGCGCACCAGGACCGGCCCGATCTCGGCCCGGGCCTTGGCGGCCGTTTGCGCCGGCACCGAGAGCTGCCGCAGCGTCGCCACCAGCGCCCCCAGGCGCTCGGACTGCTCGACGATGTGGCGCGCGAAGTCCAGCACCTCTTCCAGCTCGACGTGGTCCTTCTCGAGCAGCAGCTGCGCCAGGCCTTTGATGGCGAAGAGCGGCTGGCGCAGCTCGTGGATCTGCTGGGCCGCGAACCGGCCGAACTCGGCCAGCCGGCCGGCGGGGGCCAGCAGCTCGCGCAGCCGGCGGACCTCGGCGGCCAGATCGGTCGGCGGAGGCTCGGGGATGTCGGTCACCGGGCCACCTTCCAGAGATCGGCCGGCTCGGGCGTGAGCGGCGGCGGAGGTCCGCGTCGCACCACGGCGCCGGTGGCGTGGCGCGTTCGGCCGGTCATGTCCTCGGCGGCGACGTCGACGGTGTTCTTTCCGACCCGCAGGGGAACCACGGCGTTGAACCGGCCGTCGGTCCCGACCGGCGCCGGCGCCCCGTTCACCGTCACGATGGTCGACGGGCGGGCCCGGCCCACCACGGCGGCGTGGTCGACGCTGTGCCGCTGTTCGTCCGCCGGCCAGATCACGTCCAGGAGCACCTCTTCGGGGATGCGCTCGGGGTCGCTGGGCGGCGCGCCCGCCAGGCTGGACGACTCGCTGCCGGCCGGAAGCGACAGCGATTTGCCGCCCGCCGAAAACCGCGCGCGGCCCGACAGGGCGGCCACCGAGACCCGCCCGCTGTCGTCGGACATCACCACGAAGTGCGCCGGCCCTTCGTTGGCGGTGCGCGTATCGTGCGCGTTGATCTCCAGCCCTTCGCTGCCGCTGACCCGCGCGAACACCTTGCCGTGCCGCAAGTCGACGGCCGCGCCGCTGGGGAGGCGATCGAGGCCGATCTCCACCTTCTCGCGCAGCTCGACCTCCGTGCCGGCCGAGAGCCGCAGGACGGCGCCGGCGCCGGCCGCCGTGCGGACCGCGTCGGCCCGGGTCAGCGTGTCGCCGTTCCGGATGGCCCGCCAGCCTCCGTTGCGTCCGGCTTCGACGGCGCCCACCGCCGAGATCACCTGGAACGTCCCCGCGTCGGCCACCGCCGGCCGGGCCGCTTCGGGCGGCGCGCCGGCCACCGTCGGGCCGACCGACAGCAGGCGGCGAGACAGCAGCGCGGCGCCCACCAGCAGGGCGGCGCCCAGCGCCACGAGCGCGGCGGTCCGCAGGCGGCCTGGCGGGCGGGCGCTCACGGCCGGTGGGCCCGTCCCTGGTCGGCGGGGAAGGTGATGACGAAGGTCGTGCCGCCGCCGACGCTGCTCTCGACCTTGATCGTGCCGCCGTGGTCCTCGACGGTGCGGTGCACGAACGAGAGGCCCAGGCCGGTGCCGGTCCGGTCCCCCTTGGTGGTGAAGAACGGATCGAAGATGCGCGGCAGGTGCTCGGCCGCGATGCCGGTGCCGGTGTCGGAGATCCGCAGGCGGACCAGCGTGTCCTCGACCCGCAGCGTCTCCAGCGTCAGCGTTCCGCCCCGCTTCATGGCGCTGCGGGCGTTCTGGATGATCTGGATGAAGGACTCCTGCAGCTGCGTGGCGCTGCCGCGCACCGGCGGAACCGGCGCGTAGTGGCGCACCACCTGGATGCCCGCCGACGCCAGATCGCTGGGGCCGCACAGCTCCAGCGCGTCGTCCAGCGTGTGCGCGACGTCGACCGGCGCCGTGTCGTGTCCGCTTTGACGTTGCGCCAAACGCAACATGTTCTGGACGATCTTCCGGATGCGCAACGCCTCTGTCTCCAGGTCCTCCAGCAGCGGCCGCGCCGGGTGGCTGGCCGGCAGATCGGCCAGCAAGAGCTGCACGATGCCGAGGGCGCCGGTGAGCGGGTTGTTGATCTCGTGCGCGACGCCGGCCCCCAGCTCGCCCAGCGCCGAGAGGGACCGCGACCGGAACAGCAGGTCCTGCGCCTGGCGCAGCTCGGCCGTCTTTTCCTCGACGCGCTTTTCGAGGGTCTGGTTCCAGGCGACGATCTCGCCCGTCTGCTGGGTGATCTGCCGGCGGGCCTCCTCCAGGTTCGCGGCCATCTGGTTGAAGGTGTCGCCCAGCATGCCCAGCTCGTCGCGCGACGAGGGCGGCATCCGCGCCTCCAGCCGCCCCTCCGCGATCTGGCGCGCGCCCGCGGTCAGCACCGCCACCCGGCCGCTCAGCCGCCGGGCCAGCAGCCGCGCCGCGATGGAGCCGATCAGCGCCGCCACGCCGATCCAGAGCAGCGTGGCCCAGGTGATGCGGTTGACGGGCAGCAGCGCGGCGTCGACGGTCTTGTCGACCAGCGCTCCTAGGCCCAGCCGCGGCACCGGCGCGTAGGCGCCGATCAGGCGGCGCCCGTCGCGGACGTATTCGGCGACCAGCGGGCCGCTGGGCGGTTCGCCGTCGCGCGAGCCGGGCAGCCGGATGGTGGCCAGCGTGCCGACGCCGCCGCGCGAGGCCGACGCGATGAGGCGCGCCCGCGCGTCGGTCAGCGCGACGTCCGTGTCGCCGCCGGCCAGCCGCGCGATGTAGTTGGCCAGCCGCTTCAGCGACACCTCGGCGGCCAGGATGCGCCGGCCGCCGCCCAGCTTGGGGTCGAACGCCACCGCCAGGACGACGTGAGGCAGGCGCATCGGCCCGCCCAGGAAGATGGGCCCCATGCCCTGGCCCGACGACAGCGCGGCGCCGAGCGGCGCCATCAGGCCCACCCCCTCGACGTCGGTGGGCCGCATCGGCTCGTGCCCCTTGAACGAATCGTAGCGCTCCGGCCGTTCCAGGTAGGCGGGCTGCCCGATCAACGTGCCGTGCTCGTCGAACATGGCCACGGCGCAGAAGTCGTCGCTCTGGTGATAGACGAGCTGCAGGAACTTCAGCAGCCCCTGCGCCGAGGGCGCGTCGTCGCCGGCGCCGCGGGTCAGATCGAAGATGCGCGCGTCGACGCGCAGGATCGAGGTCAGGTTGTCGATGTGGCTCTCGGCGTAGCCGGCCACCTGCTTGGCCAGCGTCAGCTCGTTTTCTTCCAGCGCCCCGCGCAACGCGCTCTGGCCGATGTGCAGCGACGAGTAGCCGGCAATCGCCAGCGGCAACACGGACACGCCGATCGCCAGCAGCGTCAGCTTCGGCAGCAGCTTCACGGCG
>JAICYS010000354.1 GCA_025934105.1 Myxococcota bacterium | reverse complement strand
CCGGTGCGCCAGTCGGCGGAGACACGCGCGCCGGTGCACCGCCGTCGCAAGAGCGCCACCGCCGAGGCCGACAGGCCGCGCCGGACGCGAGGCGCGACGACCAGGAATACCCGTCGCTATGGTGAGGAGAAGCAGCGAAGCGGCCGGCGCAGCTCGTCGGCCGAACGTGACGCTCTTTCGACGGCCGTGCGCATAGGAGGGCGTTGCCATAACGCAACGGTGAGCGGCAGCGAACCATGCCCGACGACGTGCCGCCCGGAGGCGGCCTGCACGCTCGACGAAAAGCGGCGCGGCTCCGGCGAGGACTTGCGCCGGTTGGGCGTCGAAGACCACCGCCACGTTGCGCACGAACAGGCGCCCCAGCGGCGTCAGCTCGATGCTGTCCCGCGCGACCGAGACCAGGCCGTCGTCCTCGAGACGCCGCAGCGCTGCCAGCTCCTCGGCGAAACGCTCCGAGAACGAAAGACCGTAGGTGGCCTCCACCGCTGGAACGTTCAAGCGGAACTCGCACATCAGCCGGCGGATCAGATCGCCGCGCAGTCGATCCTCGGCGGTGCGCAACATGCCGCGTTCGGTCGGCAGGCGGCCGGCGTCCACCGCGGCGTAGTAGCCGCGCAGCGAGCGGGCGTTCTGGGCGTAGGCCCCGGGCAGCTCGCTGATGGCGGACAGCCCCAGGCCGACCAGCGCGTCGGTCCGCGTGGTGGTGTAGCCCTGAAGTTCCGGTGCAGCGTCCCGTCGGAGACCGCCCGCGCCAGCGGATCGGCGGGCAGCGCGAAGTGGTCGAAGCCGATGGGCGCGTACCCGGCCGCCTCCAGCCGCGCGTGCGCGTCGGAGACCAGCTGCAACCGCTTGACGTAGTCGCCGTTGCCGATGGCGGTGACGTCCATCCCGCCCTCGCTGCACACCTCGGTCTTCAAGTTCAAGCTGCTGCTGGTCGGACCGCCCGAGAACGCCATCGTCTCGGCTTCCACCTGCGCGTACGGATTCAAGTTGGCGAGCGCGGCGGGGCCGGCGCTGGTCATCTTGATCGTCGGGATGGTCCCGTCGGCGTTGTAATTGACCTGTTCGACGCAAACCGAGCGGCGGTAGCCGTTGCCGCGGGGCAGCGCGCCGTCGTGATAGAAAAAGTACGATTTGCCGTTGTGGTCGACCACGCCCGGGTGGTTGGTGAAGCTGGCACTTCCGGCGTCGTCCATGATCCGCGAGCGATAAGCCCAGGTGCCGGTCGGTCCCGTGCTGGTGGCGTAATCGATCTTCTCCGGGCTGCAGCAATCGGACGCGAACACCAGGGAATAAAGGCCGCCGCGTTTGTAGAACCAGGGCCCTTCCTCGTACAGCGTCGCCCGTTGCGCGTTGCCGCTGCGGGTGCCGAAGCTGGCCGTCGTCATCGGGACGTGCACGATTCCGCCCGAGTACGAGACCATGTCCTGATTCAACTTCACTTGGGCGACCAGGTCCCCGCGCCCACGTCCAGCGCCCATCTCACCTGGTAGGTCGGCAACGAGATCTTGGTCCCGTCGAAGACCAGCGGCTGGAACACGTACGTCGCCTGGTCGTTGTGCTTGCCCGGCGCGGTCGTGTCCTGGTTGCCGTACCAGTGATCGCCCCAATAGACGTAGGTGGTCGACTGCGCGCCGGCGACCGGCATCACCCAGGTGCTCTGGGTCATCCAGGTCAGCTTGCCCTTGGGCGCCAGGTTCCCCTGGTAGGTCCAGGGGCCGGTGATCGCGGGCGCCGTCGAATAGAAGTCGTCGTTGGCGCGCCAGCCGGTCTTGTCGGATCCGATCCAGTACCAGGTGTTGCCGGCCTTGAACACGGTGGGCGCCTCGACGCCGCCGGTCGTCCCGTTGACGGCGCTGTACTGCTTGGCCGAGACCCAGCTGTGGCAGTCCGCGGCCAGCGTGTAGACCCACCCGCTCTCGGTGACGACGTAGGCGGTATTGCCGTCGGTGAGCGCGCTCATGTCGCTGTGAGCGGCGACGTTGCCACCGGCGTCGGTGAGCGATCCGCGGAACGTGTACTGGCCGTTCACCGTCGGCGAGGTCGCGTACACCACCTCCTTGTCGGCCTGGTAGGTCACGTCGGCCGAGTGGGCGTACAGCACGAACTCGCCCGTCGCGGGGCAGCGGACGATGTGCGGCCGCTCGCCCTTGCGGTTCGGACCGAGCTGCCCGCTGGGCTGCTGCGGCAGGATCAGTCCTTCGTTCTTCCAGGTCGACAGGTCCTTCGACGAGTACATCGAAAAGCCGTTGAAGTCGTTGTCGGTCGTCGTGCTGAGGAAGTACTCGCCGTGCAGGTAGAACGTGTCGCAGACCTTGATGATGCCGCCGCCGTGCGCGTTGACCGGCTTGCCGTCGGTGTCCTTGAACGCGATGCCCGGCGGATCGGGCGGCGAGATGTTGGTCGCGGTGACGGGATCCGTGAAGGTGCCGACGACCGCGCCCGGCGCCACGCTGCACGAGCCCACCCCCCCCGCGCCGCCGGTCCCGCCCGCGTGTCCGCCGGCCGCGCTTCCGCCGGCGCTGCCTGCGCGCCCGCCGGTCGCCGGCGCGCCGCCCGAGCCCGGCGATTCGGAGCCGCCCGTTCCGGCGCCGCTTCCCCCACGGCCGCCCAGCCCGCCGGCCTGCCCGCCCGAGGACGAGCTCCCGCCGGTGCTGGTCGCGCCGCCGGCCGCCGAGCCGCCCGTCCCGCCGCCGGCTCCGCCCTCCCCGGCGGACCCGCCCGACGACGCGCCGCAGGCGCTGGCCAGCGACAGGATGGCGACGGCAACCAGGATTCGGCGGGACATGCGTCGCTGATGCAAGGGTGCCGCGCCAATAAATTGATGCAGCCGCCGCGAACCGGCGAGGATGGCCGCCCCGGCAACGGAGGGGCTGTCGGTCCCTGTCCGTCCCCGGCGACCCGCGAACCCCAAGCTCCGGAACCCCGCGCACCGGTCGAGGAGAGAAGTCCCCAGCTCCGACGCGCCCGGGCGCGGGGGGACGACGGTCACGAACGGGCCGATTTTTCGAGAGATGTCGGCCGGCCGCTGGCAAGAGCTTACGCTCGCCGCCAGGTGTGTTGACCGGCGCACAACGGTGGTGCGGTCGGCGCGGCAACACCACGCACCGCGATCGACCGACATGGGCGGTCGACGGGGTTGCCGAATCGGCTGTTTGCGGGGCTTTGCACATTTGGCGCGATTGCTGCTGTCGATCTCGCTGAGGTTCGCCGCAGATGCGCCACGCCATCGTCCCGAGCCGGACGGTTACCCCCCTGCCGTTCGCGGCCGGCGACGCGCCGCCCGCCGGCCGCTACACGTCCGTGGCGGCCATCGCCAAAGGCGGGATGGGGACCGTGGAGCTCTGCTTCCGGCGCGACGGCCAGGCGGTCCGCTGGGCCGCGCGCAAGCGGCTGCACGAACCGCTGCGCGGCGACCCCGAGTTTCGCAGCATGTTCATGGACGAAGCGCGGCTGGCCGGCCTGATTCGCCACCCCAACGTGGTCCGCGTCTCCGAGGTCGGCGAAGACGCCGAGGGCCCCTACCTGATCATGGACTACGTCGAAGGGCTGTCGCTGGCGCGCGTGGCCCGGCAGTCGGCGCGCGAGCGGCGCCGGCTGCCGACCCAATTGATCGTCCGGATCTGCGGCGACGCGGCGGCCGGGCTTCACGCCGCTCACGAAGTCTGCGCCGAGGATGGCTCGCCGCTGAACCTGGTCCACCGCGACGTCTCGCCCCACAACGTCCTCATCGGATTCGACGGCGCGGTGCGCGTCACCGACTTCGGCGTCGCCAAGGCGCTGGGGAACGCCAGCCGCACCAGCGGCGGCGTGCTGAAGGGAAACATGGGCTATCTCTCGCCGGAGCAGCTCCGGTTCGAGGAGCCGGATCGCCGCTCGGATCTGTTTTCGTTGGGCGTGACGCTGTTCGAGCTTTTGAGCGGCACGCGCCTTTACGCCAACAAGTCGGGCTTCGACGGAACGCGCCGCATTTTGAGTGAGGCGCCGCTGGACATCCGGACGTTGCGGGGGGACGTCCCCCGGCCGCTGGCCAACCTGCTGCGCGAGATGCTGGCCAAGAAGATCACGCGCCGGCCGGCGACCGCGCTGGAAGTGGCGGTGCGCCTGGACGCCGTCCTGCAGGAGCTGGTCGTGCGGGAAGGGGCGCTCACCGTCGCCGAATACATGGACCAGCACTTCGCCGTCGCCCGCGACCAGCATCGCGCGCTTTTGGCCGAGCGGCTGCGCGGGCAGCTGGGCGTCTACGCCGAAGTCCCGACCGAGCGCGTGGCGGCGCGATCCCGCGCGCGCCGCTGGCGGTGGGCCTGCGCGGCGGGCGCGCTGGCGCTGGCGGCGGTGGCCGGCCTGCGGCTGACGGAGCGTTCGCCACCGGCGGT
>JAICYS010000002.1 GCA_025934105.1 Myxococcota bacterium | reverse complement strand
CGCCCCCGCCCGGGGGGGGGGGGCGTGGGTGCGCGGGGGGGGGGGTCACCGGGGGGGGGGGGGGCCCTTCCCCCGGGCCCCCCCCGCCCGCGCGAAGATGGTCGCGGCTTCGCCGCGACCGGTGCACCTCAGGCCGTGTCGATGTAGCTGGTCCGCAGGTAGTCGTGCACCGCGTCTGCGGGAACCCGGAACGACCGTCCGACGCGGATCGCCGGCAGGTCACCGGCGTGCACGAGTCGATAGACGGTCATCTTGGAGACCCGCATCATCGAGGCGACCTCCGCGACGGTCAGGAAGTTGACCTCGCCGAGCTGGCGCTCGTCTGCCATGGCCTTACCTCGATCTCTCCACGTGGCGAGCAGCACGGCTTCCCCTCCGACTGACTGCGCACGCTGATGGTGTGTGAGGTCACGATAGAGGCAGAAGTGGCCGTTGGGAAAGCAGGTGGGGGATAAATCTTCGACAATGTCCAGCCGACACGCCGCAGGCAACGGTCAAAACAGGTTCAACCAGGTTCAACAGGTCAAACGAGTCACCGAGGTCAGCCGTGGACCTCAGTCGAACCAGAGATCCAGTCCGTGCAACGGGAAGACCGCGTGTCTGGTCGCCATGACCGCCTGGTCCACTGCGTCCGCGGGGTCGTGGCCGACCTCCCACGCCTTCCACCAGACCCGGCCGTCCTCCGCCACGCCGTCGCCCATCCGCGCCGGGCCCGGCCGGCCGAGCAGCATCTGCACGTAGTCGCGCCAGCCCTCTGGCACCGGCGTCACCAGCTCGACCGGCTGGTGTGCCGCGATGGCGGTCAGGTGCGCCCATGCCCGGGGCACCACGTCGACCAGCTCGTAGCCCCCGCCCCCGAGCGCCACCCACCTGCCGTCACACACCTCGTGAGCGAGCCGGTGCAACGACTCGTATGACGTCCGCTGGGCGTCCACGGACAGCGCCAGGTGTGCCAGCGGGTCGGAGTAGTGCGAGTCGCAGCCCTGCTGGGTCACCAGGACGTCGGGCGCGAAGGCGTGCAGCAGCGCCGGGACCACCGCGTGGAAGGCACGCAGCCAATGGCCGTCGCCGGTGCCCGGCGGCAGCGCGACGTTGACCGCGCTTCCCCGGGCGTCGGGGCCTCCGATGTCGCCCGGGAAGCCGGAGCCCGGGAAGAGCACCCGCCCGCTCTCGTGCAGCGAGATGGTCAGGACGCGCGAATCGTCCCAGAAGGCGCGTTCCACACCGTCGCCGTGGTGGGCGTCGACGTCGACGTAGGCGACCTTCTCGGCGCCGTGGTCGAGCAACCACCGGATGCCCACCGCCGCGTCGTTGTAGATGCAAAAGCCCGAGGCGCGGCGGCGCATCGCGTGGTGCAGTCCGCCGCAGAAGTTCACGCCGTGCTCGGTCCGGCCCTCCCAGACGGCCCGTGCGACGTCGACGGTGCCCGCCGCGATCCGGGCACTGACCTCGTGCATCCCGCGGAAGGCGGGATCGTCCTCGGTGCCGATCCCCCACCGCCCGTCGGCCGACGCGGGGTCGGCGGAGATGGCGCGCACGGCGTCGACGTACTCCCGGTCGTGCACCGTCAACAGCTGGTCGTCGTCGGGGCCGCTCGGGGCGACGACCTCGACGCCGGGCAGGTCCAGGAGCCCGAGCTCCCGGCAGAGCCGCACCGTCAGGTCGAGGCGGACCGGGTTCATCGGGTGCTCGGGCCCGAAGTCGTAGGCGGTGAAGCCCGGGTCCCAGATCACGCGCGCCTGCGTCGACATGCGGGGCACGCTACCCGTGCGCCGCGGAATCACACGCGCCTGCGTCGACATGCGGGCACGCTGCGCCGCGCCGGGTGGGGCACGATGGGGGCTTGCGGCTCCCGCGACGTGGTGGGAGCGTGCCTCACCGACGTCCGGGCCGTTCCACCGATAGAGGAAGTCATGGCGAAGAACCGCTTGTACAACGAGGAAGTGCTCGTGATCGGCCTCGGCCGCTTCGGCGCCGCGGCCGCGCTCGAGATGAGCCGGATCGGCTACCGGGTGCTGGCCCTCGAGCGCAACCAGGAGCGGGCGGAGAAGTTCGCGGGCAAGCTCGACCGGGTGGTGCCCGAGGACGCCTCAGACCCGCACACGCTGCACCAGATCCGGGTCAAGAACTTCTCGGTGGCCGTGGTCGGCATTGGTTCCTCCGTCGAGTCGTCACTGCTCGCGGCCGGCAACCTGGTCGACGCCGGGGTGGCCTCGATCTGGGCCAAGGCGGTCTCGTCGGAGCATGCGCGCATCCTCGAGCGGATCGGCGTGCACCAGGTGGTCTTTCCCGAGGCCGAGTCGGGGCGCCGGGTGGCACACCTGGTCAACGGCAAGATGCGGGACTACATCGAGTTCGACGACGACTACGCCATCGTCAAGATGACGCCACCGCGCGAGATGGTCGGCTTCACGCTCGGCCAGAGCCAGATCCGCAGCAAGTACGGCGTCACCGTGGTCGGCGTCAAGGCTCCCGGCGAGGCCTTCACCCATGCCGTGCCCGACACCAAGGTGGGCGCCCACCACAGCATCATCGTGAGCGGCCCGACGGAGCTGATCGAGCGACTCGCCTCGCGCCCCTGATCCTTGTCCCTATCCGGACGAGATCATCGTGAGCGGCCCTACGGAGCTGATCGAGCGACTCGCCTCGCGCCCCTGAACGTCCTCAGTGCAGGAGGGAGCTCGGCACCGCTCCGGGGTCGGAGCCGAGCGGCAGCACCATCGCGATCTCGGTCTCCTCGCCGTCGCCGTCCGCGCTCTGGACCCGCATGGGGCGGCGGTTCTCGGTCGGGCGGAAGCCGAAGCTGCTGGCAAAGGCCACGGCACGGCCGTTGTCCGTGCCCACCCAGTAGGCCAGGTGGGTGCGGCCGTCCTCGCGGGCCTGTTGGGCGCCGGCCTCGACCAGCCGCCAAGCCACGCCGGTCCCGCGTGCGTCCGGCCGAACCCACAGGCCGAACAGCTCCGCGACGTCCGGACCAGTCTTGGAGCGGCCGACCGACACGACCCCGGTGGGGACGTCGTCGACGAGCGCCAGCAACCGGCGGGAGCGGTTCATCCGGTCGCGCCAGCGGTCCTCTTCGTAGCCGGATTCTTCGTCATGGGTGGCGACGAACGCCTCCGGAGACTCCTTCAGCGCCTCCAGTCGGATCTCGCGGTACTCCTGCCAATCCTCTTCCCCGAGGGCACGGACGCTGATCTCACTCATGACGACACTCTGGCATGTTCGCCCCCGCCGATCCATGCCGCACCCGGTAAAGAGTCAACAACTGTGCGTGGAACCGATCACACCCCACGCGACGGCTTGTGGGGAATCATCGTGAGGAAGCAGGCCGCAGACCCGCCTCGAACCTCACGATGATTCCTCACGAGGACGGGGGCGGGATGCGTCCAGGGCGTCGGACGGCGCCCCGGCTCAGAGCGCGAGCGCCATCTGGACCTCGAGGTCGCTGACCCGCCCCGGAACGACCTGGGTGCGCCCCGTGGGGACGAAGCCGCACCGTTCGTAGAACCGACGCGCCCGATCGTTGCCGATCACGACGTCGAGCAGCACCCGTCGGCCACCGCGCGCCCGCGCCCGGTCAGCGACCGCGGCAACCAGCAGCGTGGCCGCCGGCCCGCCGCGGTGGTCCGGCACGACATACATCCCGATGAGGTTGAGCTCACCCTCGTGCTCGACCAGCCCGGCGCCGCCCACCGTGGCCCCGTCCTGCTCGGCGAGGAAGTGGTCGCAGTCGGTCAGCACCCGGCGCCACTCGGTCTCGTCCCGCCGCACCACGTCCTCGTAGCGTGACGCGAAGGCCTCGGGCGAGTCGGCGAGCATGGCCAGCCGGATCTCGCGGTAGACCTGCCAGTCGTCGGGCTCCAGGGCGCGCACGGTGACCGGCGCTCCCTCGAGACGGGCGGGGCCAGCGGGTCGCGCCTGGGGAGCCGACACGGCCGATCAGACCTGCCCGGAGGCGAGGTCGTGGGAGCGCTGGGCCGCCGCCTCGATGGCGGTCAGGAAGGCCGCCCGCACCTTGTTGTCGTCGAGCTGGCGCAGCGCGGCCATCGTGGTGCCACCCGGGCTGGAGACCTGCTCGCGCAGGACGGTGGGGTGCTGCCCCGTCTCCTTGAGCATGGTGGCCGCGCCGGTGACCGTCTGCACCACGAGCTCGGTGGAGGTGCCGCGGGGCAGCCCGAGCAGCACGCCCGCCTCGATCATGGCCTCCACCACATAGAAGATGTATGCCGGTCCGCTGCCGCTGATCGCGGTGACCGCGTCGAGGTGCCGCTCGGGGATGCGCAGGACCTTGCCACAGGACCGGAACAGTGCCTCGGCCTCGGCCAGGTGGTCCTCGTCGCAGTGCTGGCCCCCCGCGACCGCGGCCATCCCCTGGTCGACCATGGCGGGGGTGTTGGCCATGACCCGCACCACCGGCGTGCCGGCTGCGAGCCGGGCCTCCACCGACGCCGTGGTGATGCCCGCAGCGACCGAGACCACCAGCGCGCCGGGACGCAGGTGGTCGGCGACCTGGTCGAGCAACGCCGCCATGTCCTGCGGCTTCACGACGAGCACGACGGTGTCGGCCTCGGAAGCGGCGGTGGCGTTGTCGGCCAGGCGCACGGCATACCGCGCCGCGAGCTCCCGTGTGCGCTCCTCGTTGCGGCCGGTGATGACCAGGTCGGCGGCATCGCGCCCCGAGCGGATCAGGCCGGACAGGAGGGTCTCACCCATGACCCCGGTGCCGAGGATGGCCACTGTCGACACGTCGCTCACCCCTTGGTCGCGACGGCGCGCAGGAAGAAGAAGGTGTTGGCGGGTCGCTCGGCCATACGGCGCATGAGGTAGCCGTACCACTGCTCGCCGTAGGGCAGGTAGACCCGCATCTGGTCGCCGCGCTCGGCGATCCGCTTCTGCTCGTCCGGACGGATGCCGTAGAGCATCTGGAACTCGAAGGAGTCGGCCTGGCGGCGGGCCTTGGCCGCGAGCGCTCCCGCGATCTGCACCAGCCGGGGATCGTGGCTTGCCACCATCGGGTAGCCCTTGCCCTCCATCAGCACCTTGAGGCAGCGGACATAGGACAGGTCGACGTCCGACGACTTCTGGTAGGCGACCGACTCCGGCTCCTTGTAGGCGCCCTTGCACAGCCGGACCCGGCTGCCCTCGTGGGCCAGGTCGCGACAGTCACCCTCGGTGCGGTGCAGGTAGGCCTGCAGGACCGCTCCGGTGCTCGGGAAGTCCTGGCGCAGCTCGAGCAGCGTCTCCATGGTCGCGTCGGTGGTGGTGTGGTCCTCGGCGTCGAGCGTCACGGTCGTGCCGGCGTTGACGGCCGCTTGGCAGATCTCTCGCGCGTGGTCGAGCGCGATCTTGTGGCCGTCGCCGGGCAGGAACTGTCCCACCGCGCTGAGCTTGACGCTGACCTCGGCCCGGCCGTCCTCGGCCAGGCCCGACGAGCCCAGCGCGGCGAGCAGCGTCAGGTAGGCGTCGCGGGTGGCCTTGGCCTGATCGAGGTCGAGGGTGTCCTCGCCGAGGTAGTCGATCGTCACGAGTCGTCCGGAGTCGCACAGGGCCTGGGTGGCCCGGACGGCGTCGGCCGTGGTGGCACCGGCGACGAACCGTTGCACGACCGACCGGCTGACCGGCGCCTTCTCGATGATGCTGCGCAGCTGGTTGCTCCGGCTGAGCTGGAGCAGTCCTTGGCGCAGCACGCCGCTCGCGTCGATCACGTGGTCCTCCGTGGGATGTGCCTGCAGTGCGCTCACAGGCTAGTCCCGATCAGGGCGTGCGGCGCCGCAGGGTGAGCGACCCCAGCGCGATCGCGACCACCACGAAGCCGGCCACCATACCGACGTCGGCGAAGGCGGCTCCGGTGCCGTCAGGGGAGGAGCTCACGTGGACCATCGCGTCGACGGCATACGAGAGGGGCAGCACGTCCGAGACCGCGTGCAGGAAGCCGGGCAGGTCGGCCCGGGCGACCAGCAGGCCGCAGAGCAGGAACTGTGGGAGGACGAACGCCGGCATGAACTGGACGGCCTGGAACTCGGTGCGTGCGAAGGCGCTGACGAACAAGCCGATCGCCGCGCCGAGCACCGCGTCGACGACCGCGACGACCACGAGCACCCACACGGACCCGGCCACGTCGAGACCGCAGACCCACACCGCGAAGGCGGTCACGACGACGGCCTGCAGGACGGCCAGCAGGCCGAAGGCCAAGGCATATCCGGCGAGGAAGTCGCCCTTGCCGAGGGGCGTGGACAGCAGCCGCTCCAGGGTCCCGGAGGTGCGCTCGCGCAGGGTGGCCACGCTGGTCACGAGGAACATCACCACGAAGGGGAAGATCCCGAGCAGCGGCCCGCCGATGTGGTCGAAGACCGGACTGTCGTGGTAGATCCAGGCGAGCAGCCCCATCAGGAGGCAGGGCACGATGACGAGCATGGCCACGGTGCGCGGATCGGCCTTGACCTGCCGCAACACCCGTGCCGTGGTGGCCAGGGTCAGCCGGAGGCTCATGACCGCTCCTTCGCCGCGGAGTCCCCGGCCACGCCGGTGGCCTGGTCGATGAGCCGCAGGAACGCCTGCTCGGCGTCGGCGGCGCCGGTGCGGTCGAGCAGCCCGGCGGGGGTGTCGTCCGCGAGGATCCGCCCCTCGCGCAACAGCAGGAGGCGGTCGCAGCGGGAGGCCTCGTCCATCACGTGGCTCGAGACCAGCAGGGTCGTGCCCCCGTCCGCGAGCCGGTGGAAGAGCTCCCACAGGTCCCGGCGCAGCACCGGGTCGAGGCCGACGGTGGGCTCGTCGAGCACCAACAGGTCCGGCGACCCCACCAGGGCTGCGGCCAACGAGACCCGCGACCGCTGCCCACCCGACAGCTGGCCCGCGAGCGCGTCGACGTGACTACCCAGGTCGACGGCCGCCAGCGCCTCGGCCGCCGCACCCGGCGCGGCGCCCACGAGGGCGGCGAAGTAGTCGAGGTTCTCCCGGACGGTGAGGTCGGTGTAGACACTCGGCGCCTGGGTCACGTAGCCGACCCGCGACCGCAGAATCGCGGACCCGGCTGGGGCACCGAGCACCGTGACGGTGCCACTGCGCACCACCTGGACGCCGACGATGGCTCGCAACAGGGTGGTCTTTCCGCCGCCGCTCGGACCGAGCAGGCCGACGACCTGGCCCGGCGGGACCACGAGCGAGATCCCCGGGAGCACGGTGCGGGCGCCGCGCACGACGGTCAGGTCCTCGACGACGACGGCCGGCCGAGACTCATTCATCACTCGATGAAATGTACGCTCCTCAGAGTCCCGCGGCAAGAGCTTTGTGCCTATCGTCGTGGCGTCCCAGGGGTCGACGCGGCGGATGCCACCAGGATCGGTCAGGGCACGGGGAGGGTGGGGTCGGCGAGGTAGCGCTGGAGGGTCGGGGCCAGCTGGACGACCAGGTCCTCGGCGTCGGCCTCCGCCAGCGGTCCGAGGACGAACACGTAGCGCATCACTGCGACCCCGATCATCTGGCTGGCAGCCAGGCTGGCGCGCAGGGGCACGTCCGGCACCCCGGCGGTGGCGGCGACGCGGCCGAACACCTCACGGATGAGGAACTCCCGCAGCATCGCCGACGCCTGCTCGTCGACGAGGGCCGACCGCAGCAGCGCGACCAGTCGGCTACGGCGTTCAGGCGGCTCCCAGGCGGCGAGGAACCCCCGCACCACCCGCTCCCCCGCCGTCTCCACCGGACCGTCGACCAGGCCGACGAGGATCTCACCCGGGTTGCCCGGCAGGTCCATGCTCTCCACGAAGAGCGCTCTCTTGCCGTCGAAGTAGTGGTGGACCAGCGCCGGGTCGACTCCGGCGGCCCGCGCGATTGCCCGCATCGACACCCCGTCGTAGCCCTTCGCCGAGAACTCCGCCAGGGCCGAGGTGAGGATCGCGCCCCTGGTGTCCTCGCCCGCCGGGCGCCGGCCGCGAGGCGTCACGGAGTGGCCTCTCCGAGGTGGAGCCGAGCAAACGCGAGCGCCTGCGCGAGATCGAGCTCGCGGACCTCTCGCGACCGCTTTCGGGTGCCCACTTCGACCACCACGCAGCCCGAGAACCCCTGGTCGGCGAGTGATTCCAACAACTGCCCGCACGGTTGGCGCCCGCGACCGGGCACGAGGTGCTCGTCCTTGTTGGACCCGGACCCGTCGGCCAGGTGGAGGTGGCTGAGCCGCGACCCGAGCTCGCGAGCCATCGCCATCGCGTCGGAGTCGGAGGTGGCCGTGTGTGACAGGTCGAGCGTGACGTGGGCGTAGTCCAACCCGACCGGGTCCCAGTGCGGCAGGTAGGCCTGCATCTCCCGGCCACCCGCGCGCCACGGAAACATGTTCTCGACCGCGAGGTGGATCCCACTCTCCTCCTCGCGGCGCGCGACCCCCTCGACGAACTCGACGGCATACTCCTTCTGCCAACGGAAGGGGGGGTGCAGCACCACGGTCTGTGCGTCCAGGGACTGGGCCAACTGGATCGACCTGTCGACCTTGGTCCACGGCTCCGGGCCCCAGACGCGCTGGGTCAGCAGGAGCGTCGGCGCGTGGACGGAAAGCACTGGTATGCCGTGGAGCTCGGACAGCGCCTTCAACGCCCCCGCCTCCTGCGAGACCACGTCGGTCCACACCATCACCTCGATGCCGTCATAGCCGAGGCGCTCGGCGAGCCCGAAGGCCGCCGCGCAGTTCTCCGGGTAGACCGAGGAGGTCGACAACGTGACCGCGATGGTCATGCCGCGATCCCCTCGAGCCACCCGCTCCAGCGGCCGGGCGATCGGTGAGCGGGGGTCGCGAGCAGGTGCAACGAAGCGCGGCGGGAGCCCACGTCGATCGCACCGAGTCGCATGGGGCCACGCTACCCACGTGAGCAGCGAGTCGGATGCGGCGGTCCGGGCGCTCCTGGCTCTGTCGTCCCCTGAACGTCCTGTCGGCGTTGCCTCCGCGCGACGCCGCACCGGCTGGGGCCCCCGAGCGGTTGCCGTCTAGGGTTGGACGGTGCCTGAGATCGCCTCCGACGGTGCCCGCAACTGGGTCGAGTTCCCGGACCCGGCCGACCCCGACCAACGCTTCCGTTGTGACATCACCTGGCTGACCTCGTCGTGGACCTGCATCTTCGGCAGCGGCTGCGCGGGCATCTACGCCGACCGCCCGGACGACGGCTGCTGCACCCTGGGCGCCCACTTCTCCGACAAGGACGATGTGCGCCGGGTCAAGAAGGTGGTCGCTGAGCTCGGCGAGGACGAGTGGCAGTACCACTCGCAGGGCCAGGGCGGGAAGTGGAAGGCGAAGGAGGACGGCGATCTCAAGACGCGCGTCGTCGACGGCGCGTGCATCTTCCTCAACCGGCCGGGATTCCCGGCGGGAGCCGGCTGCGCCCTGCACCAGCACGCCCTGCTGCACGGCAAGCCGCCACACACCACCAAGCCGGATGTCTGCTGGCAGCTGCCGATCCGGCGCACCTACCGCACCGTCGAGCGTCCGGACGACACGTCCTACCTGGAGATCACCATCGAGGAGTACAGCCGCCGAGGCTGGGGGCCCGGCGGCCATGACCTCGACTGGTACTGCTCGAGCAACAGCGAGGCGCACGTCGGCAAGGAGCCGGTCTTCCGCGGCAACGAGGCCGAGCTCGTCGAGTTGATGGGCCAGGCGGCGTATGACGAGCTGGTCCTCCACTGCGAGACGCACCTCGCGCAGGTCAAGGCAGCTCGCAGCAACGGCACGCGCAAGCTGCTGCCACTGCTCGTGCACCCCGCCACGCTGCTGGCTGAGCAGGAGGCCCGCGAGCGGCAGAGCGGCGAAAGCGAAGCTGCCACACCGGAATCCGCGCGCAAGTCCGGCTCGAAGTCGGGCCGGCGCCCGAAGCGGTGACCGAGCCGGCGCAGGCTGCACCCAAGGAGGCGGCCGTCCCGAGCCCGAACATCTGGAACTCGCCGGATGTCTACGAGATCGAGAACCGCGGCGTCGACCCCGACGGCGCGATCCTCGCCGCGATGCGATCGGTCCACGGCTGGTCGGGTCGGCGGGTGCTCGACCTCGGCTGTGGATCCGGGTTCCACCTGCCGCTCTTCGCTGCTGACGCGGCGACCGTCGTCGGGGTCGAGCCGCACCCACCGCTCGTCGCGCGAGCCCGGGAGCGCGTCCGCGACCTCCCATCGGTGGAGGTGCGGGCGGGCGCGGCCCAGGACGTCCCTCTGCCGGACGCGAGCGTCGACATCGTCCATGCCCGGTGGGCCTACTTCTTCGGTCCGGGATGCGAGCCGGGGCTCGCCGAGGTGGAGCGGGTGCTGGCTCCGGGCGGCACGGCATACGTCATCGACAACGACGCGACCCGGTCGACCTTCGGGTCGTGGTTCCTGCGGGCGTGGCCGGCCTACGACCCCGTTGCGGTGGAACGCTTCTGGGCGCGGCATGGCTGGTCGCGCGAGCGAGTCGACATGCGCTGGGCGTTCGGCTCGCGGGAGGACTTCGAGGCGGTCGTCCGGATCGAGTTCAGCCCCGCTGTGGCCGACTGGATCCTCGCCCACCACGACGGCGCCGGCGTCGACTACGCCGTCAACCTCTGGCACCGCACCTTCTGACGCATCGCTGCCCGGCCCGGTTCGACCCAGTGGCCACGCCAGCAGTGTCGGGGCGGGGCCCTAGGTTGGGCTCCATGGCATCCAAGTCGACGGCGAAGACGAACGCCTACCGCTGTTCGGAGTGCGGGTGGACCGCGATCAAGTGGGTCGGTCGGTGCGGCGAGTGCCAGGCCTGGGGCACGGTCAGCGAGATCGGCGCCGTCACCGTCCGCACCACGGCGGCGACCAGGGTCGAGCGTCCGGCCATCCCCATCGGCGACGTCGACGCGCGGCGGGCCGAGGCGCGCTCCACCGGTGTGGGCGAGTTCGACCGGGTGCTCGGTGGCGGGCTCGTGCCCGGCGCGGTCGTGCTGGTGGCCGGGGAGCCCGGCATCGGCAAGTCGACCCTGCTGCTCGATGTCGCGGCCCGGGCCGGACGCGGTGGGCAGACCGTGCTCTACGTGAGCGGCGAGGAGTCGGCGGCCCAGGTGCGGGTCCGTGCCGAGCGCATCGAGGCGATGGCCCGCACCCTCTTCCTGGCCGCCGAGACCGATCTGGCCACCGTCCTCGGCCAGATCGAGTCGACCCGGCCCGACCTCGTGATCGTCGACTCCGTCCAGACCATCTCCAGCGGCGACGTGGAGGGCGCGGCCGGCAACGTGGGCCAGGTGCGCGAGGTCGCGGCCTCGCTCATCCAGGTGGCCAAGGCTCGCGGCATCGCGGTGCTGCTGGTCGGGCACGTCACCAAGGACGGGTCCATCGCAGGGCCGCGGGTGCTCGAGCACCTGGTGGACGTGGTCGTGCAGTTCGAGGGCGACCGGCACTCCCGGCTGCGGCTCGTGCGCGCGGTCAAGAACCGCTACGGCCCGACCGACGAGGTCGGCTGCTTCGACCTGTCCGACGTGGGCATCGTGGGGCTGCCCGATCCGAGCGGGCTCTTCCTCACCAGCCGCGACCTCGTCGTACCCGGCACCTGCGTCACGGTCACCCTCGAGGGCCGCCGCCCCCTGGTCACGGAGGTCCAGGCGCTGCTCGTCGAGACCAACGCCCCCTCGCCTCGCCGCACCACGAGCGGGCTGGACGGCACGAGGATCGCCATGATCCTCGCGGTCCTCGACCGTCGGGCGAATCAGCGCGTGCGGCAGTCCGACTGCTACGTCTCGACGGTCGGCGGCGTCCGCCTGGCCGAACCGGCCGCAGACCTGGCCGTCGCCCTGGCGATGGTCGGATCGATCACCGACACGCCACTGCCCCAGGGCACGATCGCGATGGGCGAGGTCGGCTTGGCAGGCGAGATCCGTGCGGTCACCGGCATACCCCGGAGGCTGTCCGAGGCGGCGCGCATCGGCTTTCGCCGGGCGGTCGTGCCCCGGGGGTCGCTCGGCACCGGCCCCACCCCGGAGGGCATGGACGTGCGGGAGGTCTCCGACATCCGGCAGGCGGTCTCGCTGCTGACCGGTTAGCCCGCACGCACCCTTGGCGGGCGCGGCCTGCGGGCTGGTGGTCAGGTCGGTCGGCTCTTCGCGCACCGGTGACATATCCATGACATTTGTCACTGGCAGTCCGGACTCGCACGGGTGTCAACTGACTGAGCCTGGAAAACCCGGGGGCCGGGCCGGCAGTTCTTGTCCCTACCCTGGAGGTCCCGTGTCCCGTCTTCCCCGCACTGTGTGTGCCGTCGCCGGCGCAGCCGCGTTGGTTGCCGCCACCGCCGGCGTCGCCGTCTCGGCGCCCTCGTCGTCCCACTCGCTGCCCGGCAGCGTCCCCTCGTGGGCCACTGCGACGCACCGGGTCGGCTCGGTGTCCGCGTCCCAGTCGGTCACCTTCCGCGTCTACCTGAACAACCGCGGCGGAGCGGCCGCGGCCGCCTACGCCCGGGCCGTCTCCACGCCGGGCAACGCCCTCTACGGCAAGTTCCTCACGACCGCGCAGTACCGCGCGCGCTTCTCCCCGAGCCAGTCAGACGTCAACACCGTCTCCTCCTGGCTGCAGAGCCAGGGCTTCCGCGTCACGGGCGTGCCGAGCAACCGCAAGTATGTTGAGGCCACCGGCACCCTGGCCCAGGCGAGCAAGACCTTCGCCACATCGTTCGCCGAGTACTCGACGCAGGGACGGACGGTGCGCTCGAACACCTCGCCGCTGCAGGTCCCCTCGAAGCTGACCCAGGTCCAGGCTGTGGTGGGGCTCGACGAGTCCCAGACCCTCGTCCGCCCCAACAAGCCGACGCCTCCACCGCCGGTGTTCCGCAACGCCGGACCCTGCTCCACCTACTGGGGCCAGAAGACGGTCGACAACACCGCCACGCCCGACGGCACCGAGCTGCCAAACAGCCCCAGCGCCTTCGCCCCCTGCGGGTACTCGGGCGCGCAGCTGCAGGGCCTCTACGGCATGACCGACGCCATCGCGGCAGGCAACGACGGCAGCGGTGTCACGGTGGGCATCATCGACGCCTACGCCTCGCCGACCATCGAGTCGGACGCCAACACCTACTTCAGCAGGCACGGCATACCGACCTTCACGAAGGGGCAGTTCCGCCAGTACGCCGCCCCCGGCACCTCTCAGCACCCGGAGAACCCGGCCCACGATCCAGAGGGCTGGGCCGGTGAGGAGACGCTGGACGTGGAGGCGGTGCACACCATGGCCCCCGGCGCCAACATCGCCTACATCGGGGCGCCCAACAACTACCGCGACATGGACGCGATCATGAACAAGGTGGTCAGCAAGCACCTGGCCGACATCGTGAGCAACTCCTACGGATACGCCGGCGAGTCGCTGCCGCCCGGTTACATCAAGCCGCAGGTCGACACCCAGATCCAGGCCGCGGCCGAGGGCATCTCGCTGTTCTTCTCCTCGGGTGACTCCGGAGACGAGACCTTCGGTGTGGCCGGCGCGACCCCGACGCCCGACTGGCCCGCTTCGAGCCCGTGGGTGACCGCCGTCGGCGGCACCTCGGCAGGCGTGTCGAAGACCAACAGCCGGGTCTTCGAGCTCGGCTGGGAGACCACCAAGAGCACGCTCAACAGCACCACCCCGCCGACGTGGAGCGACCCGGCCTACCTGTACGGCAGCGGCGGCGGAACGTCCCGCCTGTTCGCCCAGCCGTCCTACCAGGCGGGAGTCGTCCCGGCGTCGATCGCGAACACCTACGGTGGTCCGGCGATGCGGGCGGTCCCGGACGTCGCAGCGCTGGGCGACCCGAACACGGGCATGCTCGTCGGTGAGACGCAGCGCTTCCCCGACGGTCACGACGCCTACTCGGAGTACCGCATCGGCGGCACCTCGCTGGCCTCACCGCTCTACGCCGGCATGTTCGCCCTCGCGGTCCAGAAGGCCGGGCACAACTTCGGCCTCGCCAACCCCACGCTGTACGCGACGGCGGGAGCCCAGAGCATCGACATCACCAAGGCGGAACGCGACGCCTACCCCGGTGACGTCCGCTCCGACTTCGTCAACGGCGTCGACGCCAGCGACGGCTACGTCTACTCCGCCCGCTGGTTCGACCGGGACGAGTCGCTGACGATCCACGTCCGCCCCGGCTACGACGACGTCACCGGCATCGGCGTGCCCGACGGCGAGGCGTGGCTGGACGCCGTGGCCGGAGACTGACCAACCCGCTCCACCGGACGGGCCCGGCGCTTCGTGCCGCCGGGCCCGTCCCGCGGTCTGTTGGCTTCGCAGCGGAGCCGGGGTGCCCGCGTGGTGACCGACACAGAAAGGGTGCGCGGTTAGACTCCGGTCAGGGCATTCGTCCCCTGGCACACCGAACTCGAGGGGTCTCACCGTGGAACTGAGCGACGACCAGCTGTTGCGCGCGACGCTGGCCGCTGTGGCGCCCGGCACCGCGCTGCGCGACGGCCTCGAACGCATCCTGCGCGGCCGGACCGGCGCCCTCATCGTGCTCGGCCACGACAAGGTGGTCGAGTCGATGTCCACCGGAGGCTTCCCGCTCGACATCGAGTTCTCCAGCACCAGGCTGCGGGAGCTCGCGAAGATGGACGGTGCCATCGTGCTCGACCGCGAGGGGACCCGGATCCTGCGGGCCGCAACCCAGCTGTTGCCAGACCCGACCATCGAGACCACCGAGTCGGGCACCCGGCACCGCACCGCCGAGCGGGTCGCCAAGCAGACCGGCCTGCCGGTCGTGTCCGTGAGCCAGTCCATGCAGATCGTCGCGCTGTATGTCGGCAACCGCCGACACGTGCTCGAGGGGTCCAGCGCGATCCTCTCCCGCGCCAACCAGGCCCTGCAGACCCTCGAGCGCTACAAGGCCAGGCTCGACGAGGTGACCGGCACCCTGTCCGCTCTGGAGATCGAGGACCTGGTGACCGTCCGCGACGTCTCCAGCGTCCTGCAGCGACTCGAGATGGTTCGTCGGATCAGCGATGAGATCGCCGACTACGTGCTCGAGCTCGGCAGCGACGGACGGCTGCTCAGCCTGCAGCTCGAGGAGTTGATCGGTGGGCTCGGCAACGACCGCGAGCTGGTCATCCGCGACTACCTGGGCGCCGCGCGCCAGCTGAACTCCGTCGACCAGGTCCTGCACAACATGCAGGAGCTGTCGTCCACCGAGCTGCTCGACCTCGCTGCCGGCGCCAAGGCCCTCGGCTTCGCGATCGTCGGCGACTCCCTCGACTCCTCGGTGAGTCCCCGGGGCTACCGACTGCTGTCCAAGGTCCCCCGCCTGCCCGGGGCGATCGTCGACCGGCTGGTCGAGCACTTCGACAACCTGCAGAAGCTGCTGGCTGCCAACATCGAGGACCTGATGGCCGTCGAGGGGGTCGGCGAGGGCCGGGCCCGCGCCGTGCGCGAGGGGCTGTCCCGGCTCGCCGAGTCGAGCATCCTCGAGCGCTACGTCTGATCGGCCGCACCGCTCCGTGGCCCGATCCGCCTCTGCCGCAGCACTGCACGACGCCCTCCTGCGCTGGTATGCCGTGTCCGCGCGAGACCTGCCCTGGCGCCGCGACGACGCCTCACCCTGGGCGGTCCTGGTGTCCGAGGTGATGTTGCAGCAGACCCCGGTCGCCCGGGTCGAACCGGTCTGGCGGGAGTGGATGGCGCGCTGGCCGAGCCCCGCAGCGTTGGCGGCCGCACCAGCCGGGGAGGCAGTGCGCGCGTGGGGTCGCCTGGGCTACCCACGCCGGGCGCTCCGCCTGCACCAGGCCGCTGCCGCGATCGTGGGACGGCACCAGGGCGAGGTGCCCCTGGACGAGGCCGACCTGCGGGCCCTGCCGGGCGTCGGCACCTACACGGCCGCCGCGGTCGCCAGCTTCGCCCACGGGCAGCGCGCGACCGTCGTCGACACCAATGTCCGCCGGGTCCTGGTCCGGGTCGTCCAGGGTGCGGCCGCCCCCGCGCCCTCCCTCAGCCGCGCCGAGACCGACCTGGCCACCTCCCTCCTGCCGGACGACGACGGGCAGGCGGCCCGGTGGAACGTCGCGGTGATGGAGCTCGGCGCCCTGGTCTGCTCGGCACGCGCGCCGCGCTGCGGCGACTGCCCCGTCGCGCAGCTGTGCGCCTGGCGCCTGGCCGGCCACCCGGCATACGACGGCCCCGCGCGACGCACGCAGAAGTGGCACGGCACGGATCGTCAGGTGCGAGGGGCACTGCTGGCGGTGCTGCGCGAGTCGGACCGACCGGTGGGCGCGAAGGCGCTCGCCGCCGCCTGGCCCGATGACGGGCGGCAGCGGGCTCGGTGCCTGGACGGGCTGGTCGCCGACGGGCTGGTGGAGCCTCTGGCCGGTGGCCGCTTCCGGTTGCCGACCTAGCCGGCCGCAGGTATCAGCGACCGCCGAGCCGCCTCCTCACCGGCATCAGCGATCGCGACGGCCTCCGGCCGCCGGTCCCCGGAAGCAGGTCCCACCATGGCGAGCCCCTCTCTCCTCGCACCCCGGCGCGCCCGGAAGCACACTCCGGCCGTGCGGATCCCCGTCCCGACCCGACCGCAGGCGCCAGCCCCGCCTCGCACCGTGTTCGACGCGCTGCCGAGCGGCGCCCGCATCGCGGTGTGCTGTTCGGGTGGCGGCATCCGGTCCGCCGCGTTCAACCTGGGCGCGCTGCAGACCCTGCAGGAGCACGACGACGTCTACCGACGGGTCCGCACGATCACCGCGGTCTCCGGGGGCTCCTACATCGCAGCGGCACACGCCCTTGCCGAACATGCCCTCGCCGAGCAGGTCGACGACGCCGTGCAACAGCGCGCGGACGGAGAGCAGAGCGGGGCTGGGCAACGGGAGGGGTCGAGACCGGCCACGCCCAAGGCCTACGCCCTGGGCTCTCCCGAGGAGTCGCACCTGCGCGACCACACGCGCTACCTGATGGAGGACTGGCGGGTCGCGCTCGGCGGTCTCGGCCACCTGCTGCGTGGCGTGCTCGTCAACGTCCTGCTCGTCAGCGCCCTGCTCTACGCCGTGGCCCACGTGGTCGGCTGGCTGCTGCGCGCGACAGGGGTCCTGCACGGCACCGGCGCGGAGCACCCGGTGGTCAGTCTGGGGGCCTGGGTGTGGGCTCCGGTGGCCCTCGCTGTCGCAACGGTCCTGGTTTCCCGCCTGACCCGTGGTGGCACCGCCAAGGAATCCCCCGGCGGCACCGACGCCCCACCGCCGCGGGGGCGGGTCGCCGGCGTCCTCGCCCTGTCGGCGGTCCTGTCGGCGCTGCTGGTCATCGGCACGCCGTATGCCGTGCAGGGCCTTTACGGCGTGGGTCGCCAGGACACCGCGGTCGGCACGGTCGCCCGCACCCTCGGCTTCTCCTCCGGTGCCGGATGCCGAGCGATCGTCACCGGGCAGAACGGCGCTGCACCGGAGCCGGCCTGCGGTGCGGGGGCCGGCGACGCCGCGATGGCGTCGGCGAACGGCGCGAGCGGTCGGGGCAACGGACAGCGGTTCGGCGGCCTGGCGGCCTTCGTGTCGGCGCTCGCGCTGATTGCGCGGACCGTGTTCGGCCGGGTGCAGGTGGTCGAGCGAGATCTGCGTCGTAGCAGCCTGATCGGCGCGACCGTCGGCAGGGCCGCCGACTGGCTGAGGCATCAGCTGCTGCCCTGGGTCGGGGCCGCCCTGGTGGTCACCGTGTTCGGCCTGCTCTTCCTGCGGTGGGTCGGCGCCGCCAACGCCGCCCCGCTGCTCTCCGACCCGCTGTGGAGCTCGCCACCGGCCATGACCGGCTACGCGCTGCTGCTGCTCCTCGCGATCAAGCTGTTCGTGGACGTCAACGAGACCTCCCTGCACGGGTTCTACCGCGACCGGCTGGCGGCCGCCTACGCGGTCGTGCGGGGCGGCCCGGCAGGAGTCCGCGCCGCCGCCGCGACCCCGTTGTCCAGCCTGAAGGACACGGGCCCCGAGCTGGTGGTCTGCGCGGCGGCCAACTGCACCGAGACCGGCAGCCTGCCCCCGGGCCGCAGGGCCGTGTCGTTCACCTTCACCCCCGCCGACGTCGGTCTGAGCACCGCGGCGTCCTGTGCCTCCGACGCGGTCAGCCGCCACCGGATCGACACGCGGATGTTCGAGCGCAGAGAGCACCACGGCTCGGTCCGCGACCGCGACCTGTTCACGCTCTTCGATGCGGTCGCGGTCAGCGGTGCGGCGGTCTCCCCCGTGATGGGCAAGATGACCCGACTGTCCCACCGGCTGCTGTTCACGCTGGCCAACGTGCGCCTCGGCCTCTGGGTCCGTCCGCCGTGGTGGCTGCACGCTCACGCCGGGGACGCTGCCGACGACCGCGCCAGCGATTCGCTGCCCGGGAGGCTGCGCGACGAGGCCGTGCGCCGGCTCCGGCAGCCGGACCTCACCCGGCTGTTCGCCGAGGCATTCGGTCGCATGCACCTGAACGGTCGCTGGCTCTACGTCACCGACGGCGGACACTACGAGAACCTCGGTCTGGTGGAGGCCCTGCGCCGGCGCCCCGACCTGGTCATCGTGCTCGACGCCTCGGCCGACGGGGCCGGACGCTACGACACCCTCGGTCAGGCGGTGGCCCTGGCGCGCACCGACTGCGGTGTGCAGGTCGACATCGACCCGCGTGCGATCTCCCCGTCGCCGGACGGACTGAGCCAAACCGCAACGGTGCTCGGCACGTTCTGCTATCCGGATGATCCGGGGAACCCCCACCACCTCGTCTACGGCAAGCTCGCCGTCCCGGACGACGCGCCGTGGGACGTGCAGGCCTACCGCCAGGCGCACCCCACGTTCCCGATCGACAGCACCGTGCAGCAACTCTACGACGCCGATGAGTTCGAGGCCTACCGCGCTCTCGGGTCACACGTGACGACCGCGCTCCTGCGGAGTGCCGTCCCGGCCACCTCGACGTCGGGTGGGGCTAGATGATCGTGCCGATGATCAGGACGCAGATCAGCGCGACCACCGAGATCACCGTCTCCATGACCGACCAGGACTTGATGGTCTGCCACACGGTGAGTCCGAAGTACTCCTTCACCAGCCAGAACCCGGCATCGTTGACGTGGCTGAAGAAGAGCGAACCCGCCCCGACGGCGAGCACGAGCAGCGCAAGGTGCGGCTGGTCGAGCGTCTGCCCCAGTGGCTCCACGATGCCCGCGGCTGTGACCGTCGCCACGGTCGCCGAGCCGGTTGCCAGCCGGATCGCTACGGCTACCAGCCACCCGAGCAGCAGCACCGACATGTGGGAGTCCTTGGCGTAGCCCGCGATGACCTCGGACACGCCCGAGTCGGACAGCACCGTCTTGAACCCGCCGCCCGCGGCCACGATCAGCATGATCGAGGCGACACCCGGCAGCCCGGATCCGAGCGACTGGTGGATCTTGGCCCGGGGCATCCCGGACGCCCGGCCCACGGCCAGCATCGCCACCAGCACGCCGGCGAGCAGCGCGACCGACGGCTCACCGATGAAGTCCACGAAGTCCCGGCCGCCTGTGCCCTCGTCAAGGGTGAGGTCCCCGACCGCCTTGACCAGCATCAGCAGGACGGGCAGCGCCACGCTGATGATCGCGCCCCAGAAGCTGGGCCGGCGGGTCGCGCCCGCGGCTACCTGCCCGTCCCCTGCCTCGGTCCCGCCCGGCTCGTCGCCGGAGATGTCGGCGGTGGCGCTCGAGTCGGCGTCCGGCTGCTGGTCGGCCGCGACGCCGGAGCGCGCGTTGCCGTCGGCGCCGACGTGCACGGGCACGAGCCGGTCCATCAGCGGCGCGAGCAGCGGCCCGGCGAGGATCAGCGTCGGCACCGCGATGATCAGCCCGAAGATCAGGGTGTAGCTGAGCGGCGCGTGCAGCAGGCTGATCGCCGTCTCCGGGCCGGGGTGCGGCGGGACCAGGCCGTGCAGGATGGACAGGCCGGCCAGGGCCGGTATCCCCACCTTCATCAACGAGACTCCGGTCTCGCGGGCGACCAGGAGGATGATCGGCACCAGGATGACGACACCGATCTCAAAGAACATCGGCAGCCCGATGATCGCCGCGATCAGCGCCATGGCCCACGGCAGGGTCTTCGGCCCCACCCGGGCGATGATGCTGTCGACGATCTGGTTGGCGCCGCCCGAGTCGGCGAGCAGCTTGCCGAGCATGGCGCCCAACGCGATCAACAGGCCGACCGCGCCAAAGGTCGAGCCGAGACCGTCGACGAAGCTCGTCACGATGTCGCCGGGCGCGACCGCGGCCACCGCGCCGAGAACGGCCGTGCCGAGGATCAGCCCGATGAAGGGATGGAACTTCGCCCACACGATGAGCACCACGACGGTCGCGATGCCGAGCAGCGCCGCCGCGATCAGCTGACCGTTGCCGGCGCTGCTGAGCGGTTTGTCGTCCGCAGCCAGTAGGTGCAGGGCGTAGGTGGTCGTCATCGTTGGTTCCCTCCCTCGTGAAGACCCAGAGCCTTCATAGCGTTGTCCACAACCTCCTCCGGTGTGGGCGCCGCGGACACGGTGGCTCCGGGTTCGTCCGGCTCCAGCGGTTCCAGCGCGGCCAGCTGGCTCGGCAGCAATGACGGAGGCATGTAGTGGCCCTGACGCGCCGCGAGCCGCTTGGCGATGAGCTCGGCGTCGACCTCTACGTGGCAGAACCGCACGCCCGGACGCCCCTCCCGCAGGAGATCGCGGTAGACCCGCTTGAGGGCCGAGCAGGTCAGCACTGCGCTGGTGCCCTGCTTCTCGCGCTCATTGATCCAGTCTCCGATCGACCGCAGCCACGGCCACCGATCCTCATCGGTGAGGGGGTGGCCCGAGTGCATCTTGGCGACGTTGGCCTCGGAGTGGAAGTCGTCACCCTCGGCGAAATCCCAATGCATGCGCTCGGCGATCCCCTTGGCGACCGTGGTCTTCCCCGACCCGGACACCCCCATGACGATGATGTAATCGGCTCCATCCATGCCCGGGAGGCTACGCCCCACCGGGGCATCCTGCCCGGATGCGCGCCCTGGGTCCGCCTGCCCGGCACATCCGCTTGCGCCAGCCTCCGAGCCCGACTAGGTTCTTGCGGTTGTGCGCCCGGACCTCTCCGCCTACTGGCAGCTGACCAGGGCGGGGTTCCGCAAGCAGGCCAACTACCGGCTCGCCATGCTGGCCGGGCTCACCACCAACGTCGTCTTCGGGTTCATCCGGGCCGCGATCCTGTTCGCCGCCGTGGCTGCCGCGGGGGGCGAGCTGTCTGGCTACGACCAGGACGGCATCAGCGCCTACGTCTGGCTCTCGCAGGGCCTGCTCGGCGCCGTGGAGCTGGGCTTCGCCCCGTCGGAGATCGGCGACCGCATCAAGAACGGCGACATCGCGATCGACTTCACCCGCCCGGTGGACGTGCAGGCGACCTACCTCGCGGCCGACCTGGGCCGGGCGGCATACACCTTCATCCCGCGAGGGCTCCCAAGCGTCCTCGTCGGCGCGCTGACCGTGGGGCTCACGATGCCGGGGACCGCGTTGCCCTACCTGCTGGGTGTGGTCAGCATCGTGCTCGCCGTGACGGTGTCCTTCCTGTGCCGGTATGCCGTCAACGTCCTCGGCTTCTGGCTCGTCGAGACGCGCGGGGTGCGCTCCCTGTATGGCGTGACCGCCACCTTCCTCGCGGGGCTCTACGTGCCGGTGCACATCTTCCCCGGATGGTTGTCCGCGCTGGCGCACGCCACCCCCTTTCCGTCCATCCTGCAGAGCCCCATCGATGTGTTGTCGGGACGGGTGACCGGCTGGGACTCGGTGCAGCTCCTCGTGATCCAGGCCTTCTGGGTCCTCGTGATCGGTGCCCTGGGCCGGGTCCTCACGACGGCCGGTCGTCGCAAGCTGGAGGTACAGGGTGGCTGACCTCGCGCCGCGCACCAGGCGACCACTGCACGGGACCTGGCACACGCCATACGCCGCTGTCATCGGCTCGCGGATCCGAGCGCAACGTTCCTACCGCGCGTCCTTCCTGCTCGACCTGTTCGGCTCCCTGCTCGTCGGCCTGACCGAGTTCGCCGAGGTGTGGGTCATCTTCCACAACGTCCAGGTGCTCGGCGGGCTCGACTTCAACGCCATACTGCTGGTGTTCGGGCTGTCCAACCTCGCCTTCTCCCTCGCCGACCTGCTGGTCGGGCACATCGACGGGCTGCCGACCTTCGTGCGCATGGGCACCCTCGACGCCTTCTACCTGCGGCCGCAACCAGTGCTGGCGCAACTGATGACGTGCGAGTTCTCGCTGCGCCGGTTGTCCCGGATCGGCGTGGCGGCGACCGCCCTGGTCGCCGGCCTGGTGCGGTGCGACGTGGACTGGTCCCTGGCCACCAGGGCGATGCTGCCGATGGCCATCGTCTTCGGGACCGCCATCTTCGCAGGGCTGTTCGTGTGCGCGGCGAGCCTGCAGTTCTTCCTCATCAACGGGGCGGAGCTGACGAACTCGTTCACCTACGGCGGGTCCTACGCCTCCAGCCAGCCGGCCTCGATCTTCCCGACGCCGCTGAAGATGATCTTCGGCTATCTCGTCCCGGTCGCTTTCACGGCATACCTGCCCACGCTCGCGATCCTCGACCTGCCGGGGCCTGCCGGACTGCCGACCTGGCTGGCCTGGCTGCTCCCGCTCGCCGCGGCCTGGGTGTGGGCACTCGCCCTGACCCTCTGGCGATGGGGCACCCGGCACTACCAGGGAGGCGGCGGATGAGTCAGCACGCGACTGCGTTGCGAGACGGAGCGATCGGTCCGATCGTCGAGGTGCACGACCTCACCAGGGAGTTTGTGGTGCGGCGGAAGTCAGCGAGGATGCGTGCATCCGGCCGACCTGTGGCCTCGCGCCGGCGGCTGCTGCGCGAACGCTCCACCGTGACCGCTGTCGACGCGATGACGTTCACGGTGCGGCCCGGGGAGGCGGTCGGCTACATCGGGGCCAACGGCGCCGGCAAGTCGACGACGATCAAGATGCTCACCGGCATCCTGGTGCCCACAGCCGGAAGCGTGCGCACCTGCGGGCTGGACCCGTTGACGAGCCGTCGGGAGCTGGCACGCCGGATCGGCGTGGTCTTCGGTCAACGTTCGCAGCTGTGGTGGGACCTGCCGCTGCGCGAGTCGTTCGCCATCCTCGCAGCGATCCACCGACTCGGGCCGGACGAGGCCCGCGGCCGCACAGCCGAACTCGTCGAGCAACTGGAGATGGCCGAGACCCTGGACACCCCGGTCCGCCAGCTCTCGCTCGGGCAGCGGATGCGCGCCGAGATCGCCGCCGCCCTGTTGCACTCCCCCGAGCTGCTGATCCTCGACGAACCGACGATCGGGCTGGACGTCCTGTCCAAGCAACGACTGCGCGAGTTCCTCATCCACGAGCGCGCCACCCGCGGCACCACCCTGTTGCTCACGACGCACGACATGGGCGACATCGAGCGGCTCTGCGACCGGGTGCTCGTCGTCGACCGCGGTGCCCTGGCCTATGACGGCACGCTCGCCGGTCTGGGCGCAACCGTCGGCGCCCAGCGGGTCCTCGTCGTCGACCTGGCCGAGCCGACGGGTGACCTGACTGACATACCGGGTGCCGTGCACCTGGGCAGCGAGGGGGACGGGCTGCGGCAGCGACTAGCCTTCGACCCCGAATCAACCACAGCCGCAGCCGTTTTGGCCGGCGTGTCGGATGTCTGTGAGGTGCGCGACCTGTCAGTCGAAGAACCTGACATCGAGGACGTCGTCCGACGCATCTACCAGTCGCGTCGCCGCTGACCGACCACTCGGCCGCCCGGCACCCGGTCACCCACTGGCTCGACGGCGGCGAAACGGCGGCGCGCTGCCCGCAGTCGGGGTCGCTGCCAGCACGGGCGGGCACCGAGGCATGCCCGAACGAGGAAGCCTCAGAGGATGCGCAGCATCCGGGTGTTCCCGAGGGTGTTGGGCTTCACCCGGTCCAGGTCGAGGAACTCGGCCACGCCCTCGTCATACGAGCGCAGCAGCTGCCCGTAGACCTCCGGGTCGACGGCCTGCCCGTCGATCGTCGTGAATCCGTGCCTGGTGAAGAAGTCGACCTCGAAGGTCAGACAGAACACCCGGTCGACCCCGAGCTCGCGTGCGTCTTCGAGCAGCGTCTCGAGCAGCTTTCCGCCGATGCCCCGCCCGGTGACCGACGGATCCACCGCAAGGGTGCGCACCTCGGCCACGTCCTCCCACATCACGTGCAGCGCGCCACACCCGATCAGCTTCCCGCGGTCGTCCTCGACGACCCGAAACTCCTGCAGCGCCTCGTAGTAGGTGACCGCGTCCTTCGCGACGAGCACCCTCGTCTCGGCCAACGGCTGGACCAGTGCACGGATGGCCCGCACATCGTTCGTGCGTGCCCTGCGGATCTCGTTCACCCAAAGCACAGTAGACGCGGCGCCTACACGCGCACGCATCGGTCCACTCGCCGAGACCGGCCAACCGGCGGTGCGGCGACCGTCCTACGGCCGACTGCGATGCCGTCAGCTGCCCACACCGGCGAGCAGCCCCGAGCGCTCGACCAGGACGGCCACCTCGACTCGGCCGGAACAGCCGAGCTTGGCCTGCGCGTGAGCCAGGTGCGTCTTGACCGTCGCCTCGCTCGCGAAAAGTTCGGCCGCGATCTGCGCGTTGGACAGCCCGCGGGCGACGGCGCGGACCACCTCACGCTCCCTGGCCGTCAGCGTGACCATCGCGGCCTGAGCGGACCGGCGGGCAAGCGCGGAGGGGTCGTGGCGCACGTGGTGGAAGAGCTGTCGGGCGCTGCCCGGGGAAACCGCTCCGCCTCCGGCCGCGACATTCCGGACGGCAGCGAGGATCTCGGCCGGCGAAGCCGTCTTCAACAGGAAGCCGTCGGCGCCCGCCTCCACGGCGCGCAGCATGACCTCGTCGTGGTCGAAGGTGGTCAGCACGATGATCTTCGGGGGATCCGCCAGCCGACGCAGCGATCGTGTGGCGGTGATCCCGTCCTGCCGTCGCATCCGCACATCGAGCAGCACCACGTCGGGGGCATGCCGGTGGACCGCCTCGACCACCCCGTCGCCGTCGTGGACCGCCCCGACCACCTCGAGGTCGTCAGCGGTGGACAGCATCAGCTCGAGGCCTTGGCAGACCAGGGCATCGTCATCGACCAGGAGCACACGGAGCGGCCGCTCATCACCCTGCACGGGTCACCTCCTTGTCCTCACCAAGGCTCTGCACGCCGCCGGTCCAGGGCAGCCACACCTCTACCCGGAAGACCCCCAGTGCGTCCACGCCGTGCCGCGACTCTCCGTCGAGCTGGGCGGCCCGCTCCGCGATGCCCGCGAGCCCGGCACCTCGACCGTGGGGCGGTGCGTCCGTCCCGTGGCGCTCCTGACCCGGGCGCACCGAGCCAGACTGTGCCACCAGGTAGTTGGCGGCCTCGATCCGTATGCCGTGCCGGTCGTCACCCTCGACACGCAGTCGGACCGGAGCGCCCGGCGCATGTTTGCGGGCGTTGGTCAACATCTCCTGCACGATCCGGTAGACCGCCCGGGCCAACTGGTGGCTCGCTCGCGCTGCGCCGTCGAGGTAGACCGTCGACTGGACCTGCATGCCTCCGCTCATGCTCTCCTCGATCACTCGGGGCAGCTCGGCGAGGGAGGGCGTGGGATGCACACTCTCGCTCTGGCTGGGGTCGCGTAGGACTGACAGCAGGGAGCGCAGGTCGTCCATGGACTGTTGGGCGCCCTCGCGGACGAGCGAGGCGCTGTGGCGCACGCGTGGGTCCTCGCCGGCGGCCACCTCCAGGGCTCCGGCGTGCAGCGAGAGCAGCGACAGCCGGTGCCCGAGGACATCGTGCACCTCGCGGGCGATCCGCTCGCGCTCCGCCTGGCGGCCCATCTCCTCGCTGAGCCGCCCGACCGCATCGCGATCGGTGCGCTGCTCGGCACGGGTCGCCTGCAGGTCGCGTCGCGTGCGTAAGAAGAGGCCTGCGCCGACCGACAGAGCGACCAGCACGACTACGATGAGGCCCTGCGCCCACCAGCTGAGGGCCGTGGACGTGGCGCCGGAAGCCGAGGACCCGACGAAAACGTCACCCCAGAACGAGGTGCCCGGCGCGTGGCCGTGGGCATCACGCCATACGGACGCCGTGGTGCCCAGGCCGGCCGCGAGCCCTCCGGCCCACACGGCCCTGCCGCGAAGGCGAGCCACGACGTGGGTGAGGCCGATCAACAGGCCGAGCACATCCAGCGGAAAGAGCAGCGCGGCGGCCGCCGCACCCATCGTCACCCATAACGGCCACCGGCGCCGCCAGGTCATGGAGACAGCCACGGCGGCACCGGCCAGGAACGCGAGCGCCAGTCTGTCGGACAGCGGGGTATCGGGCGGGAGGCCGGCCGCGGCCAGCCGGCGGCTGTCGGCCAGGGACACCGCGAGCGACGAGCTCAGCAGGCAGGTGACCACCACGAAGACCGTGCACCCACGTCGACGGGACCTCACGCCGCGGAGCAGCCGGCCGAGCGCAGCGAGCGCACCAGGCAGCCGGATCGGCGCCGAAAGGGCCTGGCTCGTGGACATGCGACGAGGCTAGCTCCGGGGTCCGACAGTGGTCCTCCGTCATCCGGCTGCGGTGTGGTCCGCCGGATCATCCGATGAGCCAAGGTGATCCAGCCGATCGAGTGAAGACCCCGGCGGTTGTCCCGAGGTGGACTGTGCGCACTTCACCACCGACGAAGGAGAACCCATGTCCCCGCACGACGACCACGACCGTCGACAGCAGCGCTTGACGCACTTCGAGGGATGGCAACCGGTCGGCGCTCCGCCACGGCCCGAGAAGCCCAGGGGGTGGTTCCGGCGGCACCGCCTGCTGACCGCGTTCGCCGCCCTAGCGGTGCTGGCGGGAGTGGTCCAGCTGAGTGGCGGTTCCTCGGACTCGGCGACCGAGCAGGCAGCTCGAGCCGTCGCCACGAGCCAACCCACCGCCCAGCAGCCTGCCGCCGGTCCGAGCGCCGCCGACCGGCCGGAGGCCGACGACCCGAAGCCGGCAGACGCTGCGGGGGCGGCAGACGCGGCAGAGAGACCGGATGCGAGCGGGGCCGGTCTCCCGCGCATCGGCACCGCCGTGCGCGACGGCAAGTTCGAGTTCACCGTGACGAAGGTGGACCGCGGGATCAAGCAGGTGGGCGGCGACCTGCTGGGCGAGAAGGCCCAGGGCCGGTTCGCGCTCGTCCACGTCACGGTCAAGAACATCGGCGACGAGTCCCAGCTGCTCGACGACACCTCGCAGGTCGTCCGCGATGCCACTGGCCGTGAGTTCGACGCGGACTCCGTGGCGGCCATGTCCATCGAGGGCAACGACGTCTTCCTCAACGAGATCAACCCCGGCAACACCGTCAAGGGCGTGCTCGTCTATGACATGCCGAAGGACGCCGAGCCCGCCAGCATCGAGCTGCACGACTCGATGTTCTCCGGCGGCGTGATGGTCAGCCTCCGGTGACGCTGCCCCCACATGCGTGAGGGCACCGCCGGGCAGGGGTCATCGCGGCCCGAGCCCGGTGCGGCCGTCGATCAGCTCGCGGACGATGTCCAGGTGGCCCGCGTGCCGCGCGGTCTCCTCGATCATGTGCAGGACCACGGAGCGGCCGTCCGGTGCGTACTCGGCCAGCTCGGGCGGTGGCGCGACCCGGGGTGGCGCCGCCAGGTCGGCGACGACGACGTTCTGGTCCGAGATCGCGGCCTGCTTCCGGTAGAAGTCGACCACGTCGGCCGTCTGCGCGCGCACCGTGAACGGGCTGTAGGGACCGTCCAGCGGCCACGGCGGCAGGTTGCCGGCCGAGCCGGCCAGCACATGGTGCAGCCACAGGTGCTCGGCGCCGCACAGGTGAGCCACCAGCCCGAGCGGAGTCCACCCGGACGCGACTGCCGGTGTGTTGAGCTGGTTGTCGTCCAGCCCGTCCAGGATCGCCACGACGCTGTCGCGCTGGGCGTCCAGGTAGTGCAGCAGGGTCATCGTCTCGTCGTTGTCTGTCACGGAAGTCGTGACGGAGCAGGCGGAGCATAATCATCGGTTGTGGGTGAGGTTTCTGTCACGAGCGACGACGCGTTCACCGACCTCGTCGCGCCACTGCGACGGGAGCTGCACGTCCACTGCTACCGGATGCTGGGTTCGGTCCACGACGCCGACGATGCCCTGCAGAACGCGCTGGTGCAGGCTTGGCGTGGGTTCGGCGGCTTCGAGGGCCGCAGCTCGCTGCGGCGGTGGATGTACACGATCGCCACCCGGTGCAGCCTGGACCTGATCGCGGAGCGTCGCCGCCGGGCCCTGCCGATCGATCTCGGCCCGTCCAGTCAGGAGCCGGTCGTCGACGACGTGCCACGCACCGATGTCGCGTGGCTCGGTCCCTATCCTGACGGCGGGATGGAGTCGCGCTTCGAGGAGCGCGAGGCGGTCGAGCTCGCGTTCGTCGCAGCCCTGCAGCACCTCCCCGGCAACCAGCGTGCGGCGTTGTTGCTGTTCGAGGTGCTGGGCTTCTCCGCGCAGGAGATCGCCGAGATGATGCAGACCTCGACGCCGGCCGTGAACAGTGCCTTGCAACGGGCCCGCGCGGCGCTCAGGGAGCGTATGCCGTCCGGCAGCCAGCAGCAGGCGCTGCGGCGGCTCGGCGACACGAGGCTGCGCAAGCTGGTCACCGGGTTCGCCGCCGCCCTGGAGCGGGGCGACGCCGACGAGCTGATCGAGCTGCTCAGCGCGGGGGTCACCTGGTCGATGCCACCGCTCCCACACTGGTACCAGGGCCTCGAGCACGTCGGCCCGTTCGTGCGAGCCGTGCCGCTCGGCTCGTGTGGCGAGTGGCGCGCGCGAACCCTCACCGCGAACGCACAGCCCATGGTCGCGCTCTATCTGCGTGCCCCCGGCGACGACGCCTACCGGGCCTGGTCGCTGAACGTGCTGACGGTGCACGACGACGCCATCGGCGACGTGACCTCGTTCATCGGGGTCGACGCGTTCACGAGCTTCGGGCTGCCTGTGACCGCCTGACCGGCAACGGCGTGCCGCGGGCCGGCCGACCCGGCTGGCGCGCGGAGAGCATGGCCGACCGGAGGACCAGAACCCTAGGACAGGTTGCCGTCCCGCAGGTCGGCGAAGAGCCGGCGCGCGGTGTCGCCGAGCACCACGATGGACGCGCCGGCCGCAGACGTGCCGAACCCGCCGACGGCCACCTCATTGCGCACCTTGGCCGGGTTCATCCGGAAGATCGTGGCGGTCAGGGTCAGCACCTGTGCCGGTGACAGGTCCGTCTCGACGTGCGGCCCGACCTTCTGCAGGTAGGTCGGCAGCGAGCGCGGTCCGGACAGCCGCACCATGCCGGCCCCGGCGAGCAGGACCAGGCCCTGGTTGCGGCTGCGGCCGAAGTCGCCGTCCGGCAGCGTCTTGCGCTCCCGCGCGTAGGCCAGCGCCTCCTTGCCCGAGAGCTTCTGCCTGCCCTTCTCCACATCCGCTCCGGACGCCTCCCCCTTGACCGCCTTGGGCACGTCGATGCGCAGGCCACCGACCGCGTCGATCGCCTTCTTGAAGCCCCCGAACCCGGTCAGCACGTAGCCCTCGATCGGCAACCGGGTGGCACGGCGCACGGTCTCGAGCTGTGCCTTCGGCCCACCGAACACCATGGCGGCGTTGATCTTGTTCTTGCCCCCGGTGGAGAGCGACACGTAGGAGTCACGGGGTATGCCGAGCACGCCACCACCGCCCTTCCCGTCAACTCCGACGATGTGCAGGCTGTCGGCGCGGGAACGGTCGACCCTCTGCCCGTGGCTCACGCGGGCGTCCGAACCGATGAGCAGCACCCGGCGGTCGCCGCCGAGGACCGGCTTGACCCGCAGCGAGGGCCACCAGCCGCCGACGACCCGCCAGCTCTTGCCCTGCTCCACGGCCAGCGTGACGTCCTTGCCCGCGGTGACCACCGCGACCCGGGCGTCCTTGAAGCGGCCGACGGCGCCCTTCACCCGGACCTGCCGGTCGGAGACCTGGCGATGCTTGAGCGCCGCGGTGGCGGCGCTGCTCGCGGGGACCCGGCCCCCGCCATACAGGGGGTCGATGACGGCTGCGAGGCCGTCTGGCAGGCCGGCCCCCGGTGGCCTCGGCGTCTCGCGAGACGCCGTGGGCGCGGCGGGGCTCGGCGCGGGGGCGTCGCTGGTGGTGGTGCTCGGGCTGGGGCTGTCAGCCTCCGACGAGGAATCGCCGGAGCAGCCCGCGGCCGCGAGGCAGAGACACACGCCGCCGACCGCGAGTGCCCGGGTGCGGGTGCGGGTGGACCAGGAAGGACGGGCTGAGCGCTGTGTCACCGGGACACCCTAGGCAGACCGGCGGCGTCGGTGCGACGTGGCGCGCGGTCGGTCCCACCTTGTGAGCGGGCGGCGTGCTCGGTGAGCGGCCGGTGTCCGCCGCCCTCAGTGGGCGACGGTCTCCACTCCCTGGGCCTTGCGCACGAGGGACCACACCGAGACCAGGGCCCAGACGCCCTCCAGCAGCAGGAACCCCCAGTCACGGCCCTGCCAGGCAAGCACGGCGAGGACGGCCGAGCCCCCGAGGTTGAGCCACAGGTAGGACCAGGTGTCGGGGCGCAGCCGCCCGAGCTGCACGCCGGCGAAGGCGGCAAGGATGAGCAGGGCACCCAGGACCTGCACGATCTGCGAGGGGTCGGACATGGATCTCCTCCTGCAGGCCGTCGTCGGGTCCGGGTACGGCGTGCTCTCGTCCGGGGCGGCGCCGCGGACTCGGGCCACCTCGCCCACAGATAGCACGACGGGCCGCCGCACTTCCACCTCGCCCGTGGCGCCCGTGCTCACCCCGGGCGGCTTTGCTCACCCCGGGCCGGTTGCCGACCGCCGCGAAGCGGTCTGGAACGAGCACGGGCCGTCCCCACGCGCCCCTGTGCTCACCCCGGGCCGGTTCCCGACCCCCGCGAAGCAGTCTGGAGCGAGCACGGTCAGTCCAGGTGGCGTGCGACGTGCGACATCCAGCCCACCGCGAGGGCGCAGGCCAGGCCGATGAGGGACAGCGCACCCACGACCAGGTCGAGTGAGCCGGGCGACCCGCTCGGCCGGATGCCGGCGAAAACCACCAGCACCCCCACCGTCAGGGCACCGAGGAGAGCCACCCAGTGACCCTGGCCGCGCCGCGCCGGCCTGCGGCGGTAGCCGTGGCCCGCGGCGGCCGCGATCAGCAGCGCGACGGCGGCCCACACGACACACACCGCGACTGCCGCGATCACGTCGCTCGGGCGGTGCCAGCGTGCGACGACCGTGCCCACGCCGATCAGCGTGGCGGCGCACGCGCCGACCAGCGTGACGGGGGTTCGCAGCCAGGTCGGTGACACCAGCAGGGCGGCCAGGGCGAGGGAGACCACCACGGTCGTGTGCCCGCTCGGCAGGCCGTTGAGGGTGCCGAGCCCGAAGTCCGTCCGCGACAGCAGCTCGTGCTTGAGCAGCTGCGTGCTGAGGTTGGCGCCGGCCACCAGCACCAGCGCGGCAATGGACAGCGCCCAACGCCGGCGCGCGAGCGCCAGCACCATGCAACCGAGCACGACCAGCGCCACCGTCCCGACCGAGACGGTGTTGAGCACCTCGTGCGCGTTCTGCACCGTGTCCTGGGGACCGCTGACGGCGAACATCGCCTCGCGGTCGACCCGCTGACCCTCGTAGGTGCGCAGCGCGACATACGCCGTCACGACGAAGAGGGCCAGGGCGACCAGACCTGCCAGCGCCGCCTCCCCGACCAGCCGTCCCCGTCCCTGGCGTCGCCCACCCTGGGCCGGCCGGAGCGGCTGGGGCGCCTCCCCACGAAGGGTGCGAGGCGGCTCGCCGGCGGGATCCATGCTGACAGTCTCCCCGACGCGCGGCCCCGGGCGGGTCGCCACACCCTGCGAGGGATCATTGCGAGGTTGCATGCCCGTAGGACGTCCGAAACCTCGCGATGATTCCCCCGTGGGACGTGGCGTGATGTGGCACACGGCGCCTCGCCACGGCGCCGCCGGGGTCTGCCGGCAGACGAAGGGGCCGGGCGCGTGGTGCGCCCGGCCCCTTCCAGCCTGCTCGGTATGCGCGGCCGCGTCACCTTGGCAGGTGGGCGGCCGGCATACCGCCGATCACTCCGTGCCGGTGGCGGTGGACCCCGACGTGGTGCCGGCCGCCTCGACCGGCAGCGAGTCCGGCGCGTGGGTGTGCGGCGTGCCCTTGAAGGTGAACGACGCGGACTTGCCCTCGCCCTCGGTGCCGACGAGGACGATCTCGCCGGTCGCGACCTCGCCGTAGAGGATCTTCTCGGACAGCACGTCCTCGATGTCCCGCTGGATCGCCCGACGCAGCGGACGGGCGCCGAGCACCGGGTCGTAGCCCCGCTTGGCGAGCAGCTGCTTGGCCGAGGGCGTGAGCTCGATGCCCATGTCCTTGTCCTTGAGCCGCAGGTCGAGCTTGGCGATCATCAGGTCGACGATCGCGACGATCTCGTCCTGCGTCAGCTGCGGGAAGACGATCGTGTCGTCCACGCGGTTGAGGAACTCCGGCCGGAAGTGCTGCTTGAGCTCGTCGTTGACCTTGTTCTTCATCTTCTCGTAGCTCGAGTGCACGTCACCGCCCGAGGCGAACCCGAGCGAGACGCCCTTGGCGATGTCCCGCGTGCCGAGGTTGGTCGTCATGATGATGACGGTGTTCTTGAAGTCGACCACCCGGCCCTGGGAGTCGGTGAGCCGGCCGTCCTCGAGGATCTGCAACAGCGAGTTGAAGATGTCGGGGTGAGCCTTCTCGACCTCGTCGAAGAGCACGACGGAGAACGGCTTGCGACGCACCTTCTCGGTGAGCTGACCGCCCTCCTCGTAGCCGACGTAGCCGGGAGGCGACCCGAACAGCCGCGAGACCGTGTGCTTCTCGGAGTACTCGCTCATGTCCAGCTGGATCAGGCTGTCCTCGTCGCCGAACAGGAACTCCGCCAGCGTCTTGGCCAGCTCGGTCTTGCCGACGCCGGTGGGCCCGGCGAACACGAAGCTGCCGATGGGCCGATTGGGCAGCCCCAGGCCCGCCCGGTTCATCTTGATGGCCTGCGCGACCCGTTCGACCGCCTGGTTCTGGCCGAAGATCTTGGCCTTCAGCTCGCCCTCCAGGTTGCCCAGCCGCTCGCGGTCGTCCGCCTCGACGCGGCGGGGCGGAATGCGGGCCATGGTCGCGACCACCGTCTCGATGTCGCGGCTGCGGACCTGCCGCCTCGACCCCTTGATGCGGGTCTTCTTCAGCTTGGCGGCGGCACCGGCCTCGTCGATGAGATCGATGGCCTTGTCGGGCAGCCGCCGGTCGTTGAGGTAGCGCGCCGACAGCTCCGCCGCGGCGCGCAGCGCCTTGGGCGTGTAGGCGACGCCGTGGAATTCTTCGTAACGCTCGCGCAGCCCGGTCAGCACCTTGATGGTGTCCTCGATCGAGGGCTCCTCGACCTCGATCGCCTGGAAACGCCGCGCCAGCGCGCGGTCCTTCTCGATGTAGCTGCGGTATTCCTTGTGCGTCGTGGTGCCGATGCAGCGAAGCTTGCCGTTCGCCAGCGCCGGCTTGATCAGGTTCGACGCGTCCATGGCGCCGCCCGACGCGGCGCCTGCCCCGACGATCGTGTGCAGCTCGTCGATGAAGACGATGGCGTTCTCCTTTTCGCCCAGCGCCTTCAGCACGGCCTTGAATCGCTCTTCGAAGTCGCCCCGGTAGCGGGTCCCCGCCACCATGGCCCCCATGTCCAGCGCGTAGATCGTCGCGCCCGCCAGCGCGGGGGGCGCCTCGCCCAGCTCGATCCGGCGGGCCAGCCCCTCGACGATGGCGGTCTTGCCGACACCCGCGTCGCCCACGAACAGCGGATTGTTCTTGCGCCGCCGCGCCAGCACGTGAAGCGCCCGCTCGAGCTGCGTCTGCCGCCCGATGAGCGGGTCGATCTCGCCGGCCCGGGCCCGTTCGTTCAGGTTCACGGCGAACTGCGCCAGCGGATCCGCCGGCACCTCGTCGGCGTCCTCGTCGGGCGCGGGGCCACCCTGCCCCGGCACGCCGGTCTTGGCGGGCAGCAGCTTGCTGATGCCGTGCGAGATGTAGCTGACCACGTCCAGCCGCGAGATCCCCTCTTCCTTCAGGAAGGCGACGGCGTGCGACTCCGGCTCGGAGAACAGCGCCACCAGGACGTTCGGGCCGTTCGCCTGTTGTTTGCCGGCGCCGAGCACGTGGTTCACGGCGCGCTGCACGACGCGCGCGAAGGCCAGCGTCGGCTGCGCGCGCTCGCGCTCGTCCTCGGGCAGCGGCTTGATCTGCGTGTCCAGGAACTCTTCCAGCTTCTTGTCGAGGCGCCCGAGCGAGCCGCCGCACTGCTTGATGACCTCGGCCGTCTTGTCGTCGGCCAAAAGGGCGAGCAACAGATGCTCCAGCCCCGAAAACTCGTGGCCGCGGTCGGTGGCGTCGTCGAGGGCGCGCCGGATCGCGGTCTCCAACTCTGGACTCAACATGCTCATGTTTCTGGACTCTTTCTTAGAGATGCCTGAAGAGGCATTTCGTTTTCACGGGCGAACTGCAGGACCTGGTGCACCTTCGTCTCCGCGATTTCGAACGGGTAGACGCCCGCCACGCCGATGCCCCGCGTGTGGACGTGCAGCATGATCTTGCGGGCCGTGGCGGCGTCGTGCTGGAAGTACTTCATGAGGACGTAGACGACGAACTCTTGCGTCGTGTAGTCGTCGTTGTGCAGCAGAACTTCGTAAAGGGGTGGTCGTTCGACCTTTTTCTTGGTCGCGGTGTCGCGCTCGAGCTCTGGCGGCTTCGTCAGGGTCCCGAGGTCGTCTTCCTTGTCGTCCCGCCGCTTCGGCATCGTCCCGGCCCCCGATCGTAGCGGATCGTAGCCAACTTGCCATGGGCCACAAGTCGGCGGCCCGCGAGTATGCTCCGCAGCCCATGAACAAGGGGCGCGTGGAAGCGTTCAGCGACGGCGTTCTCGCCATCATCATCACCGTCATGGTGTTGGAGCTAAAGGTGCCGGCGGGCGACAACCTGGACGCCCTGCGGCCCCTCCGCTCGGCCTTCTTGGCCTACGTGCTCAGCTTCGCCTACGTCGGGATCTACTGGAACAACCACCATCACCTGTTCCAGACGGTCAAGCACGTCACCGGCGGCATCCTGTGGGCCAACCTGCACCTGCTGTTCTGGTTGTCGCTGCTGCCGGTCGTGACCGGCTGGGCCGGGGCGCACCCTCAGGCGTCCTGGCCGGCGGCCATCTACGGCCTTGCGCTGCTGGCGGCGGCCGTCTCCTACCTGATCTTGCAGCGCACCGTCGCCCGGCACGGCGGCGGCGCGCTGGCCGAGATGCTCGGCTCCGATCTGAAGGGGCGCCTGTCGCCGCTGCTGTATCTGACCGGGATCGGCCTGTCGTTCGTACGCCCCTGGATGGCCGAGCTGGCCTATGCCCTGGTGGCCGCCATCTGGCTGGTGCCCGACCGGCGAATCGAGCGGGCGCTGGACGCGCGCGGCTGACTCACTCGCCCTCTGGCCGGTCGATCTGGCCTTGCGCCCAGCGGGCGGCGTCGCGAACGACCTCCGACGGATCGTCGACCAAGCGGTCCACCACCGCCCGCGCCGAGCGGTCGCGGGCGCCACCGATCGCGTAGAGCGCGTTGCGTCTCAACCCGTCGTGGCGGGACCGGGCAAGGGCCATCCCGGCGGCCAGCCTGGCGAAGTCTTCGGCGCTGAGGGCCGCCACCTCCGCGGCGCTCAGCGCCGAGAGCGGGCGCGGCGAAAACCGCGGGTCGCCTTCGGGCTGGGGGCGGTGGTTCCAGGGGCAGACCTCCTGGCAGACGTCGCACCCGAACATCCGGTTTTGAAACTCGGGCCGCAACCCCTCGGGGACCGCCCCGCGATTCTCGATCGACTGGTACGAAAGACAGCGCCGGGCGTCGACCACGCCCGGCAACGGAAACGCCCCGGTGGGGCAGGCCGTCAGGCACACCGAGCAGGCGCCGCACCGCCGATCGTGAGGGCGGTCGTACGCATCGACGGCGCGATCGAGGAACATCACGGACAGCGTCAGCCAGGACCCCAGCTTGGGGTTGATGAGGCAACCGTTCTTGCCGATCCAGCCCAGTCCCGCGCGCTCGGCCCAGACCTTTTCCATCGCCACCCCGGTGTCGACGGCCGCGTAGGTCTCGACGGTGGGATCCAGCTCGAGCAGCCGCTTGCGCAGCGCCTGCATCCGGTCGCGGTGGGCGTAATGGTAGTCGCGCCCGCGCGCATAGCGGGCGATCGGCCCCTGTTCCTGCGGTGGCCGATGATAGGCGATGGCCAGCGCGATGACCGTGCGGGCGCCGGGCAGCACCGCGCCGGGATCCAGCCGCTCGGGGAGGCGCCGCCGCATCCAGTCCATGTCGGCGGCGTACCCGGCGTCCAGCCAGGCACGCAAGGGAGTGGGATCCAGGGCCTCGGCTGGCGCCAACCCCACCAGCGTGAACCGGCAGCCGCGCGCCGCGGCCTTCACCGCGTCGGCCGAGAGGACCGCCGGAGACATCGGGCGCAGTCTGAGCAGCGCTCGGGCACGTGTCAAACCGGCCCGGCCCCGATGCCGGCCGCCACAACTGTGAACTGAACACCCCATCCCGCGCCGGGCCGCCGGCGGATCTTGCGCCGCACGACCCGGCGCGCCCCTCTCCCGCCCGCCGAAGTCCGGGAGCTTTATGCAGCAACTGGCTGTGGGCACTGAATCGGGTCGCAGCCGTAATTTCCGCAGCTTGGTCGATCGAGGATCCTTGGCTCCTTTTCGGTGACGCGATGATCGCGGATTTGGAGCGTTCTGGTTCTCGACGGTGACAGTGGTTAAACAAAAACGGCGATGCGTCGTGTAGCGTCGGTGGTGCTGGTGCTGGTGACGGCCTGCCTTGGGTGCGCCGGAGGCGACATCCAGACCGAGCTGCAGTCCAGTCAGTCGGCCTTCATGAGCGCGGCGGCCGGCGGCTTGATGGTCCCGGCCTACTTCTCGGCCGACGCGCAGGGCGACGCCTCGTTCGCCGAGATCAGCGCCGGGCATCGCTCGCTGTTGCCGGAGATCGCGATCGTGAACGCCGGGTGCGATTCGACCGGCCGGAAGAATCAACAGGACGGCGGGTGCGCGATCGGCGGCGGCCCCGGGCCGACGCGCAGCACCTACGTGCACGACAAGATCGCCTACCTGCGCGCGCAGGGAATCAAGGTGTTCGGCTACGTCTGGATCGGTCGCGTCACCAACGGCAGCACCACCGCCTACCGGCCCACCAGCGACATCGTCGCCGACATGCGCGCCTGGGCGGAAAACTACGTCGACGACGGAAACCCGCTGACGGAACTGAATGGCTTCTTCTTCGACTCTGCCTATCGCCAGACCGCCGACGGCGTCCCACAGGCGGAGTACATCGCGCTGCAGGCGGGGCAGTACGCGACCTGGTCTGGACCCGCGGTCGGAGAGATCGGACCGACCGCGCCCGGGCGGGCGATCTTCAACTGGGGAACCACCGCGGACACGTACATGCGCGGATACCTGGATTGCGTGCTGCGCCTGGGCGCCGGTGGCGTGGACGGCTGGAATTACGTGGTGGTCCAGGAAGACGCGGCCTCCAGCTTCATGGGCAACAACGGGCAGCTCCCGGCCTGGGCGCGCTATCAGTACAATCCGGGGCACTTCATCAGCATCGTTCACCACGCCTCCTCGGACGCCGGCGACACGCAAGCGCTGCTGAACGCGGCCCGGCAGGCGTGGAACAGCGCCTACGCGTACGTGACCGATCTGCCGGCCGACGGCAACAACCATTACTACTCGGCTGCACCCGCCGCGGCGGTCTGGGCGGCACAAACCGCGCAAGGAGGGACCGCGAACTTCGCCTACGGGGCGACCGACGACGTGCTGACCACCAGCTGTCCGGCGGCCAGCACCACGACGCCGGCCTACCCCTAATCCCCACGCCGTTCGGTCGCGGCCGGCGAGCCGGCCGGATGGCGAAGCCGGGCCGAGAACGGGACCGGACTCGAGTGTCGGGATCCGCGGAGATCGGAAGCGCCGGCCCCTTCCCAGTTCGCGGGCCGGCGGTCATTCGACCGCCGACGTGAACGGCATTGCCGTTCGTGCATAGGTCAGGCGCGCGGGTGGAAGCGGTCGTAGACCGCGCGCAGGTGCGCGCGCGAGACGTGCGTGTAGATCTCGGTCGTGCCGATGTCGGCGTGGCCCAGCATCGCCTGGACGGCGCGCAGATCGGCGCCCCGCTCGACCAGGTGGGTGGCGAACGAGTGCCGCAGCTTGTGCGGTGAGATCGGTTTGCGGATTCCCGCCGCACGCGCGTACCTGCCCAGCAGCTTCCAAAATCCCTGCCGGGTCATGGCCCGCCCGTGGTGGGTCAGGAACAGCACGTCGACGGCGCGCGTTCCGGCGAAACCGGCGCGGGCCCCGTCGACGTAGGCCCGCACGGCCTGCAGAGCCGCCTCCCCCACCGGGACCAACCGTTCCTTGCGTCCCTTGCCGGTCGCCATCAGATAACCGGCGTCGAAGTTCAGGTCGCGTACGCGCAGCTTGACCAGTTCGGAGACCCGCAAGCCGGTGGCGTAGAGGAGCTCGATCATCGAGGCGTCGCGCAGACCTCGCACCGTCCGGCGATCGGGAGCCACCAGCAGGCGATCCACTTCGTCGATGGTCAGATAGTCCGGCAGCTTGCGGCCGAAGCGCGGCAGGTCGATGTCCTCGGTCGGATCGACGGTGATGAGGCGCTCGCTCTTGAGAAAGCGGAAGAGCTGTCGGAGAGCGACCAGGCGCCGGGCCTGCGAGCGCGCCGAGAGCTTGCGTTCGTTGAGGTGCACCAGGAAATCGAGCACGTCCATGGCGCCGACCTTGTCCGCGCGCGAGACGGTCCGTCCGGCGGCGAACTGGGCGAAGCCCGCCAGGTCCCGGCCATAGGCCTCGACGGTGGCGGGGGTCAGCTCGCGCTCGACCCGCAGGTGATCGAGAAACTGCTGGATCCCCACGTCCAGGGTCGGCGCCACCTCCCCATGCTCGGACCGGAAGAGCCGCGGTGCAAATTTTCGCCGGCATCCCTTCAGACCTCCGTCCCCAGCGCGAAGGCGATGGTGGTCAGGACGGCGTCGGTGTTGGCCAGCACCTGACCGGCGCCGAACCGGAACAGGGCGATGCCTCGGGCGGCCAGGAACTCCGAGCGGCGGCGATCCCGGCGCTGCGCATCCGTCTGAACAGGCGGCCCGTGATCGATCTGGATGGCGAGGCGGCGATCCGGGCAGAAGAAGTCGAGAATGAACGGGCCGCAGGGGTGCTGGCGGCGGAACTTGAACCCACCCAGGCGGCGCCCGCGCAGGTGGGACCAGAGAAGGGCTTCCGAGCCGGTGACCTCGCGGCGGAGATCGCGGCGGCGCGTGGGGGCGAAAGGGGGGTCCATGGCCAGGTTTCGGGCTCTCGCTGAAAAGGTTGCCCCCGGCGGCGACCGTCTCGGCCGCGCTTGTCGGCACGGCGCTTCGCCATGGGGCCGGTTTGTCAGCCGCTGTCCGTTTGACCGAACTGCGCTGGGGCGCTAACCGCGCTGGAGCTCGCCGGCGGCGCGGTCGAGGAGCCCGTTCACGAACGCAACGCCCTCGGCGGTGCCGTAGCGCTTGGCCAGCTCGACGGCCTCGTTCAAGACCACGGCCACCGGAACGTTGGGCGCGTACCGCAGCTCGTAAAGCGCGATCCGGATGATGTTGCGCTCGACCACCGCCATCCGCTCGAGGCGCCAGTTGCGCGACAGCCCGGTCAGCAGGCCGTCGATCTCGGCGCGGTGCTCGGTCACTCCCCGCACCAGCTCTTCAACCAGCTCGTGGTCGACGCGCGGGGTGCCCACCGACGGCTCCTCTTCGTCGGTCACGGGCGCGCTGTCGGCGGCGAGGTGCGCGAAGTAGCGCGCGATCATCTGCTTGGCGTCCCCGACCGGGCCACCGCCCAGGTCGAGCTGATGAAGAATCTGCAGCGCGATCTCGCGCGATCTGCGACGGGGACCGACCATCGTTACCTCAACTGCAATTGCGCGTACAGATCGGCCATCTCGACGGCCACCATCGCGGCATCGTACCCGCGGTTGTCTTCCTTTTTCTCTCCCGAGCGCGCCAAAGCCTGTTCGAGCGTGTCACAGGCGAGCACGCCGAACGACACCGGAGCGCGCCCCTCGGCCGCCAGCGCGCCGATGGCCCGCGCGGCTTCGCCCGCCACCAGGTCGAAGTGCGGCGTCCCGCCGCGGATCACGGCGCCCAGGCAGATGACGCCGGCGAAACGGCCGCTGTCGACGAGGCGGCGGGCCAGACCGCCCAGCTCCATGGCGCCCGGGCAGCGAAACAGCTCGACGTCTCCCTCGGCCGCCCCGGCCTCGCGCAGCGCCAGGCGCGCCCCGGCGACCAGCCGGCCCACGACGTTGTCGTTGAAGCGCGCGGCGCAGACGGCGAACCGGCGACCCCCGGCCTGCAGCGCGCCTTCGTGCGCGCGCGCGCCGGTCCCGTAGGACGACGTCTTGCTGGCGAGCTCGCTCACGCCGACCTCTTGCCGCCGCCGGCGTCCTGCGCGTCGCGCAGCGAAACCAGGCGGGCCGGCGACTGGATCGGGAGGCACTCGACCACTTCGATGCCGTAGCCGGCCAGACCGACGATGCGCCGCGGGTGGTTGGTGAGCAGGCGAACCCGGCGCGCGCCCAGATGGGCCAGCACCTGCGCCCCCAGGCCGATGTCGGTCAGCGCCGGCGCGCGCGCCGGGCGGGCCGCGTCGCCAGCACCGGGCGAGACGGCGCCCGCGAAGGCGCGCAGCTCGGCGGCCATGCTCACGCGCCCGCGCGGAAGGACGTAGAGCAGAATCCCCGCCCCCGCCTCCTCGATCATCCGCAGCGAGACCGTCGCGGCCTGGTCGTCGTCGCTGGCGGTGGCGCCGAACACGTCGCGCAAGGTGGCGGCGGTCTGCACGCGCACCAGCACCGGCCGATCGGCGGCCACTTCACCCAGCACCAGGGCCATGTACTCCGTCTCTTCCACGTCGGTGGCGTACACCACGCCCCGAAACTCGCTGCCGACGCCGCCCAGCCGGGGGCGGACCTTCGATTCGGCGACCGGCCGCACCAGCATCTCGCGCGACAGCCGGTATTGAATGAGATCGGCGATCTTCACGATCGGCAGATCGTGCCGCCGCGAAAACTCGACCAGGTCCGGCATGCGCGCCATCTCGCCGTCCTCGCGCATGATCTCGCAGATGATCCCGGCCGGCTCGCGTCCCGCCAGCCGGGCCAGATCGACGGAGCCTTCGGTCTGCCCCGAGCGCACGAGGACGCCGCCCCGCCGCGCCCGCAACGGGAACACGTGCCCGGGAATCACCAGGTCGTCGGGCCGGGCGTCCCGCGACACCGCGACCCGGATGGTCTCCGCCCGCTCGCGCGCGGAGATGCCGGTGGTGGTCCCGTGGCGCGCGTCGATGCTGACCGTGAACGCGGTGTGGTGCCGCGCCTGGTTGTCGGCCGTCATCATCGGCAGGCCGAGCTGCGCGACCCGCTCTTCGGTCATGGAGAGGCAGATGAGGCCGCGCCCCTCCCGGGCCATGAAGTTGATCGCCTCGGGCGTGACCAGGTCGGCGGCCATGGTCAGGTCGCCTTCATTTTCACGGTCCTCGTCGTCGACCAGGATCACCATGCGCCCGGCACGGACCGCCTCCAGCGCGCGGGTGACCGCCGCGTCGCGATCCTCGGCGCCCCCCTCAGCCGACAATGCCGGACCTCCGCAGGGGATCGGCCGACAGGGGGCGGGCCGGCGTGCGCCCGTCGGTGCCGTCGCGCCCCCCCGCCAGATGGGCCAAGAGCAACCGCTGGACGTGCTTGGCGATGAGGTCGCCCTCCAGGTTCACCGTCGATCCCTCGCGCTTGTCGGCCAGCTTGGTCACGGCGACGGTGTGCGGAATCAGGGTGACGCCGAAAATCGCGCCCGCGGCGAGGTCGGACAGGGTGTTCACGGTCAGGCTGACGCCGTCGACGGTGACGGACCCCTTGACGGCCAAGCTGGGCGCCACGGTGGACGGGGCCGAGATCTCCAGGTCCAGCGCGGCGCCGTTCTCGCGCCGAGCGACGACGGTGCCCACGCCGTCCACGTGACCGCTGACCAGGTGGCCGCCCAGCTCGTCGCCGAGGCGCAGCGGCCGCTCGAGGTGGACGCGCGCCCCGGGCTCCAGCCCGCCGAGGGTGGTGAGCGCCAGCGTCTCCGGGCCCAGGTCGGCCGCGAACAGCCCGCGGCCGGCGTCCCGATCGACGATGGTCAGGCAGACGCCGTCGACGGCGATGCTGGCCCCCAGCGCGGCGCCGGACAGATCCAGCGCGGTCGACACGGTCAGCCGCGCCGTCGCAGCCTCGGGGGCGGCCCGGCCGATCGATTGAATGGTGCCTGTCGCTTCGACGATTCCGGTGAACATCTGGGACGCTGGGCCAGCATAGCACCTACACCGCGACCACATCCGCGGTGATCAGCAGGTCCGGGCCGACGGTACGCGTCGACAACGGCCCCAGGCGCAGCGCCTGGGCCAGCGGCAGGTCGGCGCCCCGCGCCACCGGGACGCCGCCGCCGATGAGCCGGGGCGCCAGGAACAGGGCGACGCGATCGACCAGGCCCGCGGCGATGAACGCGCCGTGGACCGTGGCCCCCCCTTCGACCAGCAGGGATTGAACCTCGTGCTCGCGGGCCAGCGCCTCCAGCGCGCGCCGCAGGTCCTGCCGGCGGCCGCGCAGGACCAGCGACGGGGGCGCGCCGCGCAACATCTTCAACCGGGCGGGCAGGCGGCCGCGGCCGGCCAGCAGCACGCGCAAAGGCCCGGTCCGCGGGTCGCGTCCGGGCAGCCGGACCGTCAGCCGCGGGTCGTCGGCCCGCGCGGTGCCGGCGCCGACCAGGACCGCGTGGGGGGCGGCGCGCAGCTCGTGGGCGACCCGGCGCGCCTCCCGCCCGGTCAGGAACGCGGGCGCACGGCGCGAGCGCGGATGGCCGTCGGCGATGTAGCCGTCCAGCGTGGCGGCGGCCTTCAGCGTCACCAGCGGGCGGCTCTGCGCGATCCAGACGGCGTAGGCCCGGATGGCGGCGCGCGCGTCGTCTTCCAGACAGCCCACGTCGACCTGGATTCCGGCGCGCCGCAGCCTCCGGATGCCGCGGCCGTCGACGGCCGGATTGGGATCGGAGCACCCCACCACCACGCGGGCGGGGCGCGCCTGCAAGATCGCCTCGGTGCACGGCCCGGTGCGGCCGGTGTGGCAGCAGGGCTCGAGGGTCACGTAGAGGGTCGTACCGCGCGCATCGCCGCGCAAATCGGCCAGCGCCGCCACCTCCGCGTGCGGGCCGCCCGCCCGTTCATGAAACCCCTGGCCGGCGACGCGGCCGTTCCGCACGATGACCGCCCCGACGGTCGGGTTGGGGCGGGTGGTCCCCCGCCCCCGCTCGGCCAGCTCCAGCGCGCGGCGCATGAAGCGCTGATCGGCCGCCGAAAACGGCGTCACTTCCGGCCCCGGTGGTCCACCAACGTCTTCAACGTGTCCATCAGCTCGTTGACGTCGCGGAACGAGCGATAGACCGACGCGAACCGGACGTACGCCACCTCGTCGATCTCGCGCAGCGCGTCCATCACCGCGTCGCCGATGCGCGACGACGGGATCTCCTTGTCGCCGGCTTCCAGCGAGCGTTCGATCCTGTCGGCGGCCTGCTCCATCACCTCGACGGGGACGGGCCGCTTCGAGCAGGCCTTCTTGAAGCCGGCCAGGACCTTGGCCCGATCGAACGGCTCCCGCCGGCCGTCCTTCTTGATGACCAGCGGCAGCACCTCGTCCACGCGCTCGTAGGTCGTGAACCGCCGCCCGCAGCCGATGCATTCACGGCGGCGGCGGATCACCTGATCGCCGTCGGACGGACGGGTGTCGACGACCTTGTCCTCGATGTTTCCGCAGAAGGGGCAACGCATGGGCGGCTTCGGGTTATGCTTCGCTACCACAGATGAACGAGCTGCGCCTGATGGTCAACGGGGAGACGCGCACCGCCACGCCGGGCACCACGGTGGCGGGGCTTCTGGACGCCATGGGGGTCGATCCGGCCCGGGTGGCGGTCGAACGCAACCAGGACGTGGTGCCGCGCCGCACCTGGTCCGAAGCCCACCTGGCGGACGGCGACAAGATCGAGGTGGTCGCGTTCATCGGCGGCGGCTCCGCGGGCGCCCCTGCCGGCGACGACCCGCTGGTCATCGGCGGCCGGACCTTCCAGTCGCGCCTGCTGGTCGGGACCGGCAAGTACCGCACGCTGGAAGAGGGGCGCGAGGCCATCCGCCGCTCCGGCGCCGAGATCGTCACCGTGGCGCTGCGGCGGGTCGACCTCACGCCCGGCAAGCCCAACGTCCTCGACACCATCGACCGCAGCCGACAGACCATCCTACCCAACACGGCCGGCTGCTACACGGCCGAGGACGCGATCCGGACCTGCCGCCTGGCGCGCGAGCTGGGCCTCGCCGACCTGGTCAAGCTGGAGGTGATCGGCGACCAGCGCACGCTGTTCCCCGACGGGGCGGCCACCCTGGAGGCGGCGCGGGTGCTGGTCAAGGACGGGTTCACAGTGCTCCCCTACTGCATGGACGACCCGATCCTGGCGCGCAAGCTGGAGGACGTCGGGTGCGCGGCGGTGATGCCGCTGGCGGCGCCCATCGGCTCGGGCCTGGGGATCCGCAACCCGTACAACCTGCGGATCATCCTCGAGCAGGCGAAGGTGCCGGTACTGGTCGACGCCGGCGTGGGCACCGCCTCCGACGCCGCGGTCGCGATGGAGCTGGGCTGCGCGGGCGTCCTCATGAACACCGCCATCGCCGGCGCGCGCGACCCGCTGCTCATGGCCGAAGCCATGCGGGACGCGGTCATCGCCGGACGCAAGGCGTTTCGGGCCGGCCGCATCCCGCGCAAGCTCTACGCCACCGCGTCGTCGCCGGTGGAAGGCCTCATCGAATGACGGCCTGATTGGATCGCGCTTTCGTCCCGCGCCTCTACATCGTCACCGATCGCCGGGCGACCGGCGGGCGCCCGCTGGTGGCGGTGGTGCGGGCGGCGCTGGCGGGCGCGGTGCGCGGCGGGCTCCTCGCCGCCGAGATCGCCGTGCAGCTTCGCGAGAAGGACCTGGGCGGCCGGGCCCTGCGCGACCTGGCCGGGGAGCTGCGTGAGATCACCGGTGCGGCCGGGGCCGCGCTGATCGTCAACGACCGGATCGACGTGGCGCTGGCCGTGGGCGCCGACGGCGTCCATCTGGGCGGCCGCTCGCTGTCGCCCGAGGACGCGCGCGGGGCCGCGCCCGGCCTGCGCCTGGCCGTCTCGACGCACGCGCCGGCCGAGCTGGACGGACTGGACGGGGCGGTCGACTTCGCGGTGTTCGGCCCCGTCCACGACACGCCGTCCAAGCGCGCCTACGGGCCGCCGGTGGGGCTGGATGCGCTGGCCGCCGCGGCCCGGCGCAGGGTGCCGCTGGTGGCGATCGGGGGGCTCACCGTCGAGGACGCTCCGGCGATCACCCGGGCGGGCGCCCGCGGGATGGCTTGCATCCGACCGGTGATGAGCGCCGAAGACCCCGAACGCGCCGCCTGGCTCCTCGGGCGGGCCCTCGCGGAAACGCCCGTCAGACGGGGCGTCACCGGGCCGCATCGGACTTGACACTATTTGTAACCCCCGTACTCTCGTCCCCCAATTTCCACGGCCGAGCCGGGGGAAGAGACATCGTCAACGTTCGTAGGAGGGCAGTAAATGGCAACCGGTAAGGTGAAATGGTTCAACGACGCCAAGGGGTACGGTTTCATTGCGCGTGAGGATGGACCGGACGTATTCGTCCACCACACGGCGATCATGTCGGAGGGTTTCCGTTCGTTGAGCGAAGGCCAGGAGGTCGAGTTCGACATCACGGAAGGTCCCAAGGGACTGCAAGCCGCGAACGTTCGCAAGCAAGCATAAATTTTCGCTCGGTCTCGAGCCCACGAACGGCCGTCGCCTCTCCGGCGTCGGCCGTTTTTTTTTGCCGGCCACGAGGGCGTTGCCATAAGGCAACGGTGAGCGGCAGCGAACGATGCCCGACGGCGTGCCGCCCGGACGCGGCCTGGCCTAGCCGGTCCGCTCGGCCACCAGCGTGACCTCCTCGTCGGCGGGGCGGCCGCGGTTGGCGGGGTGCACGCGGAAGCCGCCCCGTTGGGCCAGGATGGCGGCCGCGGCGCGCACGATCTCCGCCATCGCCGGCTGGAGATCCTCGACCCAGGCGTAGCCGTCGGCGTCGCCGTCGTAACTTTCGGGAAAGGCGCGGCGAAGCTCGATTCGCAGCGTGAAGTCTCGTTGCTCGACGTACGGATTGGCGGCCATCGTTCGATAATTAGCACGGCGCCGCGGCGGTTATCCCGCCTTGCCCCTCTGCGACGGCCGGGCAAACTGGCCTCCTCTCCGATGCGAGGCAAGGCGTTCGACGACACGCGCCGCACCTTTGTGGCGCGCGTGACCGCCGCGCTCGGCGCGCTGGCGGGCGCGGTGGCGGTGGTTCCCGGGCTGGGGCTGCTGCTGGCGCCTCTGCGCAAGGCGACAATCAAGGGCCCGGGCCGGCCGGTGCGCGTGGCCAGCCGGGCAGACGTGCCCCCCGGCAAGCCGGTGCGCGTGACGGTGGTGGGCCAGCTCCAGGACGCCTGGCTGCGGCTGGATCGCGTCACACTGGGGTCCTGCTGGCTGGTCCGGCCGGGGCCGTCGGCGCCGGTTCGTGCCTTCTCGACGGTCTGCCCGCACCTCGGCTGCGGCGTCGACTATGACGAAGGGACGCGGCGGTTCGAATGCCCCTGCCACGGCTCGTCCTTCGATCTGGCGGGGCGCTGCCTGTCGGGCCCCGCGCCGCGCGGGCTCGACGAGCTGGAGGTCACCACGGACGGCGACGACCTGCTGGTGCGCCCGCAACGTTTCCGGACCGGCACGGCGGCGAAAGAGCCGATCGGATGACCGGAACGCCGCCGGCCAAAGGGGCGCGCGGGCGCGCGCATTGGTTGGACGAACGTTTGGGGCTGTCGCGGCTGCGGGCGGCGATCCTGGGCGGCCAGATGCCGGGCGGCGCCAGCTTCTGGCACGCGCTGGGGGCGGCGGCCGCCGGCCTCTTCGCCCTGGAGGCGGCCACCGGGCTGTTTCTGTCGCTGTTCTACGCGCCCTCGGCGCAAACGGCCTGGGCGTCGGTCGCGTACATTCACGACCAGCTCCCCTTCGGGTGGTTCGTGCGCGGCCTGCACAGCTTCGGCTCGTCGGCGCTGATCGTGGTCGCGGGCCTTCACCTGCTGCAGGTGCTTCTGTTCGGCGCCTACCAGCGCCCGCGCGAGGCGAACTGGATCGTGGGCCTGGCGCTGTTCGGGTTGACGCTGCTGTTCGCGCTGTCCGGATATCTGCTGCCCTACGACCAGAAGGGGTTCTGGGCCAAGCAGGTCGAGGCGACCATCGTCGGGGGCGTGCCGCTGGTGGGCCGCGCCGCTCAGCAGGTGATCCAGGGCGGGGAAGCGCTGGGCAATCTCACGGTCACCCACGCGTTCGCGGTGCATGCGCTGGCCCTGCCGGCGGGCTTCGTGGCGCTGCTGGCGCTGCACCTGTTCCTGTTCCGCCAGCATGGGCCGACGCCGCGCTGGTGGCTGGCCGCGGGCGAGTTGGCCGAGCGGGCCGTGCCCACCTGGCCGGAGCAGACCTCGCGCGACGTGGCGGCCGGCGGGCTGGCGCTGGCCGTCGTCGCGCTGGCGGCCCTGGTACGGCACGGGCCGGCGCTGGAAGCACCCGCCGATCCCGCCTCGAGCTACCTGGCACGCCCCGATTGGTACGCGCTGCCGCTGTTTGAGCTGCGCCTGTTGTTCCCAGCGCGCCTGGAGATGGTGGCCACGTTGATCATCCCGGGCATCGCGGCCGGGTTGCTGGCCGCCCTGCCCTTCCTCGACCGCGGGCCCTCGCGGCGGCCCGCCGACCGGCGGCGCGTGCTGGGCGCGGCCACCTTCGGCCTGGCGTCGCTGGCGGCCCTGTCGGCCCTCGCCATCGCCCGCGACGCGCGGGATCCCGGCTTTGCCAGGGCGCGCGCGGCGGAAGAGGCGCGGGCCCGGGAGGCGCGGCGGCTGGCCCTGAAAGGCGTTCCGCCCGAAGGCGGGGTGGCCGTCTTCCGCAACGACCCGCTCAACCAGGCGCGCGAGCTGTGGGAGCAGCGCTGCGGCGGCTGCCACGGCTTGACCGGCTCCGGGGGCGACAAGGCGCCGGACCTCAAGGGGTACGACAGCCGCGCCTGGATCCGCGGCTTCCTGACCGAGCCGGACGGCCCGTTGTACATGGGGCCGGCCAAGATCGAGCGCGGCATGAAGCCGGTCCTCGGCACCCCCGACGAGCTGGACGCGCTGACCGAGATGATCTACGCCGAGACTGGCGCCCCGGACGCGGTCACCGCGCGCGCCGCGGCTGGACGGGCCCTGCTGTCGGCCAAGGACTGCGACAGCTGCCACGAGTTCGACGGCGAAGGCGAGAACGCCGGCCCGAACCTGAAGGGGCGCGGCAGGCTGGCCTGGGTGGAGGCGGTGATCGCCGACGCCGGCCAGCCCCGCCTGTTCGGCGACCGCAACAAGATGCCGCGCTTCGCCGACAAGCTCACGTCGCCGCAGATCGAAAACCTGGCCCGCTTCGTCCTGGCCCAGAAGACGCCGCGCTGAGCGCGGCCAGACCGCTGGGCGACACTTATGCAACCTCGCGGGCGGCTGGCGCCGTCGCGCCGATTGCTCTACGATGCCTCGCTGGCGGTACGGGGAGGCGGTCACTCTGCATTGCAAGAGTTGTACGACAGAGAACGATGACGACGCACTGTCGTGCATCGCGTGCGACACTGAGCTGAAGGCAGTCTGCGCGCGGTGCGGTTCCGGGAACAGCGTCGAGGCGCGCTTCTGCAGCCACTGCGGGCATTCGCTGCGCGACGAGACGACGCCACCCACGCGCGGCGAGCGCCGGCGGCTCACCGTCCTCTTCTGTGACGTGGTGGGCGCGACCGCGCTGTCCGAGCGGCTCGACCCAGAAGACTTCCGCGAGCTCCTGCGTGACTACCAGACCGTCTGTTCCGAGGTCATTCGCAAGCACGACGGACACGTTGCGCAATACCTCGGCGACGGACTCTTGGCCTACTTCGGGTATCCCTTCGGCCATGAGTGGATGCCGGAGATGGCGATCCTCGCCGGGCTGGAGATCGTGAAGGCGCTGAAGACGCCTTCAGTGGATTGGCTGCTCCGGGCTCCCCTTCAGGTTCGCATCGGCGTTCACACCGGTCCGGTCGTCATGGGCTACGTCGGAGACCCGGCCCGAAACGAATATCGCGCCGTCGGCGAAACCCCGAACCTGGCGGCGCGGGTCATGTCGGCCGCCGCTCCGAACGAGGTCGTGGTCAGCGAGGCCACGCGCCAGCTGGCCGGCACGAGCTTTCGGTTTCAGGACCTGGGCGCCCAAAATCTCAAAGGGCTGTCCTCGCCGATCCACCTCTACCGCGCCGACGATCAGCAGCGCGGGCACGACCACGTGCTGGCCGAACGCTCGGCCAGCCGGTCCGGTGCGCCGCTGGTGGGGCGCGACCGGGAGTCGGCCTTCCTGAGCGAGCTCTGGAAGGAGGCCGAGGCCGGGCGGGGAACGGTGGTCGCCATTCGCGGAGAACCGGGCATCGGGAAGTCGCGCCAGCTTCGCAACCTGCGCGATCAATTGGAGGCCGACCGGGCCGTCACCATCACCTGTTTCTGTTCGCAGCACCTGCAGCGCACGTCTTTGCACCCGATCGTCGCCATGCTCGAGCGGCGCCTGAACTTTTCGAGCGACATGTCCGCCGACGAAAAACTCCGCCGGCTCGAGTCCGAGGTGCAGCGTGCGGGCATGTCGTTCGACAAAGTGCGTCCGCTGCTGAAATCACTCTTCTCGCTGGACGTCGAGCCCGCGGGCAATCCCCTCACCACCTCTCAGAAACAGCGGCAAGCTACCTTCGAGATGCTGGTGACCTGGTTGCTGGCGACCGCCCGCGAGCGGCCGGTGCTGTTCGTGGTCGAGGATGTCCAATGGGCCGACCCGTCCACCCTCGAGCTGATGAAATTGATGGCCGAACGGGTGCCCGGCCATCAGGCCATGATCGCCATGACGCATCGGCCGGAGTTCACGCTTCCGCGGATGCACGACGGTGTCCGCCAGCTCCTCATCGAAAGGCTGGGGCCGGCCGAGATGCGCAGCATCATCGACCACCTGGCGCCGGCCGGGCTCGACCCCGGCGTCGTGAACGAGATCCTGGACAAGGCGGACGGCATCCCGCTCTTCGGCGAGGAGATCACGCGGGCCGTGCTGGAGGCCGAACCTGCCGCCCTCACCGACGCGGGCCTCCAGTTGCGTCCCATCGCCATCCCGGCGACCGTTCAAGACTCGTTGACCTCGCGCCTCGACCGCATGGGATCGAGCAAGGCCGTGGCCCAGATGGCGGCGGCGCTGGGCCGGGCCTTCCCGTTCGAGCTTCTGTTGGCGGTGGCCGGAATGCCGGAGCCGGATTTGCGCCGGCGGTTGAATCAACTGATCGCCGCCGAGCTGCTGTTCCGGCGCGTGAGCGGCGGACAGGAGACGTACATCTTCAAACACGCTCTGGTTCGAGATGCTGCCTACGACCTTTTGTTGCGTACCACGCGGCAGCAGGTTCATCTGCGGATCGTCGAGACGCTGAACGAGCGGTTTCCCGACCTGGCAGCCAGCCAGCCCGAAACCTTGGCCCAGCACTACACGGCAGCGGGCCTGTTTCTGGAAGCCGTCACGCAATGGGCGGTGGCCGGACAGCGCGCCGTCGCGCGGTCGGCGTTCGCCGAAGCCATCAGCTCGTTCACCCGGGCGCTCGAATTGCTGGCCACCCTGCCCGAGTCGGAGGCGCGCGATCGCCGAGAGATCGATCTCCTGAGTGGGTTGGGCCTGGCGCTGATCTCGACGCGCGGCTTTTCGTCCCAGGAGGTCGAGCAGACGTACGCGCGCGCCGGCGCGCTGTGCGAGCGCTACGGAGACGTGCCGATGCGGGTGCTGTTTGGGCTGTGGGCGGTCGACCTGGTGCGCGGAAACGTCGAAGGCACCGCGCGACTGGGAGCCGTCTTCACCCGCATGACCGGGACCTCCGGAGATCGCGACAGCCTTTTGATCGCGCACGCCTGCCTCTCGAACCGCGCGTTCTGTTACGGCGATTTCGGGCGCGCGGCGGACGACGCGCGCGCCGGCCGCGCGCACTGCGATCTCGAGCGCCCGCGCGAGCAATACGATCGGCTGGTCCGCGACTACGCGTACGAGGGGATCCTGTACCCGCACCTCCTGGAGGCCTGGAGCGACGCCTACCGCGATCGCGGCGCGGCCTGCGAGGAGACCTGGGCGGAGGCGACCGGTCTGGCCGAAAGGATCGACCGGCCTTACGTGCGCGCGATGGCGGCCGCCTATGGCGCAGCCTTCGCGCACGATCTCGGGCAGCCCGCTTTGGCTGCCCAGCGGGCCTCAGGCGTCATCGCCAGCTGCACGGAGCACGGCTTTCCTTTCTGGCTCGCAGTCGGATTGTGCATCTCCGGGTGGGCCAATGCCTTCGCCGGCGACCGCCGCGCGGTGGCCATGCTCAATCAGGGGCTGGACATCTTGCGGGCGATCGGCGCCTCGGTGATCCTGCCCTATTACCTGTCGTATTTGGGCGAGATTCAGTTGCAGAACGGCGACTTGCCGTCCGGGTTGCTGACCGTGCGCGAGGCGCTGGCCATCACGCGCGACAACCTGGGCCGTCACCAGGTCCCTGAGCTCTTGCGGCTCGAGGGCGAGCTCTTGGCCCGCAGCGGCGACCGCGCCGGCGCGGCCAAGGCGCTTCGGCGGGCGCTGCGCATCGCGCGCTCCGACGGCGCGCGGGTTCTGGAAGCCCGGACGGCGGCCAGCATCGCCCGCCTCGAAGCCGGGGGTTGAGGCGCGTCAGGCGCGCGCGATGACCCAGGTCGGCAGCGCTCGGACGAAGGCCAGATCGCGCGACTCGGGGCGCGCGCCCAGGCATTGCTCGAACTCGTGCTGCGCGGCACCGGCCAGGCCGTGCGCGACCCGGGTGGCGTGCTGGATACACCCGTACGCTTCCATTCGACCGCGCACCCACGCGACATCCTGCGGCGTGCGCGTGCTGCGGTGGCGGGCCAGCAGCTCTTTCAATTTCCTGGTCTCCGGCGGGCGCGCCCGCTGGAACAGCTGGATCATCATCAGCGTCCGCTTCCCCTCCAAGATGTCGCCGTTGATCTCCTTGCCGTAACGGACGGAATCGCCGGTCAGGTTCAAGAGGTCGTCCTCGATCTGAAAGGCCGCCCCCAGGAAGAACGCGAACCGGAGATAGCAGTCCAGATCGGCGCGATCGAGGCTGCCGATGAGGGCGCCGACGCGACACGGGTAGATCGTCGTGTACCAGCAGGTCTTCTTGAGGATCATGTGCAGGTAGTGCCGGTCGGTCAGATCGACCACGTTGTCGCGGCGCCAGCCCAACTCGATGGCCTGCCCTTCGACGGATTCGCGGGCCATCCGTTCGGCTTCTTCCAGGATGCGAAGCGCCAGCGCCGGACCCAGCGTGCGGCGGTTTTCCATGAGGGGACGCAGGCTCATGACCGCCAGCGCGTCGCCGGCGTTGATGGCCAGTGGGACGCCGTGAAGCTGGTGCAGCGTGGGCCGTCCGCGGCGTTCGTCGCTTTCGTCCTCGATGTCGTCGTGAACGAGGAAGGCGTTGTGCAGGAGCTCGAGCGACACCGCGGAATTGATCGCGTTGTCCAGGGTCGCGCCAAACAGGCGGGCCATGGCGATGCACAGGCTGGCGCGCAGCGAGCGGCCACCGCGCAACGGGTAGTCGGCCGCCAGGTCGTAGAGGTGACGCCGCGGCTCGCCCGCGGCGACGTAGCGGGCCAGCGCGTTCCGGGTGGCCATCCCGTAGTCCGCCAGCACGTCACGCACCAGGGCGGCCGATTCGGGCGCGGGCCTCATGCGGGCCGGCCCTTGCCGTCGATCCGAACGGCGACGGTCCCGCGGGGGAGGTTCGTCCCTCCGTCCAGGATCGTGCCGCTGTAGACACCGGCCGGCTGCCCATCTCGGATCTGAAGCCGCACGATCACCCGGTGTTCATTGGGGCGAACCTCGATTCGCGGGGCTTTGACGCGCGCGCTGGTGACCCCGGCGGCGCGAAGATCGTGCGCAATCAGACGAAGCGCCGGGGGACCGGGCCGCAAATCGACGGAGACCTCGACGGGCCGGCGGCTCCGAACGTCGATCCAGATGGCCGGAGCGGCCGCGGCAACGGCGGAGGCGCCCCCGTTCGGTGCGGGATTCGCCGGCCGCTCCGGGCGAGCGGCCCGGGGTTGGCCGGGCTTGGGCAGGCCGAAGTCCGGGATCGGCGCGCTTCCGGGCGGACGCCGGTCGGCGGGCACCGTCACGGTCTGCAGGAACTCAGAGAAGAGCGAGGCCAGATCCGACGCGCTCCGGACCATCCGGTCGGCGATGTTGTCGCGCGCGTTGGCCGGCGCGCCGGGGGCGGCGGACCAGAACTTCCGGGCGAACTGCTGCCCTTGCCGGATGTAGTCCTCGATGACCTGGTAACCGACCGCCACGCCACCCGACACGCCCGGCGTCTTGCGCGCGGACGGCCGCGGCGACCCGCCCGGCTTGCCCCGGCCCGCCCCGCTTCCGTTCGGGGGCGATGCGGGCGAAAAGACGCCCGCGAACGAGCGATGCGGCTCGCTGCGCGGGAGCTTGGGACGGCGGGCGCGCGTCATGGGTGGTCGTAACCGACGATGTCGGCCAGCGGAGGTGATTGGGACAAGGCATGGGCGGCCAGGCGGCCCGACATCACGGCGGCTTCGACGCACCCTTCGTTGAATCCGCAGTCTGTCCAGTCGCCGGCGATGGTCAGGTTGTCGAAGGTCCGATCCAACGGCGAGATCCGATACCGGAGCGTTCCCGGAAGGGCCAGCGAATATCGATCCGACGGATTGACGTTGGCCCGCCAGTATTGCTGATCGAACTGCCGATGGCCGCGCACCGGCCGCCCGCTCGCGCCGGCGCTGGGTTCGGCGACCAGCAGCTCCCAGCGGAAGCCGCCGCCCGCCCGTTCGGCGCCCGGCCAGATCTCGCCCACGTGGTGGTCGAGGAACGTGACGGCGTTGCGCCTCACCTCCCGTTGGCGCGCGCGGGCCTGGTCGAGGTCCCCGGTTTGCGGCTGGTCGGGCAGCACGCTGCAAAAGTAGGCGATCGACCTGGGTGGACGCGGGAAGCTCTCTTCGGCGACGAGGTGGCTCATGTCTGCCCAGGTGTCGAACGGCTCGACGAAGCCCGAGAGGTTGGCGGTCCCGTGCGGCCAGCCCAGCTCGCCCGTGTCCGCCGACAGCCACACCTGGAAGGCCTGCGTGGGGACCGACTTCACGTGCCGGACCATCGCCTGCCAGCGCGCCTCACGATCGACCAGCTCGCGGGCCACCAGGGGGACGGCGCCAATCCCTACCCCCAGGACGGCGAAGTCGAAGTCGCGTTCGACCTCGAGCGTCTTGGTCCCGATCCGCCGGCGATCCCAGGGGCATTCGAAGTCCCAACGTTCGCGCTCGGGAGTCTTCCCGTTGGCCAGCTGCGAAAACAGGGGGTGGGACGGCCAGCAGGGCAATCCGCGCACGTCGACCAGCGGCCGATACTCGCCCTCGAGCGGGACCGCCTGCACGTCGAACTCGATGGCGGCGACGTGCGGTGTCTGCCCGGCCTGCGCCGGGGCCAGGCGCAAGTTTTCCAGGCGATGGAAGAACTCGAACCGGACGCCCCGCTTCTTCAGGACCTCGTAAAGTGGCGCGAACACGACGTCGCCCATCCCGGACGTCATCTTCCAGAAGAAGGAGCCCCGGTACGTGAAGAAGGCTCGCACCGCTCCCCGCAACGCCTGCCCGGCGGCGATTCGGGGGCGGCCGACATCCCCGTCTTCGTACGCGAACGCCAGGTCGTAAAGCGCGCGCACGAAGGCGCTGTTGACGGAACGTTGCGAGGCCCCGTTGAGCAACAGCCACTCGCGGCAGTCATATTCGTTGATGGCGTCGAACCCGCGCGCGTCCGTCAGCAACCCGAAGCGGACGGCGCCGCGCAGAACGGCCAGGACGAGGTCGGCGATCTCCCACAGACGCCGCGTTCCTTCGTCCTTTTCCAGCAGCGCTTCCAGGTGTCGGTGCGCCGCGCCGGAAACGGCCGCCACCAGAGCCGGCAGCGCGCCGGGGGCTTGCACGGGGGCGATGGCCAGCCCGCCCTCCAGCAGCCGCAACGCTTCCAGCAGCGCCGTCACCGTCGCGAGCTCCCCGTAGCACATCAATTGCGCAATCCGTTCCAGCAGAGGAAGCGAAGCGGCGCCGGGAGCGCCTCCGTCATCCTCGGCGCCGCCCGCGCCACGGCGGCTCGGCTCGGGCAGCGATTCGACCAACGTGCGCAACAACGACACGCAACGGGCCAGGTAGGCGCCAACCGTCCAGGGGCGGCTTTCGGCCGGCGGATCGCCTGGATTGCCCGGCGTCGGTGGAAACAGCACTTTCCAAGGCATCCAGCCAGCACGCGCCGACAGATCGGCGACGACGTTCATCTCGGCGGGGACGAAAGCGTCGCGCCAATCGGCAATCCGGCAGCGCGCGCGATCGCGTCCCAGCTCCGCGTAACATTCGCGCATCAGGCGAAACGCATTCTCGTAAAATCCCATCCAGAGGTGCAGGCCGTGCTCTTCGATCCGATCGTGGGGACCACGCCCGGAGGCACCCTTGCCCCCGAGCCGCCAGCCCATCTGGTAAACGGTGATCTCGAACCGGCCCCGATGCTGGGGGCGACTGAGCTCGAACGCCGCCGCAATGGCCGCGCACCCGCCCCCCAGAACCGCCACCCTGATTGGCCGCCCATCCATCGATTGCCGGGCCATTTATACCAGCGTTCCACGATCGGCTGTCGATCGAACGGGCTGCGGATGACTGAGGTGAACTCTGAGGCCGGTCGCGACGAACGCGCCGGCACCGGCGCGCGGACCGGCGGCGGGCACGCGATGGCGGCCGGGTCCAACGCCCGGAACGCCGCCCTCGCCGAGGTGGACCTGCGCGGTCATCGGCCAGCAACGCACACTGGGCAAATCGAACCGGCGTTCCAGCCGCGACAGGACGCGGCGGCCACGCTGGCAGCCAAGCAGCGGCGCCGTCAAATCGTCCTGGAACGCCAGTTGGCCCGCCGGCCCACCGCGGGCCGCGCGCGATCCGAGGCGGATGGCCAGCAACGGGCGGCCGCCCCGGGTCCGGACGTCGATCGACGCGCGTTCGAAGACCAGCTGCGCCGGTTTCTTGCCGAACCCGAATCCGAAAAGAACCTCGCCCCACCGAGAGAGCGGGCTGTCCGTGTACATGCGCAGCACGTAGGCGACCGGCCGCGGGCCGCGGGCCGTCTGCAGGACGCACGGGGTGGTGATCAGAACTTCGCCGTAGGTGCCCAGCAGACGAGATCCCCGTTCGCTCATCAGGCGGCCGGCGCCGCCCAGCACGCCGGCGCCCGTGGCGGCGGCGCTGGCTGCCCCGAAGGCCGCCCCGGCCGACCAGCCGGCCAGCCCGCCGGCCATCGATCCGAGCCCGATGCCGGCCGGGCCCCCCGGAAGGCCGGCCAGTCCGCCCCCGAACGCTCCGGTCAAGCTGCCCAGCGCCCCGCCGAGCGCGGCCCCCACCGCGCCCCCGGCAGCGAAACCGGCGGCGCGGCCCGCCAGCTCCGACCAGCGGTGCGCGTCAGCACCGGCCGCTTCCAGCTTGCCGTCGCGCACGCGCCAGACCTCGACAGTGACCGGGTGCAAGCGGCCTGGCCGGCCGGGCGCCAGCGTCAAGTCGCCGCCGGCCGGAAGGACCGCAGCGAGCTCGTCGCGCGGCACCCGAAGAGGGCAAACGACGGCGTCGATCCAGGCGGTGCTGTGGCGGGGCGGCGCCGGCTCGCCCGCCTGCCCCGGCCCACTCACAGCTCCTCCCGCGTCACACCGGGCAGCGAAAGCACAAAGTCGGGGCCGTACACGCGCGCCGGTGTCTGAAAGCCGATTTCGAGGTCGCCGGCCAGCACCCGCCGCGCGACCGCGACGGCGCTGGCCGCCGTGAACCCGTACACCTCGGGGGTCCGCAATCGGGCACCCACGGTGAGGCCCTGGCCGTCGCTGGCCTCGGCGACGATGGTCGCCGAGCGGGTGGCGCGTTGAGCGGCCGAAGGCCCTTCCGGGAAGGCTTCGGCGACGCGCTCGAGCAGCGCCGGCCAGGGCGGCTGGCGGAGCAACCCACCGGCGGCCTGGTCGAATCCGACGGCGGCGCGGAGCGCCACCGTGGCCTCGAAGTAGACGACGATGTCGGGAACGCCGGTCGTGAAGTGAGCGGACGACACGTCACCCCAGCTCACGGCCAGGCAGGGGCGGGGCCCGCGGCCGAAGTCGAACAGCCGCGACGCCTCCGGATCCCCATGCGGCAACGCGGTCAGCCGCCCCTGCCGCCGGACCGTCACCCCCTGTCCGATTCGTTCGAAGATGGTCTTGAGCGAACCGCGCGAGACCAGGTCGAGGCCGGCGATCCCGATCCGGAGGCGGGTGGCGCCCGGGCAGCGGGCCACGACGCCCGCCGCCAGGCAATCGGAGGGGACCACGTCGAAGCCGACCGCGGGCATGATCATCGTGCGCAGCCGGCGGGCCCGGTCGTCGCGGGCCGCGGCCCGTTCGATCGCCGCGATCTCGCCGGTCACGTCCAGGTAATGAACGCCGGCCTGCAAGCAGGCGTCGGCCAGCGGTTCCAGCGTGGCCGTGAACGGACCGGCCGCGTTCAGAACCAGCCGCGCTCCGCGAAGCGCCGCCCGCAACCCGGGGGCGTCGTCCAGAGCCGCGCAACGGAACGTCAGGCCGAACCGATCGGCCAGGGCCGCGAGTTTGTGGCCGTTCCGCCCGGAGAGCACCGGCCGCAGCCCCTCCGCCACCGCTCGTTCCGCAATCAGTCGGCCGGTGTACCCGGTCGCGCCGTAGATGAGAACCGCATCGCCCACAGAACGCCAGCCGCCCTCAGTGTTCTCAGTTGCTGCCCGCGGCCGCCAAAAATAGTCTCAAAATGTTCGCCGCATCGATCGTTCTACAGTCAGACATGCCGCGCGGGTTCGAGCATCGGAGCGCCGGAACAGCGGGGCGCGCCATCACATGAACGCGAACAATCGGCGGGCGGCGCTTTTCGGCTGCCACTTCGCCGCCTGGCGAGCGCAGACCAATCAACCCCCCGTTTCGCTCCCGGCCCGCATGCGCCCGCTGGATCGGCATTCGGCCGCCGGCCTGTTCGCGGCTCACACCCGCAGCGCGGAAGACGTCCTGACGCGGGGAGCCGCCATGCGGGTTCTCGCGCGCGTCGACGGCCGTCCGGCCGCGGTGCTCGGGCGGCCGCACGCCCGCGAATTCGAACGCACGTCCGCCCTTCGCGGCCGGACGCCGCGCGGCTGCTCGTGCCAGGGGTGCGCGGCGGTCGCGGTTCACGACCACTTGTTCGGCGTTGATTCGCCAGAGGTCCTCGAGCATGGTCCGCCCACTATCGCGTTCGATTCGGAGCAGATGATCACCGAGGTCACAACGCGCGTGACCGCGAAAGTTACGCCTGAACAGGCCGGGCGCGTGCTCGCGGACGCCGATCCCCGCAACTGGAAGCACGCCGCCCCCGATTTTTTCACGGCGTCGGATCCCGGCACGTACCGGGAGGGCCGCTGGACCACCCAGCCATGGCCCGGCGACACCGGCGGCCTCCTGCGCGAGACCGTCCGCTGGAACTGGAACGCGGAAGACACCGTCGCCGTCGACAATGTCCTGCGCATCGAGGATTTCCAGTCCTCTTCCGCCCGCATTTCCTACACTTATCGCCTCCACACCTGCCTTCAGAGTCGCTTCCTGGTGGTCTGGGACAGCGGCGGTCTGGACGTCGACGAAGGTCATTATCAAGCCGTCTACGACGCGACCAGCGAAACGCTGCGGATCGAGGCCAGCAAGAGCGTCCGCTTCACGGCGCCGTCGAATGGTCCGTTCGAGCTGGCCCTGTCCCTGAACCTGATGGGGCCCGCCACGGTGTCGATGCTTCTGGACAAATTGGTGGACGTTCGGCAATTGGGGCCCTCAACCAGCCCAGAAGGAGCCGCATGAACGAGAACGACAAAGAGGTCCACGTCCCCGAGCCAGACGGTCAGACCAGCTCGAACTTCCCCGGTCTCGAGAGCGCGCGGAACCTGGTCGCCTCTTCGTCTCAGGCGGTTCTGGCCGCGGTCGACACGCTGAACGATCTCTGGGGACGGGCCATCGGGGGCACTGCGCGGTTCACGGACGTCGCGGCCGCCGCGGCCAGCCTGTGGCAGTCCTACTACGTCCTGGCGATGGATGTCTGGCGAGCTCCGTTGGCCGAGGACGCGCGCCCGGGCTGGGCCATCTTCTCGGTCTCGCCTGGCCAAACGTCGCCTGCGCCGTACGACGTCCAACTGTCGCGCGCCTACGACTCCCAGAGCACCCCCATTCACAAAAGCACCATTCAGCGGGTGGGCGGAAACGACGTCATCACCGAGGGCAGCTACGTCGCCAAGCTGGTCAACCGCGGGCGAACCCTGCGGGTTCGTCTGACGCTGGACGCCCCGCCCCCCGCCGAGGGCGACTACATCGGCCTGGTCACGATTCCTGCGCTGACAGCCCCCCTGGCAATCGTTCTGGTCCAGGTCCGACAAAAGCCGGAACGCGTAGGGCCTAATCGCCGGTCGGGGCGGCCCCCAGCGCAATGAGACGGATGATTTCGCGCACCGCCACGGAGGGGCCGGTGAGGTCGCCGTGGACGACCGTCAGCGACAGGGGCCGGCCGCCCCGGCGTTCGCGAATCTCCAGCTCGTAGCGGCCGCTGGCCGGCGGCACCGGACGCGCGCTGCCGACCGCCAGCGCAGTCAGGTTGGCCAGGGCTGTCTGCAGCTTTCGCGCCGTCGTCCCGGGGAATGGGCCGGTGTGGGCCCGGACGAACAGCTGCTCGATGCCGAGGTGGTCGAGGCTTCGAATAACGATTTCCACTTCGGATCGAACGGCCGAGGCAACGGTTGTTTCGCCCCCTGTCAAGTTCGGGCGGCGACGATGGCCAATGTCCGGCCGTCCGGAAGGTGGAGACGAGCGCCGCACCGGCTTCCCAGTTCCTGAAATTCTCGGATCGAATCCAGGCCGATGAGGGCCACCTGCACCTGCCCGCCCGTCGATGACACGCTGACGTAGACGTTGGCGGCCGGAAGAACGGCGCCGCCGACGGGACCGGCGACGTGGATGGCGCCGACCTGGCCGACCGGCACGCCCAGGGGCAAGGGATCGGTGGCTTCGGCGCCGACCGGCACGAAGAATCGGATCTGGCCCGCCCCGACGTCGCCATGGGGACCCGGTCTGTCGGGCGAGTCGGTCACCACCCGGCCGATCTGCCGGCAGAGGTCGAACGTGCTTCGCAGCGACTGGATCCAGAGCGCCACGAACGCCGGTCCCGACGCTGTCGCCGGCGTGGCCGGGTCGAGAAGGCGCTCGGCCAGCGCGCGCGCCGATCGTGTCTGGACCTGGACGGCGTCCGCACAGGCGAACACCAACGTCATCACCTTCGTTCGAACGCGTTCGAGCTCGTCGGAGGCCGTGTCTCGCACATTCCGAGTTCCCCGCGCCGCCATCCGGGTCACCGTTCGTCGCCGGGAAAGACGGCCCGGTACGCAGACCGCCACAAATTGCGCGCGGTGGTGTACCCGTGAATCCAGACGGCGAAACCATCCTTGACCCATTGGCGCGGGCCCGACTTGTCGTCGAGGAGGCTCTGCAGGTAGTCGAAATTGTCGTTCACGTAGTCACCGACGTTCTGCCCGGCTTCCTGCCTGAACCTGTCCCACCGCTCCTGGCAGTCCTGCAGTGTGCGCCGCGCATCGATCATGGAGGTGCTGCTGTCGTCAACCATGGGTCGAACCTCCAGTTCCGAACAGTCCCGCGTGCAACCAAAAGTCGAAGCAGAGAGGAACCATCACGTGCGCCAGTAAATTCACTTCGGCCGTTGCGGCCTGGGGTTGCGTGAACCGGATCGTCTTCGTGACGACCAACCGGACGGTCCCGTCCGGCTCCCGCGTGGCTGTCCCTTCGCCGACATCCAGGTCGATTCCGCCGTCGCACGGGCGCCGGGCGACGGTCTCCAGACACTCGACCTGGCTGTAATGCAGCGAAATCTTGTCCGGTTGGTTGACCCGATCCGTCAGCAGAACGTTCCGATACAGGTAGTGGTCGAAGACGACAGCTTCGAAGAGCTGCGTCGGCGTCCAACAGTCCCGCGCAGGCGCCTGCGCCGGCGCTTCCGCTCGGAACCAGGGCAAGCCCGTGTCCGGGCTCGTCCCGTGAGGCGGCGCTCCCGTTTCGGCGGCTCCGCGTGACCCGGCCGGAGCCATCAGGTACGTCTCAAACCACAAATACGGCGCATCCTCGTGCCAGTGGAGCGGGTTGAGGGCTCGGCTCAACGACGCGACCGAGCCCGCGAAGCTCGCCGTTCCTCTGTAGCTGGCCGGCCTCATGACGCCGTCTGCACGGTAAAGCTGATGAGTTGCAATACCGTCCCACTCTCGAGCTCTTTCATGCGCCGGATGGCCTGCTGGTAGGCTTCTTCGGGATCCGGCGTGGCGTCGTCGCGAAAAATCCTCTCGAACGTCTCGACGATGTCGGGGGCGGCCCAACCCGGGGCACCCACGAGCCGGCCGTAGGCCGCGACGAGCTCGCGCATGAGGACCTCGATCCGCGTGGATGGCTGCGCGGCGCGGGTCCGGCAAAGGTCCGCCAGAGCCAGGCGCAAGACGCCGAGCGCGCGTGAGCCGACGACCACCTGGATGGCGGCCTCGAGTGGCAGGACCTGCGCGGGCGGCGGGTGCCGGGACAGGGGCGCCTGGTGCCGGCGCCCGTAGTAATAGATGCTGAGCAGCGCTCGATTCCAGCGATGCGCGGTGGCGCGGTCGACCCGAGACGTTCTGCCTCCGCCGCCCTCCATCGTCCAATCACTCACCCTTTTCACGTTCGCTCCCCCTCCCCGCCGTCCGTCCCGTCGGCACGCGGCCGCGCATCAACAACGGGCAAGCTGTCGAGTCTTTCATTGGCCGCGCCCGCCACAACCGCTGGCCACTCGCCCAGCGACGAGGATGGCAAGCTCTTCGGCTCGCATCCGGGCCAGCGCTCGCGAACGCCCAGGACAAATCGGGCAGCAGGAAACGTGCGTATCGCTGCGCGCCCGCGGCAATCAGGGCGCGGTCTGATTTCCCTGAAACAGCATGGGACCGCCGGCAAATCCAGCGGGCCTCCCCATCCGCATCAGGTCGACTGTAACGGACAAATGCAGTTCGGTTTAAGCGGACAGCGCCCGACAAACCGGCGCCCGATGGCGAAGCCGGGCCGAGAACCGGACCGGAGCTTACTAGCTCAGGGTCTAAGCTCTCTCCGCATGCTCGACACCACTCCATTTCGCCGCTCCTCGCCGCGGGCGAATTTCCAAGATGGCATTTGCTTTCGGGTGCGGCTGCGGCTGCGGGCGCGCCAGTTGGGTCCAATCCATCGGGCGCGCGGGTCCAGGTGCTGGCGGCTCGTGCGCGTAGACCTCCGCCTTGGCTTCGGCGGAGCGAGCTGTTCGGCGCGCAGCCGGGTCAGCGCTCGCGGACGGCCAGGGACAAGTCGAGCTGCAGGAAACGTGCGTAGCGCTGCGCGGCCGCGGCAATCAGGGCGCGGTCCGATTTCGTCGTCGCGCTGAACGGGTCGACGGCCAACGAGACCTGCCCGCGGCCCAGCGTGCGGCGCCAGGCGGCGACCACCCGGCCGCCCAGCACGACGATGCCCGCGATCATCCCGCCGCCCGCGTTCAGCCGGGGCGCGTGCCGGGGGTCCAGCACCGCGCCGCGATCCTTGTAGGCGATCAAGAGCTCGTCGAACGGTGGCGCCAGGTACGCGCCGGCCAGCGCGGCGGGGGTGGCGGCGGGCTGGTCGGGGTCGCGCCAGGTGTCTCGTCCGTCGAACGCCTCCCTCGCCAGCTCGGACCGGACGCTGTCCAGGGCGACCCGCGCCTGCGCCGGCGGAAGGCCCGACCACCAGGTGAAGTCGGCCAGGGTCGCCGGGCCGCGGCTGCGGAAATACCGGCGGGCCAGTTCGGCCAACGCGCGCTCGCGCGGCCAGGGGCTGTCGGCCCGACGCACGCGCGCGTCCCACAGCGCGAAGGTGGGCGCCTTGCCGCGGATGGCCCCGCTGCAGATCAGGCCTTCCAGCTCGGCTCGGCCCAGCAGATGCGACAAGCGGGTGTCGGCGGTCGAGATCCCGGCGGCCTCCAGCGCCGCGCGCAGCTCGTCGCGGGTCAGGTGCGCCCCGTCGCGCAGCGCCCGCTCGAAGACGGCCCGGCTGCGCCGGACCGCCGCCTCGTCGAGGCCCAGCTCGCGGAACCGCCGCGCCGCCCGCCGGATGGTCTCGGGGGCCACCAGGGGAACAATCCAGTGCAGGTCGGCGGCGGCCACCAACTGCCAGGTCCAGCGCATCGCATGCGTGCGGATGACCAGCCCGTCGTCGAGGGCGCGCTGGACGGACGCCTCGGTCGTGGAGCTTCCGGAAAGCCGCATGCCCACCGCCCAGCGCGCGGCCGCCGGATCCTGCGCCTGCATGGCGCCCATCCACGCCACCAGCGCGCCGGGATCGCGATGCTCGCGCCGCGCCAGGCGCTGCGCGGCCAGACGCAGCGCCGCGGCTCTTTGCAGCTCGGCGCCGGCCGGCCGACCGCGTGCAGCCATCGGCACGTTTCTATCAGGTCGGGCGCGTCGATTCACCACGCGCCATAATGGCGGCCGTGGACACCCACGATCGGGACCTGGCCGCGGCCTTCGACGGGCAGGCGGGACGATTCGAGGCAGCGCCCGTGCAGAGCGACCCGGCCATGCTGGCGCGGCTGGTGGCGTTCGCGGCTTTCCCCGCCGGGGCCCGCCTGCTGGACGCGGGATGCGGCCCGGGCCTGGTGTCGGAGGCCTTCGCCGCCGCCGGGTTCACGCTGGTGGGCGTCGACTTGTCGCCCGAGATGATCCGCCGCGCCGAGGCGCGCTGCGCCCGGTTCGCCGCTCGCGCCAGCTTTCGCCGGGCCTCGGTGTTCGACCTGCCGGCCGGCGAGCGGTTCGGCGGCGCCATCTCCCGTTACGTGATCCACCACCTGGAAGACCCCGCCGCGTTCGTCCGACGGCAGGTCGCGCACCTCGACCCCGGCGGGGTCCTGGTCGCGTGCGACCACACCACCGACCCCGATGGCGCGGCGGCCGCGGCACACCAGGCCATCGAGCAGGCCCGCGACCGCACGCACACGCGCAACCTCACGCCGGGCGCCTTGCTGGACCTGTTCGCGGCGGCCGGCCTCACGGATCTCGAGCTGCGGGAAGAGCCGTTCACGCTGGATTTCGACGAATGGTTCGACCGCGGCACGCCCGCCGCCGCGAAGGACGCGGTTCGCCGGCAGGTCCTGGCGGCGCGCGCCCGCGGCTTCACGGCGGCGGAACAGCCCGGCGGCGCCATCGCCATCACCTGCTGGCGCGCCTACGTCCGGGGCGTCCGGCGCTGATCAGCCCAGCCAGTCGGTCCGCACGTCGGGCCCGAACTTGGCGACGATCTCGTTGCGGAACCGTTTCTTCAGCTGGTCGGCGATCTGTCCCATGCGCTGCTTGGAGACGCCGAAGCGCGCGCCCAGCTCGCCCAGGGCCACCGGCTCGTCGGTGGCCAGGTGCTCTTGCCAGACGGCCCGCTCGCGGTCGTCTTTGAGCTGGCCCCGGAACTTCTCGACGAAGCCGTGCAGCGCATCGGCCATCTCGGCGTGCTCGGCCTCGACCTCCGGCGAATCGCCGCCCGACGCGATCCGCTCGGACAGCGCATAGGTCTCGTCGCCGGCGTCGGTCGTGCCGCGCGGATCGATGGAGACCTCGCGCGACTCCAGGTGCTGGCGGACTTCGTCCAGCTCGTGCTCGTCGACCTCCAGCTTGGCCGCCAGCAGCTTGGGGGTCGGCTCGAAACCGGCGGCCAGCAGCTTCTGGCGTTCCTTCTCCAGACGGAAGAACAGCTTGCGGCCGGCGCGGGTGTTGCCGACGTGGATCAGCCGCGAGTTGGTCATGAGGAAGCGCAGCACGTAGGCGCGAATCCAGTAGGCCGCGTAGGTTCCAAACCGGGGCCCCAGCGACGGCTCCCAGCGCTTGACCGCCTCCATCAAGCCGACGCTTCCCTCCTGGAACAGGTCGAGGATGTTCGCCCAGGCGCGGCGGTAGTGGTACGCGATGCTGATGACCAGCCGCAGGTTGTGCACCACCAGCTTGCGCGCCGCGCCCATGTCGCCCTGCTCGCGGACGGCGCGCCCCAGCACCCGCTCTTCTTCGTCGGACAGGCGCTGGTAGCGCCGCGCCTCGGCCAAGAAGCGCTGGACCGGGTCGCGCAGCGGCGCCAGCGCGCCCGGCCGGGGCGGCGGGACGACCTCGTCGACGTCGATCGGCTCGGCCGGCGCCGCCTCGGCCGCCTCGGGCAGCTCCTCGTCGGGCTCGTCGGACTCAGCCTGCGGGGACGAAGCTGCGCCTGCCCCACGGGCGTGGTCGGCGGAGGTCGCCGGCCCTCTGGCCGGATTGGTGTGGCGTCCGCGATTCGGTTTTGATTTTGGGGCGGCCATGGCGTCGTGTCCGACGGGTTCGGGCAGATAGTATGATCGCCGCCGCCTGGCGGCACGACTGAAGGACGACTTGGCTTTCGCGAGGATAGTCGGAACGGGATGCCTGGCTCTGCTGGCAGCGGCCATGGCGAGCTGCCGTCAGGCGCCGCCCCCGAGCGCGAGGTCCGCGCCGCCCCCGAGGGACGCGGGGCAGGCCGCGCTGCCGCCCCCGCCCCCGCCGCCCCGGGGCCGCGATCTGGCGCTGCTTTACAGCTCGAACATCGAGGGGCATGCGACGCCCTGCGACTGCGTCCGCCCGCTGGGCGGCCTGGCCCGGCGCGCCACGGTCGTCGCGCGGGCGCGCGCCCAGGCCGACGCCGCGCTGGTCGTCGACGCCGGCGACCTCTTCGACGGCAAAGAATCGGCCGAACAGGCCCGGCGTCTGGCCGCGGCGGTCACGGCCGGCGGCCTGGACGCCTTCACGCCCGGCGAGCGCGATCTGGCGCTGGGTCTCCGGGCGCTCCGCCGGCTCCCGGTGCTGTCCAGCAACCTCACCGATCGAACCGGCGCCCGCCTGTTCGGGAGCGAGCGGATCTTCCGCCTGGCGGGCGTCGCGGTCGGCGTGTTCGGGGTGACCAGCCCACCGGCGCCCGCCGACGCGGCCAGCTGGCGGGCAGCCGGGATCGAGGCCGGCCCGGCGGACCTGGCCGCCCGCCAGGCGATCGCCTCGCTGCGGCGCCAGGGGGCCGAGGTGGTGGTGGGGCTGTTCCACGTCGGGCCGCCCGCCGAGGCGCGCCGCCTGGTGGCGGGGCTGGCCGGCCTCGACTGGGCGGTCCTGGGTCACAGCGCGCTCAACCTCGAGATCCCGGAGAAGGCCGGCGGCGCGCGCCTTTTGGACGCGTTCGCCGAGGGCAAGCACCTCGGCCGGCTGGACCTGCACGTGGTGGGCGGCAGCCTCGCCTTCGCCGACGCCGGCGAACGCGCGGAGCTGGAGGCCATCCTGGCCGACCACCGCCGCCAGCTCGGCGAATACGACCGGTCGCTGGGCGGCATGGACCCGGCGGCGCTGGAGGACTACTACCGCCAGCGGCGGGTCCAGCTGCAAACCGCCATCGCCCGCGAGACCGCCGCGCTGAACCGCCTCCCGCGGGCCGTGACCGGCAGCTGGTTCGAAAACCGGATCATCCCGCTCGACGACGGCATCCCCGGCGAGCCGCGGGTTTCGGGGCTGGTGCAGCGCCTCGGCCCTCATCTATAGTCCGGCCGATGCGCAAGCTTGGGGCGATCGGGACTTTGCTGCTGACCGTGCTGGCGCCCGGGGCGGCGGCGCGCGCCGCCCAACCCAGCCCGGCCTCGGCCACCGCCGACAGCTTCGAGACGCGGGCGCGGGGCGCGGTCCCGGCGCCCGACGTGGCCACGCTGCTGGCGCCCTTCGTCGAGTCCTGCGGCGGCGACATGCGCGAGCTGGACCGCGCGCGCTGCCGCGCGACGACCGCGTTTTTGCGCCGGCAGCTCCCCCAGCAAACCTTCGTCGTGACCAGCAGCGATCCCGCCGCCATCGAGGTCTCGGGCTACGACGCGTCGGTGAAGGGCTATCACGTCGTGCTGGCCGGTTGCATCGCCTGCACGGATCCGCTGCCGATCGGCCCCCAGCACGAGCCGCGCTTCGTGACGCTGAACGCGCCCGACAAAGGCGCGCCCAGCCTGGCCGCCGGCGTGACCGTCTCGAAGAGCACGGTGGCCTTCGACGATTTCGAGGCCGCCAAGAAGTGGGCCGAGACCGAGCGCCCGTTTCTCAAGGCCGAGTTCCTGTTTCAGCCGCAGCCGACCGGCGCCGACTACACCGTCGGGATGGCGCCTGGCATCGCGCTCAAGCTGGTGGGCGCGCGCATTTACAACCGCTGCAACGGCGAGATCCTGATCTCGAAGCCGCCGTCGACGGGGTTCGCGGACCGGCCGACCCCCGGCAAGCTGGACGCCGCCTGCGTGGCCGGCGCCAAGGCGGCGCTGGCCGACGAGCCGCCGCGCGACGACGTGCGCCCCGAGCAGCTCTCGAAGGCGGGCATCAACCAGGTGATGGAGTCGATCCGGCCGCGGCTCTACGCCTGCTTCCAAAAGTTCCACGTGCCGGGCGCGCTGGTGCTGAACTACGTGGTGGGCGGCAACGGCACCGTCCAATCGGTGCAGGTCGGCGCCACGTTCGCCGGCACCCCCACCGGGGCCTGCGCGCTGGAGATCGCCAAGGAGGCCAAGTTCCCGGCCTTCAAGCGCGAGCGCCAGCAGTTCAATTACCTGTTCTTCTTGCGCCGCCCCTGAGGCGCGCGCAGCCACAGCACCGCCAGCGCCGCCACGCAGAGAAACCCGAACAGATCGCCGACGGCCCGGTAGGCGCCGCCCCCGGGCAGCATCGCCAGATCGACCAGCAGCGTCTTGGGCGGTGCCTGCGGCTCCTCGGCGGGATCGACCGACTGGGTTTCGGCCAGCACCCGGCCCGCCGAGTCGATGTGCGCGCTGACGCCGGTGTTGACGGCGCGGACCATCTCCAGCCGGTGCTCGACCGCGCGGAACACCGCCAGGGCCAGGTGCTGGTGGGGCTCGGCGGTGCGCCCGAACCAGGCGTCGTTGGTGATGTTCACGAACGCATTGGGGCCGAGGCGCGCCACCTTCCGCGCCCAGCCGGGCAGGATGTCCTCGTAGCAGATGAGCGGGCCCAGCTTGAAGTCGCCGCCGGCCGTGTGAAGCGGGAACGACGCCGGGTCGGTGCCGCGGTTGAAGTTGGACGCCTCGGGGAAGATCTCCGTGAACCAGGGGATGCTGTCGTAAAACGGGATGTATTCCCCGAACAGCATCAGGAACACTTTGTCGAACTTTCCGGTGATGTTCCCGGCGGCGTCCATCATCAGCGCCGTGTTGTACGGGTACTTGTCGGGGCCGCGGCGGGCGCCGCGCGGGCCGACCGTGACCGCACCGAACAGCAGCGGCGTGTCGAAGCCGCGCCGGATCCGGCGCCCGTCGTCGACGGGAAAATCCCGCGCGAAGTCGCGCGGCAGCGCGTACGGGTAGGACGACTCGGGCCACACCACCAGCTGGGCGCCCTGGCGCGCCAGGTCGGCGGAGGCATCTTGATGAAGCTGCAGGAGCCGCGCGAACTCGGCCGGATCCCACTTCTCGAGAATGCCGACGTTGGCCTGGACCAGCCCGGTGCGGACCTTGACCGCGGCCGCCCGGCGCGCGTCGGCCTGGTGCAGGCGGGCGGTGCCGTAGCCGAGATCGACGACCAGCAGGACCGCGGCGACGGCCAGCCCACGCCAGGCGCCGCGATCCTCGGCCAGATCGGCCAGCGCGCCGTTGCAGACCAGCAGCAGCGCCGTCACGCCCAGCGGTCCGGTCAGATCGGCCACCTGGATGAGACGCGGCACGAACGCCACCGCGATGGCCAGGTAATAGGGAAAGATCTGGGGGAGCAGCAGCTCGACGGCGACCATGACCAGGGGCGCCAGCAGCACCAGCGGCCGCGCGGTTCGATCGACGAGGCGCCGGACCAGCCACGAAAACGCGCCGAACGCCAAGCCCTGGTACGCGACCAGCAGCAGCATGATGGGCAGCGCCTCGACGGCGGGCATGTGCCCGAAGCGTTCGAGGAGGCCGTCCATCCAGTAAAAGCCGCCGGCGTTCGCGATGGTGCCGGTCAGCCAGCCGTGCCAGAAGGCGCGGCGGGGCGTGGCCGCCCGGCGCGCCACCCAGAGCTGCGGAACCATCGCCCCGAACATCAGCGGCCAGAGCCCGAACCCGGGCACCGACAGGAACAGCAGGACCCCGGACAGGACCGAAAGCCCCAGCCGAAGGGCGATGGCCCGGCGCGCGCTCATCTCGGCTCGTCTGCCTCGCACTCGAAGACGAACGGCGGCTGGCGCGTGAAGTCGCTCCAGCGGATCCAGCGCGGCCGGACGCGGGCGTGCGTGAGGCCCGGCCAGGCCAGCCGGTCGCGTCCGTCGGGGTAGGCCTGAAAGTAGGCCTCGCGGATGCGCTGCAGCTCGGCCCCCGTCGGGAAATCGGCGACGCCGTCGATCTGGGCCGTCATCTGGCGGTCCCAGCCGACCACCACCGACGCCCGCGGATCGCGCCGCAGGTTGCGCGCCTTGCGCGTCTCCTCCAGCGTGTCGAACACGATCTCCAGCCCGTCGGTGATCGCGCACCCGACCACCGCCGACTGCGGCGCCCCGTCGGGGCCGACGGTCGACACCACCGCCAGCCGGTACTCGCGCAAGAGGGGCACCAGATCGGCGCGGGTCATCCCCGCTCTCTTACCACGGGGTCACAGGTCGTAGCGGAGCAGCCGCGCCTCGAGCGGTCACAGGTCGTAGCGGAGCAGCCGCGCCTCGAGCGGGCCGTTCCACAGTCGGTGCGACACGGCCGGCTTGCGGCGGATGGCCTGGGCCAGCGCCGGGTTGCCGGACAGGACGATGGCGCGCCATCCGGTCAGCCGCTCGAAGGTGCGCCCGATGCCGCGGTAGATCGCGTCCAGCGCCGCCGGGTTCAGCCGTTCGCCGTACGGCGGGTTGGTGGCCAGCGTGGCGGCCGGCCAGCGGCGCTCGAGCGCCGTCACGTCGGCGCGCTCGAACGTGATCGCGTCGTCCATCCCCGCCGCGGCCGCGTTCTGGCGGGCGGCCGTCAACGCACCGGTGTCCACGTCCGCGCAGACCACCGGCGGCCAGTCGCCGGTCATGGCGCGCGCGGCGGCTTCGTCCTCGCGCTCGCGCAGGCGGCCCCAGGCGGCGCGCGCCTCGGCCGACAGCGTCGGCCATCGTTCGAACCCGAAGCGGCGCCGGATGCCCGAGGCGATCCCCCGGGTCGCCAGCGCGTGCTCGATGGCCAGCGTCCCCGAGCCGCACATCGGGTCGATGAACGGCAGCTCGGGCTGCGCGCCGCCCAGCATCAGCACCGCCGCCGCCAGCGTCTCTTTGAGGGGCGCCTCGACCATCGCCACGCGCGTTCCGCGCCGGTGCAGGGCCTCGCCGGCCAGGTCCAGGAACAGACCGCCGCGGCCGCCGGCCAGGTGCAACGCGATCGAGACCTCGGGCGACTTCGCGTCGACGTCGGGCCGGGCGCCCAGGGCGTCCCGCAGCGCGTCGGCCACCGCGTCCTTCACCTTCAACGCCGCGAACCCCGAGTGTGTCAGCCCGGGCGTGTCCTTGACGTTCGCAAAAACGGCGAAGGTGCTCTGCACCGTGATCCAGTCGCGCCACGGGATGCGCCGCGCGGCGGCGTAGAGGCTGTCCCCGTCGCCGGCCTCGATCTCGGCAAGCTGCATCAGCACGCGGACGGCGGTACGCGCCCGCAGGCAGACGTCCATCCCCATCTCCAGCGGCCCGTCGAACCAGACCCCGCCGCGATCCCCCTTCGCGCCCGCGATCCGCATGGCGGCCAGCTCGCGCCGAAGCGCCCCCTCGGTGCCGCGCGCGCAGGTGACGAAGAAACGGAACATCGCGGCGCAATCTAGCGCGTCTTCGCCCGGCGGCGCCGGGGGTCGGCGCACTTTTTTGGACCATTTCCGGCAGGGGCGGCCACTGCGCCCCGACAACGAACGATGGCATCCCCAGCCCAACCCAGGAGTGGCCCCATGAAGACGGTTTGGTCGACTTTGATTCTGCTTTGCTGCGTGTCGCTAGGTTCCGGCTGTGGCTCTTCAGACTCGGGCGGGGGCGGAACCGGGGGCTCGGGGACCGGCGGCTCGGGGACGGGCGGCTTCACGAACACCGGCGGAACCAGCGCCTCGGGCGGGCACTCCGGCGGCTCGGGCGGCACGACCGGCTCCGGGGGCGCCACCACCGGCGGGTCGGGCGGCTCGCCCACCACCGGCGCCGGCGGCTCGACGTCCACGGGCGGCAGCGGCGGCGCGGTCGGCGCGTCGGGCGAGGCCGGCCGAAGCGGTCTCGGCGGCATGGCCGGGCACGGCGCGCTCGGCAGCGGCGGCCAAGCCTCGGGCGGTAACCCCGGCACGGGCGGCAGCAGCACCGGCCAGGGCGGCGGGACCGGAACCTGCACCGCCTCGAAGAATGCGAACAGCAACGTCTCCGGGACCGGCCCGCACAAGGTGACGGTCGAGACCAATTCGGGCTCGGGCATCAACCAGGGGACGATCTTCCGTCCCAGCGACCTCGGCGGCAGCGAGAAATATCCGATCTTCGCCTGGGGCGAGGGTGGATGCTCGGAGAACGGCCTCTCCAACTCGGCGGCGATGGCCGAGATCGCGTCGCACGGGTACTTCGTCATCGCCGACGGAACGCCCAACGGCGCCAGCTCGCGATCGATGAACAGCTCCGACCCGGGCTCGATGGGCGCGCCGCTGCTCGCGTACATCGCCTGGGCGATCGCCGAGAACGACAAGCCGTGCAGCGCCTACTACCAGGCGCTGGACACGACCAAGGTCGCCACCAACGGCTTCTCCTGCGGCGGCCTCATGGCCGAGGGGACGGCGCCGGACTCGCGGATCACGACCTGGGGTCTGAACAGCAGCGGCCTGCTGAGCGCGAACGACGCCTACCTGAAGAAGGTGCACACCCCCGTGCTGATCGTCCTCGGCGGCTCCAGCGACATCGCCTACCAGAACGGCGAGCGCGACTATCAGACCATCTCGGCGAACGGCATCCCCATCATGCTGTTCAGCAAGGACCTGGGCCACGGAGGCGATCTCTTCAGCAGCCACGGCGGCGACTTCACCAAGATCGACCTCGCCTGGCTCAACTGGCAGCTCAAAGGGGACACCACGGCCACCGGCAAGGGCCTCCTGGTGGGCGCCGGCTGCTCGTACTGCTCGAACAGCGCCTGGGAAGTCAAATCGATGAACATCCAGTAGGCTCTGGCCGCTTCGTGCCATGACGACGCACCGCTCCCGCGCGCCGCTCTCGCTGGTGGTCGACGGCCCCCGCCGGGTCCTCGACGACCACGACCTGGCGCGCGGGCTGGCGGCCGGCCACGACTGGGCGGTGGGCGAGGCGTGGCACCGGTTCGCGCCCATGGTCCTCGGCCTCGGCGAGCGCGCCCTCGGCTCGAAAACCGAAGCCGAGGACCTGGCCCAGGAGGTCTTCTATCAGGTCTTCCGCAAGGCGCCGACGCTGCGCGAGCCCGAGCGGCTGCGCGCGTTCGTGTATTCGTTCGCCGTGCGCCTGCTGCGATCGGAGCTGCGCCGCCGCAAGCGGCGTCGCTGGCTGCACCTGGGCCCGTCGGCGGCCGAATCCGCCGCGGACGGGCAATCCGCCGACCTCGAATCGCGCGAGCTGCTGCGGCGGTTCAACGCCCTGCTCGACCGGCTGAAGCCGCGCGACCGGATCGTCTTCGTCCTGCGCCAGATGGAGGCCATGACGGTCGAAGAGATCGCGGCGACGGTCGGGATCTCGACCTCGACGGTCAAGCGATCGATGGCGCACGCCTGCGACCGCCTGTCGCGCTGGGTCGAGGCCGATCCCGGCTTGCTGAGCATCCTGAGGGGGTCGTCATGGCGAAGGTGAAGGGGTCCTCCTCCTCGGGCCAGCCGGCGCCGCATCCGGCCGTCGCGGCGCTGGCCGAGATGGCGCGCGACGCGGCCGCGCCGCCCACCCCGGCCGACCTGGCGGGGGGGCTGGCGGCGCTGCGGTCGCGGATCGACGGCCGGCGAGGTGCGCGTCGGGCGGGCCGCTGGCTCTGGGCGGGCGCGGCGGCGGGGCTGCTGGTGATCGCCGGCTGGCGCTTCCTGCCGGCGATCTGGACCCGGACCCAGGCGGACCTGGCGCCGGTGGCCGTGGCCCGCGTCGAGGGCGGAGTCCTGCTGGACGGCGGCTACCTGTCGGCGTCGCGGCACGCGGCGATCCGGCTGCTGTTCAACGAAGGGACGGAGTTCCTGCTGCAGCCTCAGACGCGCGGGCGGTTGCGCGAGGTGGGCCGCAACGGCGCGCATCTGGACATCGAGAGCGGCGCCGCCTCGTTCCGGGTCACGCAGAACCCGGCCCGCCACTGGTCGGTCGAGGCGGGGCCGTTTCTGGTGACGGTGAGGGGGACGATCTTCGACGTGACCTGGGATCCGCACGAGGAGCGCTTCGACCTGGTGTTGCGCCGCGGGCACGTCACGGTGAGCGGACCGATCGTCGGCGCGGAGCTGTCGCTGCACGCCGGGCAGCACCTGGTGGTCCGGTTGCCGCGGGCCGAGAGCGTCATCACCGAGGAGAGCCAAGCGCAGCCGGGCGAGCCCCCGCCCGCCTCGGCCGCCCCACCGCCGGCGCGGCGGGAGACGCGCCGCGCACCGGCGGGCGCCCCCCTGCCCTCGGGCGCGCGCCGCTGGCCGGCCCTGCTGGCGGAAGGGCAATGGGACCGGATCCTGGCGGAGGCCGACCGCCGGGGCCTGGACGAGACCGTCGAGGCGGTCCCCAGCGAGGACCTGTTCGCGCTGGCCGACGCGGCCCGCTACCGGCGGCGCGTGGACGTGGCGCGGGCCGCGCTGCTGGCGCAGCGGCGGCGGTTTCCCGGCTCGTCGCGCTCGCAGGACGCGCTGTTCCTGCTGGGCCGGGTCGAGGAGCTGCGCAGCGGGGGCACCGCGCGGGCCGTCGCGCTTTACGACGACTACCTGGCCGCCGCGCCGCGCGGCGCGTACGCGGCGGAAGCCCTGGGGCGCAAGATGGTGCTGGCCAGCCAGAGCGGCGGCGCCGCGGCGGCGCGGCCCATCGCCGAGCAGTACCTGCGGCAATTCCCCGACGGCAGCTACGCCGGAACGGCGCGCGCGCTGGCGCACCTGCCGTAGGCTGCGGGCGTGGGTCGGCGACGCGCGCTGGTGCTGGTGGCCGTGATGGCGCTGGGGACCGCACAGGCCAGAGCCGCCCGGGTGGGCATCGTGCGGCCGCCAGGGGCGTCGCCGGCGTCGACGGAGATCGTGTCGCGCTTGCAGGGCGAGCTGCTGTCGGTCGGGCTGGAGGTGGCGTTCGCGGCGCCCGGCGCGGTTCGAGAGCCGGACGGCGCCAGCGCGCGGGCCGGGCTGGAACAGCTCGCGCGCCGGCAGGCGATGGACGTCATCCTGGACGTCGTCGGCGACCCGCCCTGGGCGGTCGACATCTGGGTGTTCGATCGGCAGTCGAACCGGCCGTCGGTGGCGCGGGTGGCGGTCGACCCGCGCGCCGAGAACGCCAGCCAGCGACTGTCCATCCGGTCGATCGACGTGCTGCGCTCGATCCTCATCGAGAATCACCTGGTCGAGGCCCGGCCGGACGTGCCGCCGGCCGCCGGGCCGGCGGTGCCGGGGGTGACGGCGGTCGCCCGGCCCGGACGGCTGGCCATCGAGGTGGGGGCGGGCCTGCTGACCAGCCTGGACGGCGTCGGCCCGGCGGTCCTGCCGATCGTGCGGCTGCGCTGGGCCGCGTTCTCGCGGCTGGGCGTCCAGGCCGAACTGGCCGGCTTCGGCACCCGGCCGGCCGTCGGCGCCGCCGGGGGCAGCGCCCGCGTCTCCCAGCAATATGCCCTGGTCGGCGCGTGCGCCTGCGGCGGTCCGGGCGGCCGCCTGCGCCCGACGCTGGCGCTGGCGGCCGGCGCGCTGCACACGGTGGCCGACGGGGACGCGAGCGCGCCGCTCCAGGCGCATTCGGCCGACACCTGGTCGTTCTTGCTGGCGGCAAGCGCGGGCGCGCGCCTGGCGATCGGCGACCGCCTGTACCTTGCGGTGGCCGTGGCCGCGCAGGTCGCGCAGCCCTACGTGGCGGTGCGCCTGGCCGAGGCGGTCGCGGCCAGCACCGGCCGGCCCAACGTCCTTGTCAGCGCCACCGTCGGAGGCTGGCCATGAGGGGCGGGCGCGCCGCCGCGCTGGCCGTCCTGGTGGCCCTCGGCTGCTCGCGGGCCACGCTGGACGCGGTCACCGGCGCGCCGCCCGACGCCGGCTGCCCGTCGCCCCGCCTGTCGCCCGGCGACACGATGCGCACCGTCTCGGTCGGCACGACGGCGCGGACCTACCTCTTGCACGTCCCGGCCGCCTCCGGTGGCCAGACGCGCGTGCCGCTGGTGGTCGACTTCCACGGGATCGGCGGCACGGGCGCCGCCGAGCGCGCCGCCTCGCCCTACCCCGCCGCCCTCGATCCCGAAGGGGTGGTGATGGCGTTCCCCGACGGGGCCAAAGGGCCGGCCGGGACCGCCTGGAACGTCGGGCCCTGCTGCGTGGCCGGCGTCGACGACCTGGCGTTCGCGCGCGCAGTGGTCGCCGACGCCAGCGCCGCCGCCTGCGTCGACGCCAGCCGGGTCTACGCCGTGGGCGTGCTGACCGGCGGCGGGATGGCCCACTATCTCGGCTGCCACGCCGCCGACCTCTTCGCCGCCGTCGCGCCCGCCGCGTTCGATCTGCTGGCCGAGAACCAGACCGGCTGCGTGCCGTCTCGCCCGGTCACGGAGATCTCGTTTCGGGGGACGGCCGATCCCCGCGTCCCCTACGACGGCGGACCGTCCTCGCTGGTGCCCGGCATGCCCATCACCTTTCTGGGCGCGGTCGGCACCTTCCAGGCCTGGTCCCAGATCGACGGCTGCACGGGCGCGGCGTCGGTCGCCGACGCGAACGGCTGCACCGATGCGGCCGCCTGCGCGGGGGGCGTCGAGGTCATCCTCTGCACCAAGCAGGGCGGCGGCGACGATCCCGGGGACCCCACCGTCGCCTGGCCGGTCCTGATGCGCCACACCCTCTGAAGCTCGGGCCTCGCCTCTCGCACGGGCGCGCGCCGATGATCAGAAAAAATGACCGTGCCGTCTGGAATCCCCGCCCCGGGTCTTTTCGAAGGGGGCGGCCAGAGCGGGGCCCTCATGCGGTCGGCCGACTGGGCCACGGCGGCACCCTCGGCCTCGACAGCGAGCCGGGCGCCGGCAGCACCTTCACGTTCACGCTCCCGGCGGCCGCGCCGGACTGAGTCGCCGCGGCCAGCCGGCCGCGGGCGCCCGACCCCGTTCCTCAGTGCGTCGGGGCGGCGCGGTTGGCGGCGTCGAGGCGCGCCTGGGCCCAGCCGCGGCGCAGGATCAGCGCCTGGTGGGCGCCGTCCAGCTCGCCCTTCCAGGCGGTCAGCTCGCGATCGGCGTCGGCCAGCTCGCGGGCGGCGGCCTCGCGGTCGACGTCGCCGGCGGCCACCGCCTCGTCGACCAGCACCAGCACGCGATCGTTGCCGGTGTTGTTGGCGTCGGCGCGGGGGTCGGGGGCCACCTGCAAGAAGCCCTCGCCCACCGCCACCACGCCCTGGTGCTCGCCCTTCTTGTACGACAGGACCCCGGGGCGCAGCGTGGTCATGAGCGGCACGTGGCCGGGCAGCACGCCCAGCTCGCCGATCTCGCCGGGCGCCGTGACCTCGTCGACGTCGGCGTCGACCAGCGCGCCCCGCGGCGTGGTGAGCGACAGCTTCATCGCGACCTGATCGCCTCGCGCGAAGGCCGGCCTGGCTGGCCCGAGCTGATGGCGGGACGCGGTGGAAGCCCTCTCCGGAGCTCCATTCAGACGCTCTCTTTCTTCATCTGCTCGGCGCGGGCCCGCACGTCGTCCAGGCCGCCCTGCATGTAGAACGCCTGCTCGGGCAGGTCGTCGCACTTGCCGTCGACGATCTCCTTGAAGCTGCGCACGGTGTCCTTGATCTCGACGTACTTGCCGGGGGTGCCGGTGAAGGTCTCGGCCACGAAGAACGGCTGCGACAGGAACTTCTGGATCTTGCGGGCGCGAGACACCGTCAGCTTGTCGTCCTCCGACAGCTCGTCCATCCCGAGGATGGCGATGATGTCGACCAGCTCTTTGTATTTCTGCAGGATCTTCTGGACGGCGCGGGCCACCGCGTAGTGCTCGTCGCCCACCACCTGCGGCGACAGAATCGTCGAGGTCGAGTCGAGCGGGTCGACGGCCGGGTAGATCCCCAGCTCCGAGATGCCGCGCGACAGGACGGTGG
>JAICYS010000192.1 GCA_025934105.1 Myxococcota bacterium | reverse complement strand
GGACGCTTCGTTGCTTCTCCTCACAATACCTACGGGTATTCCTCGTCGTCGCGCCTCGCGTCCAGCGCGGCTTGTCGGCCTCGGCGTTGACGCTATCTCGACGGCGGTGCACTAGTGCACCAGGCCGCCTCCGGGCGGCACGTGGTCGGGCAGGTTCGCTGCCCTCAACGTTGCTTACGCCAGCGCCTTCCTGGCCGCGCCAGAAGCGGCAGGATTGGAATCGGTGGGCGGGGGGTAAGCTGCCGCGCATGGGCCATCCACCCGGTCTGCCGGGCCTCCTGTGTCTGCTGCTGGCGTCCGGCGCGTGTGGGTCGACCGCTGCCAGTCCGGGCGGCGGGCAGCACCCGGCGGACGGCGCCGCCGATCAATCGACGCTTCCCGTTCACGCGGGCGCGGACGCGACGGCCGATTCGGCCGCCACCGACGGAGCGGCGTGCAGCTGCACGACCGAGGGATCCGTCCTGCACATGAGCTGGGACTGCTACTGCAGCGCCTACGGCTGCTCGTCGGTCTCGCGCGCCAGCTGCGGGCCGCTCGTGACCTGGTCGGTGGCCTGCGGGCTCGAGGTGGTCAGCTGGATGACCACCGGCGGCCTCAACCAGCGGGTGTTCGACCCGAGCGGCCAGCTGGTCGGCGTGCGGCTGGCGAGCGACACGGCCCAGTACGGGTGCAGCGGCGCCGACGCCGGCACCGCCTCGATCGTCCAGGCCGGACAGTTCCCCATCGCCTCTTGCGTCCCGGTGACCTGCGATTGCGCCGTCGACGGAACGGCCAGCTGCCCGACGCCCGACGCCGCGCGCTGAGGCGTCACATGCAGCAGGAGTCGAAGTAGCGGCACTCCGGGCACTGCACGTGCGCCTTGACGGGCAGCATGCGCACCAGCTTGCCGCGCGCCGCGCAGACCGGACACATGACGTCCGGGTGGCAGGCGGCGGCGGCGTCGTCGGACGAGACGGCCTCCGGATCGCGATCGCTCATCGCCTCTCACTATCGCACGCCGATCCGGACGCGAGAAGTTAGAGTTCCCGCCCATGGCCCGGGAGAACCTTCCGTCGACGCCGGCGCTGCTGGCGCTGCGCGCGGCGGGCGTGGCCTTCGTGCCGCACCTTTACCCGTACGTCGACAAGGGGGGCACGCGCCACAGCTCGGCGTCGCTGGGCGTCGACGAGCACCAGGTGGTGAAGACCATCGTTCTCGAGGCCGCCGACAAGCAGCCGCTGGTCTGTCTGATGCACGGGGACCGCCAGATCTCGACCAAGCAGCTGGCCCGCGTCCTGGGCGTCAAGAGCGTCCAGCCCTGCGATCCCGCCGTGGCGCACCGCCACACCGGCTACCTGGTCGGGGGCACCTCGCCGTTCGGCATGCGCAAGCCGCTGCCCGTCTACGTGGAACGGACGATCCTCGAGCTGCCGATCATCTACGTCAACGGCGGCGCGCGCGGCCTGCTGGTCGAGATCGCGCCGCGCGTCCTGGGCGACCTGCTGGGGGCCACGGCGGTCGACGTCGCGCAGGTCGCGGAGGCGCGATGAGCGAGGGGGCGCGCCTGGACGTCCTGGTGGCGCGCAACCTCGGCTGCTCACGCTCGGCGGCGCGCGACCTGATCGCCGACGGCGGGCTGGTCGCCGGCGGCGAGCCCCTCACCCAGGCCCGTGAAACCATCGCGCCCGAACGCCTGCCCCTGGCGGTGACCGTGGACGGCGTCGCGCGGCAGCTGTTCGATCGGGTGCGGGTGCTGCAGAACAAGCCGCTCGGCTGCGTGACGGCGCTGCGCGATCCGCGGCATCGCACCGCGTACGAGCTGCTGCGCGGCACGCCGCTTCACGCCGAGCTGCGTCCGGTCGGGCGGCTGGATCTCGACACGACTGGGCTTTTGCTGTGGACCAACGACGGGGCGGAGATCCAGCGGCTCACGCATCCGCGGCGCGCGGTCCCCCGCACCTACCAGGCGGCGCTGGCGTGCCCGTTCCAGCCGCTGCCCGAGCCGTTCCGGCTGGACGACGGGTATGAGCCCAACGTGCTGGAGCTGGCGGAGCTGCCACGAACGGGTGCGCACCCCAGTTTGACCGTGCCACCCGAGACGGCGCAGCTGGCCTCGATCACCGTCGGCGGCGGGGCGTACCACGAGGTCCGGCGCATCTTCGCGGCGCTGGGTAGCCAGGTGCTGGGCCTCTGCCGCGTCCGTTTCGGTGCGCTGGCGCTCCCCGCCGACCTGCCGCCGGGCGCGCATCGCCTGATCGATCAGGCGGCGGCATGACCCCCGAGCTGCACGTGGTGCTGGTCGAACCGGAGATTCATTGGAACACCGGCAACGCCGGCCGCACCTGCCTGGCCGCCGGCGCGCAGCTTCACCTGATCAAGCCGCTCGGGTTCTCGCTGGACGACAAGAACGTCCGCCGCGCCGGACTCGACTACTGGCCCCGCGTGCAGCCGCGGGTCTGGGAAGACTGGGCGCAATTCGAAGCCGCGCTCCCGTCGCTGGGCGTGCCGTACTTCTTCACCGCCCGCGGCCGCCGCCCGTTTCAGGAGGTGACCTACGCCCGCCCCGCCGTGCTGATCTTCGGCCGCGAGAGCGTCGGGCTTCCGCAGGCCATCCTGGATCGCCACGCCGGAGCCACCGTCGCCATCCCCATGCGCGACCCCGAGATCCGCTCGCTCAACCTGTCGACCAGCGTCGCGCTGGCCGCTTACGAGTTCCGCCGCCAGTGCGGCTGACGGGCTTTCAGCCCGAGCTGCGGCGGCCCGTCAGGCGGCTGCGTCGACGGCCTGCGGAACGGACGGGCGGCGCACGTCCTTTGCCAGGCCCACCTTCTCGAGGAGAAGGATGGTGTACCAGCCCAGATCCGGCTGGGTGCGCGTCCAGCCCAGGCGCGCGGAGCCGGGGCGATCGTGGTGGTTCTGGTGCCAGTTCTCACCCTGAAAGAAGTGCATGAGCGATAGCCAGCGCACGTTCATCGCCGTCCCCTCGGGGCCGGCCTCTTTCTTGAGGTGACAGACGCTGTTCACGAAGCACTGGGCGTGCAGGGCGAACACCAGGCGGATGGGCCCCAACCAGAAGAAGGCCGTCCACCCGAACAGCAGGCCACCAAAGAACGACACGGTCAGGATGGGAATCTGCAGCCGCTCCCACAGGCGATACGACGGCGTGTCGATGTCCTTGCAGTAGCGCTTGACGGGCGCTGCGCCGGCCTGCCAGAGCCAGCGCAGGTGCGACCACCAGAAGCCGCCCACACCCGGGCTGGAGATGTCCTCGGGCGTGTCGGACTTGGCGTGGTGCAGGCGGTGGTTCGCCGCCCAGGACAGCGGCGAGCCCGAGCCGTTGAACATCGCGAAAAACGTGAACAGGTGCCGCGCCACCGGGTGCAGCTTCAGCGATTTGTGCGCGATGGCGCGGTGGAACGCGACCGTCGTGCCCAGGCCGCCGATGAAGTGCAATGCCGCGGCGCCGAGGAGAATCTTCCAGCCGGGAACGGGCGTGAGGATCAGCCCCAGCACCGCGCCGACGTGAATCGCGACCATCCAGAAGAGGGTCGGCCCGTCGCCGGGCGCCGCCCGCCACCAGGGCTGCTTCCAGGGTTGCAGCTTGGCTATCTCCGCCGCGTCCAGCGCCGGCAGCGGGGCAATCCGCGCCGCTCTCATTCGCCACCTTGCCCCGCCAGCTGCGCTTCCGCCAGCTCGGTGGCGCGCATGCCCGCGTCGCGCAGGAGCCCCTGGTCTGCCTCCACGTCTGGATTTCCGGTGGTCAACAGTTTCTCCCCGTAGAAGATCGAGTTCGCTCCGGCCAGGAAACAGAGGACCTGCGCTTCGCGCGTCATTGCGTCGCGTCCGGCCGACAGCCGCACGCGCGCCTTCGGGATCAAGATGCGCGCGGTCGCGATCATGCGCACCAGCTCCAGCGGGTCGACCGGCGGCCGGTCCGACAGCGCGGTCCGGATCCCCTCGGGCATGGTGGCCAGCGCGTTCACGGGCACGCTCTCCGGTTGCGGGTCCAGGTTGGCCAGCGTGGCCAGCATCCCGCAGCGGTCGTCGATCGACTCTCCCATGCCGATGATGCCGCCGCAGCAGACCGTGATGCCGGCCTTGCGGACGTTCTCGAGCGTGCGCAGGCGGTCGTCGTAGGTGCGGGTCGTGATGATCGACTTGTAGTACGAGCGCGAGGTGTCGAGGTTGTGGTTGTAGGCGGTCAGCCCGGCCTCGGCCAGCCGCTTGGCCTGGTCCTCGGTCAGCATGCCCAGCGTGCAGCATGCCTCCATGCCCAGCCCGCGGACGCCTCGAACCATCTGCAGGACATCGTCGAAGGCGGGGCCGTCCTTGACCTCGCGCCAGGCGGCGCCCATGCAGAAACGGGAGGCGCCGGCGGCCTTGGCCCGGGCGGCGGCCTCCAGCACCTCGGGCGGCTTCATCATCCGCTGCCGCTCGAGGCCGGTGTCGTAGCGCGACGACTGCGTGCAGTAGGCGCAGTCCTCGGGGCAGCCGCCGGTCTTGACGGACAGCAGGGAACAGAGCTGCATCTCAGTCGGTGGGTGGTGCTCGCGGTGCACCCCCTGCGCGCGAAAAACCAGCTCGGGAATCGGCAGATCGTGAATCTGCCGAACTTCGGTGACGGTGTATTCGTGGCGAGACAAGCGGCCTTTCATACCACATTGCCGGCACGGTCACGGGGGGCCGTGTCATCGTCCCGCCCCGGGGTCAGTTGACCCGGCGCAACACGATGAGGACCCGGACGGTCAGCCAGCGGGCGCTCTCGCGATCCTTGACGTTTGCCGCCGCCGCGGCCGCCGGCCTGGAAATGCCGTCGCCCTTGACCGGGGCCCCCGGGTACCAGAGGCCGTCCGGGTTCTGGCGCCCGCGCACGTACGCCTCCGCCGTCCGGACGCCCGAGTTCTCCTTGCCGAGGCCCACCGCCGTGACGCCGTCCAGCGCGTCGAGGACGTCGGTCCAGAAGCGCGGCTCGCTGATCTGCTCCCAGTAGGCCGCCGCCTTGCGGTCCGGGTAGCGGTCGGGTTGCAGGAAGCGGGTGGCCAGCAGCTCGGCCGCCCGGCGGGCCTCGCGGGACGACCGGCGGGTCGCCGACGAGGCGAACGCGCGCAGCGCCATTCCAGTCACGAGGTGACTGGACGGGCGGGCGGCCGAGTCGGTGCGCACGCCGCGCCAGGCCCAGCCGCCGTCGGCCTGGCGATTGGCCAGCAGGAAGCGGAAGCCCTTCTCGACGCGCGGGTCGTCGTCGTACCCGGCCCGGCAGAGCGCGGACAGCGCCCAGCCATGAAAGTGAACCGCCACCGCGCGCGCGCGGGCTTCCGGGGTCTCGCCGACCGCCAGGTCGCCGATCCCGCCGTCGTCGTTCTGCGAGTCCAGCAGCAGCTCGGCGGCGCGGGACACCGGGTCCTCGCTCTTGCGCAGCCCGAAGTCCGCCATGCGGTCCAGCGCCCGCAGCGTCGCGACGGCGCGGGCGAACTTGGCCGGGCCGATGGCCTTTTCCGGTGGCTTGGGGGGGAAGGCGCCGTTCTTCTCCTGCTTGCGCAGGAACGACTTCACCTCGGCGTAGGTCAGCACCTCGTCGGCGCGCGGCGCTTCTTCATCGTCGATCAGGTCGCGCCGCACGCGCGCCACCAGCGCCTCGCTCCCTTCGCGCAGCAGGATGGGCACCGGATCGCGGCCGAGGCGCGCGCGCCAGCCCGAGGGGAACCGGGCAGGTGCCCCCGGCGGAGGCGCGGGCGTCAAGCGATTCATCTCCCCGGAAGCGTATCGCAAAAACTCGACGCGCGGACCGCGCCGTCGACGATTTTCAAGACAAATGTTTCTGCCGGCTCGTTTGTCCCACGCGCGGCGTGGTTTCGATGCCGGCGCGCGCTGGGCGTTGCACCCGGACCGCTTCCAAGTAAGACTGTAGCCTCAACGCCCACGAGCCCAGGATGAGCTGCCCCCCCGAACGTCCCTCGAAGCAACAGGCCTTTTTCGCGCTCCTGAAAGAGGGGTGGACATCCCTCCATCTGGACGCCCGACGCGCCGGCGTCCTGGTCCCGGAGCCGTTCCGGACCGAGGCGCATTTGATCCTGCAGTACGGCCACGATCTGCCGATTCCCATCCCCGATCTCGAGATCGACGAGGGGGGGGTTCGGGCGACGCTGTCGTTCTCGCGCGCGGCGCAACTGACCTTCGTCCCCTGGTCGGCGGTGTACGCCGTCACCGGCGACGACGGCCGCGGTGTCCTATTCTCCGAGGACGTGCCCAGCGACGTGTCGGTCGTGGCGGCGCCGGTCCCCGAGGCCGGCGACGCTGCCGCCGCCGAAGAGCTGGAGGCCCAGGCGGTCCCGACGCCCGTGCGGCGGCTGCAGTCCGTGCCCGCCCACGCCGAGCCCGCCCCCGAGCTCTTGGGTCCGCCGCTGGTGGCGCGCCGCCGCAAGCGCCCCCAGCTCCGCCTCGTGAAGTAGCTCTAAACTTCCGGCACCACGGCGTCGGCCAGGAACTTGGCCAGCTCGTCGTGGTGGGCCCGCGCGTCCTCGTAGCCGAGCCGCGCGACTTCGGCCGCGAACAGGCCGTCGAAGAGGATGTAGGACAGCAGGTCGGCCTCGTTGGCGCCGCGCGCGGTGGCCAGCCGCCGGAGCAGCTGGATGCCCGGGCCCCCGCCGCTCCCCTTGAACCGGCCGGCGCGCGCCACCTGCGAGGCGATGGCGCCGAGGTCGGCCGAGGGGCGGATCATGTATTCGCCGACGGCGCGGTAGGGCGCGCCGCGCATGGTGGTGACCACCTCGTCGAAGCGCGCCACGTGGTCGGGGCTGCCGGTGGCGCGCACGGCCTCGATGACGGCGTTGAAGCGCCGCAGGCGGTCCAGGTCGTAGTCGATGTGGTCCAGCAGGAAGGCGTCCAGGATCTTGCCCACCAGAAAAGCCGCGCCCGGGAATGGCATCGACTCTTCGGGAACGGCGTTGGTCTTGGGCTGCTGGCGCAGGCCAATCACCAGCACCTTGTCCGCGCCCAGGCGCAGCGCCGGCGAAAGCGGCGTGTTCTGGCGGAGGCCGCCGTCGCAGAAGAACCGCTCGCCGATGCAGATGGCCGGGAACAGGATGGGCAGCGCCGCCGACGCCAGCGCGTGCTCGGGCCCGATGTTGACCGCCTGCGCGCGGACGAAGGGGTCCTTGCTCCAGCCCGGCGCCTGGCCGCGCGCGCTCTGCAGGAAGACGACGGTCTTGCCACTGCCGATGTCGGTGGCGGTGACCGACAGCGACTCCAGGTTGCCCGCCTGGATGTTGGTGGTGATGTGGGTCCACGGGATGAGGCGCCGGACCATGCGCTCCAGCTGGCGCGTCTGCACGATGCCCCCCAGCCGCCGCTCGCCCTCGACCTCGTCGATGTGCCCGCTGCCGAGCAGGGTGGCCGGGGCCCGCATGAACTCCTTCACGCCGAAGCTGACCATCTCCTCGAGGACGAAGCTCTCCCAGCGGTCGACCAGGATGCGCCCCTGCTGCTCGGGGATGTCGGCGGTCGCCGCGAAGAAGCAGGCATGGATGGCCCCGACGGAGGTCCCGCAGATGATGTCGAACTGCACCTGGCCGCCCAGGTCGCCCGCCAGATCCTCGCGGATGTAGCGCATGACGCCGGCCTCATAGGCGCCACGGGCGCCGCCGCCGGACAGCACGAGGGCTACCCGAGGGCGGTCGCCGCGAGTTCGGGGTCGCGTCGGCGCGCTCATCCCTGTCGCTCCAGATTATGCGAGCTGCGCCAGCGCGCAAGCCTCAAGGCATGATAGGGGCGGAACGGTGAGATTGCCGGACTGGTCGCGGAAGCCTCGAACCTGGTCGTTCATCGCGGCCGTCGCGATCCCGTTGGTGCTGATCGCGCCGATGATCGTCTTCTGTCCACCGGGGGGCGCCTGCCGGTTCAGCCTGAACCGGATCGGCGGCACCGACGATTGGCGACACTTCGCCACCCTGTGGGAGACCGCGCGCGTCGCCCTGCGCGATTTTCACCAATTTCCGTCCTGGAACCCTTACCACTGCGGCGGAATCGTGCTGTTTCAGGAGCCCGAGGCGCCGTTTCCCGGGCCGATGTTCCTGCTGACCTTCTTCTGGCTGCCCACGGCGGTCGGGATGAAGGTCTGGATCCTGACGCACCTCCTGGCGGGGACGCTGGGGGCCCGGGCGCTGGTCGCCGACGAGGGGGGCGGCGTCCCCGAGCAGATCCTGGGGATGACGGTGATGGCGGCGTGTGGGTTTTACGCCGAGCACATCGGCGGCGGGCACCTGTCGTTCACGCCGTTTCTCTACCTGCCGGCCGTCGTCTGGGCGTTTCGGCGGGCGCTGGCGGACCTGCGCTACGCGGTGCTGGCGGCCGCGCTGCTGGCGGCGACCGTCCTCGAAGGCGGGACCTATCCGGCGCCGCTCATGGCGGTGGCGCTGGCAGCCGAATCGCTGGCGCGGCTGGGGTCGCCGCGAGACCGGCGCGGGCTGCTGCGCGCCCTCCCGGTCATCCTGCTGCTGGGGGGCCTGCTGAGCGCGGTGCGCCTGTTGCCGGTGCTGGCGTTCCTGCGCGACCACCCGCGCCGCGAGCCGATCGACGACTTCCTGCGCATCGGCGAGGTGTTCGCGTTTTGGACCACGCGCGAGCACGGGCGCGCGATGGCGAGCCACCGCTACGTCTGGCCCGAGTACGACGATTACGTGGGCCTGGTGCCGGTCGCGCTGATGCTGGCCGGCGCGGCGCTGGCGCTGGTGGCGCCGGGGCGCGACCGCGACGCGCTACGGGTGCGGCGAATCAACCTGGCGGTGCTGGTGGTGCTGGTCTGGTGCGCGCTGGGCGGCAACCGGGGTGCGTCCCTGTTCAAGCTGCTTCACACGCTGCCGGTGTTCGATTCGCTGCGCGTCCCGTCTCGGTTCCTCGGGCCGGCCATGGTGGCGTTCGGGCTGCTCGCCGCGGCGGCCCTGCGGGGCGGGCGGAGCTGGATCGAGCGGGCGCGCCCGGCCGCGGCGCGTGCCGCGGCGTGGGCGGCCGTGCTGGTGGCGCTGGGGGTGGCCGGGGACGTGACGCTGGCCAATCAGCGGCTGCTGCAGCAGGGGATCGATCCGCCGCTGCCGGAGGGCCCGGCCAGCCGCGACTTCTTCCAGAACCCGGCCGCCAGCTACCGGCGCCTGCCGGCCTTTCCCGTCGAGGGCACGGGCACGCGCGGCTGCTACGTGGCGCTGGACTGGAAGCCGGCGCCCGAGCTGTGGCTGGGACACAGCCCGCAGGCGTTCGTGAAGCCGTTGGGGGCCGGGACGGTCACTGCGACCGACTGGACACCCAATCGACTGGACTATGACGTCCGGCTGGCCGCGCCGGCGCTGGTCGTCATCAACCAGAACTTCGACGCCGGCTGGCGCGCCGACGGCGGCGAGCCCGTCGGTCCGTTCGTCATCGGCACGTCGCAACTGTCCGACGTGCACGCACACGGGGTGCTGGCCGTCGCCATGCCGGCCGGGACGCACCACCTGGTCGTTCGCCACCGGCCGGCGGGTTTGTGGCTGGGCGCCGGGCTCACCCTGCTTGGTGTGGCCCTCGCGGTGGGGGTTCTGAGGCGCCCGCCGCCGAAGCTGTTATCCTGATTGCATGGGCGCCCCCTCGATCACGCTTTCGCCCGGCGGCGGGTTCCTGCTCGAGCCGACCGGGTCCGTGAAGATCTTCACGCCGGAGATGCTCACCGACGAGCAGCGGATGATGAAGGAGACGGCCGACGACTTCGTCAACCGCGAGGTGATGCCGCGGGTGGCGGACATCGAGGCCAAGAAGCCCGGCCTCATGCGCGAGCTCTTGCAGAAGGCGGGCGGCGTGGGCCTGCTCGGCCACGACATCCCCGAACAGTACGGCGGCCTGGGCGGCGACAAGACCAGCTCCAGCCTCATCACCGAGGCGGCCAGCCGCCAGGGGTCGTACGCGGTCAGCTTCGGCGCGCACGTGGGCATCGGCACCATGCCGCTGGTGCTGTTCGGCACGCGCGAACAGCGCGCCCAGTACCTGCCCAAGCTGGCGACCGGCGAGATGATCGCCGCCTACGCGCTCACCGAGCCGGGGTCGGGCTCCGACGCGCTGGCCGCCAAGACCAAGGCGGTGAAATCGGCCGACGGCAAGAGCTGGAAGCTGACCGGCTCGAAGCTCTACATCACGAACGCCGGGTTCGCCGACCTCTTCACCGTGTTCGCCAAGGTCGACGGCGAGCAGTTCACCGCGTTCTTGATCGAGCGCAACGCGCCCGGGCTGACCGTGGGCCCCGAGGAGCACAAGCTGGGCATCCGGGGCAGCTCGACCTGTCCGCTCTATCTCGAGGACTGCACGATCCCGATCGACGCGGTGCTGGGGACCATCGGGCAGGGACACAAGATCGCCTTCAACATCCTCAACATCGGGCGCTGGAAGCTGGGCGTGGGCGCCGTGGGCGGCGCCAAGTACTGCCTGGAGCTGGGCGTGAAGTTCGCGCGCGAGCGCAAGCAGTTCGGCAAGCCGATCGCGGAATTCGACCTCATTCGAAAGAAGCTGGGCGATATCGCCACCAGCACCTTCGTCGCCGAGTCGATGGCGTTCCGGACCGCCGGCCTGCTGGACGCGCGCTCGAAGGCGATCGACCCCGGCGATCCGCAGGCCCAGAAGAAAGAGATCGACGCCATCGAAGAGCACGCCATCGAGGCGTCGATCATCAAGGTGTTCGGCTCCGAGATGCTGCACGCCAGCGCCGACGAGACGCTGCAGATCTTCGGCGGCGCCGGCTACATCGCGGACTACCCGATCGAGCGGGTGAGCCGCGACGCGCGCATCAACCGCATCTTCGAGGGGACGAACGAGATCAACCGCCTGCTGGTGCCCGGGACGATGCTGAAACGCGCGCTGACCGGCCGCCTGGGCCTGATGGCGCTGGTCGCGCAGGTCCAGCAAGAGCTGGCCGACCCGATCAAGATCGACCGGCGCATCCCGGACGGTCCGCTCGGCCGCGAGAAGAAGAAGTGCGACTTCGCCAAGCGCGCCATCGCCTACGGCGCGTCGCTGGGCGTGCAGAAGTACATGCAGCAGATCAGCGAGAAGCAAGAGCTGCT
>JAICYS010000314.1 GCA_025934105.1 Myxococcota bacterium | reverse complement strand
GGCGTGCCCGGCGAGCGCCGCCCCACCCCACCGAGCGACCAGCGCCCGCAGGGCGGACGGGCTGGCGCCGATGGCCGCGTCGACCACAGGGAGCGGCGGCAGCGTCGGGGGCCGCGTCCGCGAGACGGGAACCACCTCGACGGAGACCTGACGCTCGGCGAGCTGGCGCGCCAGCTGGTCGCGCCCCTCGAGCGCGCGCGGAAACAGGACGCGCGCGCCCGGGGCCAGGCTGGACAGCGCTGCCGCCAGCCCCTCCTGATTGCGCTGGCCGCCCTGGGGCACGACGTCGGCGGTCCACCCCTCGCGCTCGAGGGCGGCGGCGGTGCCCGGGCCGACGGCGGCCAGCTTCAAAGACGCCATCGCGCCGGCCTGGCCGGTGCGGCGCAAGCGGGCCGCCGCCAGACGGACGGCCGACGGGCTGGTGAAGACCGCCCAATCGCCGGGACGAGCGCCGGCGAAGGCCCGGTCGAACGGCCCCCAGTCCGGCGGTTCGCCCACCTCGATGGTTGGATACAGCAGCGGGGCCGCGCCCGCGGCGCGCAGCGCATCCGCCAGCGGCCCGGCCTGCTCGACCGGTCGGGTCACCAGCACGCGGCAACCCCGCAGATCGCCGACGGTCGCGTTGCTCGTCACCCGTTCGATGATACCGTGACGGCGTGAAACGACGCGCTTGCTCCGGCGTCCTCCTGCGCGCCTGTGTTCTGGCGGTGGCGCTGCTGGCGGCTGGCTGCAATGGCCACAAGGCTCCCTCGTCGCACGCGACCGCCAGCGCGCCGACGGTCGTGATCCAGGCCGACGGGCGCGCCGTTCCGTTCCGCGTCGAGGTGGCGCTGACGCCCGAAGAACACGCGCGGGGCCTGATGTACCGATCGCACCTGGACGCCGACGCCGGCATGCTGTTCGTGTTCGACGAGCCGCGGGTGCAGCGGTTCTGGATGAAAAATACGTTGATTCCGCTGGACATGGTCTTCATCGGGCCGGATCGGCGCATCGCCGGGGTGGTCGAGAACGCGGCGCCCGAGACGGAGACCGAACGGATGGTGCCGGCCCGCTCGCAGTACGTCCTGGAGATCGGCGGGGGCCTCGCGTCGCGCCTGGGAATTCACGCCGGCGAGCTGGTCGACATGCGCGGCGTCCCGCAGCCCTGATGACGCCTCGACCGGGCTGGGGTCTGGCGGACGGAACCGTCGCCGCAGGGCCCCGGAACGCGGGGCGGGTTCCCGTATGATCCGTTGATGGAACCGATGCTGGCCACGCTGGCGGACGCGCCGCTTCGCGACCCGCACCTGGTCTACGAACCGAAGTACGACGGCATCCGGGCGCTGATCGCGGTGGTGCCGCGCGGGGCGACCGCGGAGGTGACGATTGCGTCGCGCAAGGGAAACGACAAGACGGCGCAGTTCCCCGAGTTGGTGACGGCGCTGGCGGCCTGGTGCGCGCGGCGCCGGGCCGCGGCGCTGCTGGACGGCGAGATCGTCGCGCTGGACGAGCGGGGCCAGCCGGTGGGGTTCGGCCACATCCAGGAACGCATCCACCTCAGCGAGCCCAGCGAGATCGCGCGCCTGGCGGCGGCGCGGCCGGTGGCGTTCGTGGCGTTCGACCTCCTGCACGACGGCGCCGACGAGCTGACCGCGCGTCCGCTGGCGGAACGCCGCGCCCGCCTCGAACAGGCGCTGCCGGATGCGCGCGGCGATGGTCCGCTGCGGTTGGCCCGCCAGGTCAGCGGCGACGGGACCGCGCTGTGGGCCGAGGCGGAAGCGCGCGGCTGGGAGGGGCTGGTCGCGAAGGACGCGCGATCACCCTACCGGCCCGGCCGTCGCACGCTGGAGTGGCGGAAGATGAAGCTGCTCAAACGGCAAGAGCTGGTGGTGGGCGGGTTCACCGAGCCGCGGGGCGCCCGCACCTGGTTCGGCGCGCTGATGGTCGGATTGCCGACGGCGCCCGGGGGGCGATTGCGGTACGCCGGACACGTGGGCGGCGGCTTCAGCGACAGCGAGCTGGCGCGGGTGGGGCGGCTGCTGGCCGCGCGCGCCACGGACGTTTGCCCGTTCGACACGCGCCCGCCGGCCAACGAGCGGCCGCGCTGGGTCCGGCCCGAGCTGGTCGTGGAGGTCAAGTTCACGGATTGGACTTCCGACGGCTATCTGCGGCAGCCGATCTATCTTGGGTTGCGCGACGACGTCGTCCCAGCGGCGATCGCGGACGAAACCATGGCTGCTGCGTCCAGGTCATCCACCCGCCCCAAGCCCGCGCGCCGCCCGCGCAAGAAGACCGCCGCCGCGCCCGAGGCGATGGACGAAGACCCGGACCAGGTCCTGACGGCGCTGGAGGCGCTGATTGCGCGCGGCAGCGGCCGCCTGGCGCTGGCCGACGGGACCATCGACGTCGGTAACCTCAACAAGCCGCTCTGGCCGAAGCTGAAGCTGACCAAGGGCGACCTCATGCGCTACTACGTGCAGGTCGCGCCGTATCTGCTGCCGGTGGTGCGCGATCGGCCGCTGGTCATGAAGCGCTTCCCCAACGGTGTCGAGAGCGACGCCTTTTACCAGCAGCGCGCGCCCGACGAGGTCCCGGCCGGCGTCCGCGCGCAGCGGATCTCGGTCGACGACGACGTGCCGGCGCGCCTGGTGGGCGGCAACCTGGCCACGCTGGTGCACATGGTGCAGCTGGCGGTGATCTCGCAGGACCCGTGGTTCTCGCGCGCGCAGTCGCCCGAGCAGATGGACTTCGCGGCCATCGACCTCGACCCGATGCCGGGCGCGTCGTTCGCGCGCGTCCGCGACGTCGCCCGCTGGGTGCGCGACGAACTGGACGGGTTGGGGATCGCCGGCTGGCTCAAGACCTCCGGATCGCGCGGCCTGCACGTCTACCTGCCGCTCGGGCCGGGGACGTCGTTCGAATCGGGGATGCTGTTTTGCCAGCTGGTGGCGTCCTTCATCGTGAAGAAGCACCCGGAGGCCACCACCGTCGAGCGCACGGTCAACCGGCGCGATCCCGCCAGCGTCTACATCGACTGCCTCCAGAACGTGACCGGCAAGACCCTGGCCTGCGCCTACAGCGCGCGGGCCAGCGACTACGCGGGCGCCTCGACGCCGCTCGGCTGGGACGAGCTGGACGAGCGGCTGGATCCGCGCGCGTTCACGATCCGGACGCTTCCGGAACGGCTCCGCCAGATCGGGGACCTGTGGGCCGGTCTCCGCCGCGCGCCCGGAATCGACCTGGACGCCGCGCTGGAACGGATCCAGTCCCGGCGCTGACCGGGCCCTGGGCGGGGGACGGCCCCGGGGCGAAGAGCCGCCCGGCGAAGCCCGGGTCCGCCCGCCACTCGGCCGTGGTAATAGTAGCCGCGTTCAAAATCTGCCAAGGAGCCAGCGCATGCGTTGCAGAACGTCGATCACCCTCCTTTTCGCCCTGACCCTGGCGGGAGCCGCCACCGCGCACGCCGAGGGCGACGATCCGGCCAAGGGGCACTTCACGCTGGAGGACGCGACCAAAGGACTCCCGGGCTCGGGGCCGCTGACCGCGAAGATCGAAACCACGCAGGGGACGTTGACCTGCCAGCTGTTCGACAAGCAGGCGCCCATCACGGTGGCCAACTTCGTGGGGCTGGCGCGCGGGCTGCGCCCGTTCAAGGACAAGGACGGCAAGTGGGTCAAGCGGCCTTTTTACGACGGGCTGATCTTCCACCGCGTCATCCCCGGCTTCATGATCCAGGGCGGCGATCCGCTGGGCACGGGCGTCGGCAACCCCGGTTATCATTTCGAGGACGAGATCAAGCCGGAGCTGACGTTCGAGAAGCCGGGCATGCTGGCCATGGCCAACGCCGGGCCCCGGACCAACGGGTCGCAGTTCTTCATCACCGAGGGGACGCCCACCTACCTGAACGGGCGCCACACGATCTTCGGCAAATGCGAGCCCCTGTCGCTGGTGACCAAGATCGCCAACGTCGAGCGCGGCCCCCGCGACAAGCCGACCACCGACGTCGTCATGAAGCACGTCATCATCACGCGCGGCAAGAAGAGCAAGTCGAAGTGAAGCACTTCGTTCTCGACACCAACGTCCTTCTGCACGACCCGCGGGCGCTGCTTCAGTTCGCGGACAACGAGGTGGTGATCCCGATCTTCGTGATCGAGGAGATCGACCAGTTCAAGAAAGAGGCGTCGGAGCGCGGGCGAAACGCGCGCGAGGTGGCGCGCATGCTGGACGGGCTGCGCGAGGGGGGACACCGGCTTTCCGACGGCGCCCCGCTTCCGGGCGGCGGGCGGCTGCGCGTCGCCTCGGCGGCGCGGGCGGTGCCGACCACGCTGCGCGAGAGCCAGGTCGCCGACCACCTGATCTTGATGGTCGCGCTGGACGTGCGCGACTACAACAAGGGCGAGCCCACCATCTTCGTCACCAAGGACGTCAATCTTCGCATCCGGGCCGACGCGCTGGGCCTCACCTCGATGGAATTCGAGGGGGAAAAGATCGACATCGACGAGCTGCACACCGGCATGACCGAGCTGGTGACCAGCGGCGCCGACGTCGACGCGTTTTACACGAACAACGTGCTGTCGCTGGCCGAGGCCAACTTCAAGGCCAACCAGTACGTGCTGTTGCGCGACCGCGACAATCCTTCGCACAGCGCGCTGGGGCGCTTCGACGGCCCCAACAAAAAGCTGATCCCGTTGCGCAAGCTGCGCGAAGGCGTCTGGGGGATCCGGCCGCGCAACAAAGAGCAGCACTGCGCGTTGGACCTGCTGCTGTGCGACGACATCAAGCTGGTCACCCTGATCGGCAAAGCCGGGACCGGCAAGACCATGCTGGCGCTGGCGGCCGGCCTGCAGAAGGTCGTGGAGGAGCAGATCTACTCCAAGCTGCTGGTGTCACGGCCCATCTTCCCGCTGGGGCGCGACGTCGGCTACTTGCCCGGCGACATCGAAGAGAAGCTGAACCCCTGGATGCAGCCCATCTACGACAACGTCGAGTTTCTGATGGGGTTGTCGAAGACGGAACGAAAGAACGGGCGCAGCTATCAAGAGCTGATTGACCTCGGTTACATCGAGATCGAGCCGCTGACGTACATCCGCGGCCGTTCGATTCCCAATCAGTTCATCATCGTCGACGAGGCGCAGAACCTCACGCCCCACGAGGTGAAGACCATCATCACGCGCGTGGGCGAGGCGACCAAGGTGGTCCTGACCGGCGATCCGTACCAGATCGACAACCCGTACGTGGACGCCACCTCGAATGGCCTCACCACCGTGGTCGAGAAGTTCAAGGGCGAGTTGATGGCCGGCCACGTGACGCTGTCGAAGGGCGAACGGTCGCCGCTCGCAGAACTCGCCTCCAACGTCCTGTAAGAGGGATTTCCGCGGTTCCGGGGGCTCGCCGCAAACGTGACGTCTGCGCGTCTTGCGTAGGCGAAGGTGCGCCTTAATTTGCGCACGGTTCATTCCCTAACGGACCTTCGGAGGGCTCATGCGTAAAGGTTGGTTACTCGCATCATTCGGTGTTTCGCTGTTGGTGGTCGGTTGCGGGAGTAGTTCCTCGGGTGGAGGCACCGGCGGGTCGGGCGGCCACGCGGGGTCTGGCGGCCACGGCGGCACGCTTGGCACCGGCGGTAAGGCCGGCGGTGGCGGCAGCGGAAACGCGGCTGGCGGAGCGGGGGG
>JAICYS010000037.1 GCA_025934105.1 Myxococcota bacterium | reverse complement strand
GGGCGCGGGCGGCAACGGCGGCGTCGGCGGCGGGATGGCGGGCGCGGGCGGCGCGGCGCCGACCTGTGCGGTCGCGAACGGCGGCTGCGACCCGCTGGTGACGTGTACCGACGGCGCCAGCGGCGTGACTTGCGGCGCTTGTCCCTCGGGCTACACGGGGACGGGCACGGCCGGCTGCACGGACGTCAACGAGTGCGCGACGGACAACGGCGGCTGCGACTCGCACACCACCTGCACGAACACGCCGGGGTCGCGGACCTGCGGCGCTTGTCCCGCGGGCTACATGGGGACGGGCACGGCCGGCTGCACGGACGTCGACGAGTGCGCGACGAACAACGGCGGCTGCGATTCGCACACGACCTGCACGAACACGCCGGGGTCGCGGACCTGCGGTGCGTGTCCCGCGGGCTACACCGGCGACGGGGTGGCCGGGTGCGTGGACGTCGACGAGTGTGCGACCGGCAACGGCGGCTGCGACCCGCTCACGGTCTGCATGAACACGCCCGGCAGCTTCGTGTGCGGCAACTGCCCCAGCGGATACAGCGGGACGGGCGCCACGGCCTGCACGGACATCAACGAGTGCGCGACGAACAACGGCGGCTGCGACCCCTTGACGACCTGCACGAACATGCCGGGCGGCTTCACCTGCGGCACCTGCCCGATGGGTTACACCGGCGACGGCGGCAGCGGCTGCATGGACATCAACGAGTGCGCGACGAACAACGGCGGCTGCGACCCCTTGACGACCTGCACGAACAGCGCGGGCAGCTTCACCTGCGGTGCTTGCCCGTCCGGCTACATGGGCGACGGGTCGACCGGTTGCGTGGACGTCGACGAGTGCGCGACCAACAACGGCGGCTGCGATTCGCACACGACCTGCACGAACAGCGCGGGCAGCTTCACCTGTGGCGACTGCCCGACCGGGTACACGGGGACGGGCGCGACCGGCTGCACGCTGGTGGACAACTGCAGCCCGAACCCCTGCCAGAACGGCGGGACCTGCACCAACGGCGTCGGCACGTACACCTGCGGCTGCGCGACGGGGTTCACGGGGATGACCTGCGAGACCCAGCAGCCTGACGTGCAGATCCTGGTCGACTGCAGCAGCGACGCTCGCCTCCTCAACCATTATTACGGCACCGGCTGCTTCGGCCCCATCGCGCCGGGCGGCGCGTCCTACATCCTCATGGGGCCGGCAACCTCCGGTCACACGGTCACGCTCTGGTCGGGGTCGGACTGCACGGGCTGCGCCTACGTCGTGTCGGCGGACACGAACTTCTGCAGCGCCAGCTTCCCGCCGGGCTCGGGCTGCGGGGGCCTCAATGACCAGGTGAACTCGGTCAGCATCCAGTAGCGCAGGGCGGCCGCGCGGCCGGGCTCGAAGGCGGGTCCGGTCGCGCTGTTTCGCCTCTGGCGCGCCGGCGGTCCGACGGCGGCGCCGGCAGCGTGACCTTCAGCCGCGCGCCCTAGGTCGCCGTCGGCACCGGCCCGAGGCGGTGACCGCCGCGGCCGAGCCGGTGGACCAGACGTCTCGGCCATCGCGGCGCCAGCGGCCTATCTCCGGGCGGCAGCCTCGCGAGCGGTGGATCCGGGGGCTGCGGGAATGACGTCGGTCGAGTCGGGGAAGACTCCGGGGGCCCCTGCCAGTCGGCGGACGCCCCGGGGAGCTCTGGCCTGTGCCTGCTGCTGGTCATCGCCGCAATGGCGGGTCTGCGCCGGCGCGATTGACTTCGCTCGGCTCAGCGGAGTCGTCGCGGGAGGTCGACCCGCCGGCGCAGCTGATGGCCATCGGGGCCGTCGCGGCCGGATCTGGGCCGTGATACGAATTCGGGAAGGTTTCGCATCATCGGTCCCCTTACCCGGTAATGGTTCCATCCACCCGACATGCCATGAGACTGAACATCAAGCAGGATGCGCTGGCCACGCTGCTCTCGCTTGTGCTCCTGGTCGGGGGGGCCGCCGGGTGTGGTTCGTCGACCAGCGAACCCGCCGGCACGGGTGGATCCGCTGAAGGCGGAGCTGCGGGGGGCCGTGCAGGCGGTCCGGCGGGGGCGAGCGGGGGGCACGGCGCGCCCAGCACCGGCCAGGGCGCAGGCGGCGGGGCCGCCTCGGGAGGATCGCTGGGGACCGGGGGCGCGGTCGGCCCGACGGGCGGCAGCGGCGGCTCCGTCATCGGCGGAACCGGCGGCAACTCCACCGGGGGCAGCGGCGGTGGCGGACCGGGAGCCGGCGGTTCACAACTGGGCGGCTCGTCGGGCTCCGGCGGCGGCGCGGGCGGCAGCAACGGCCTTCCCTGGCTGACCGTCAACGGCAACAAGCTGCAGGATCCCACCGGCAAGACGATCATCCTGCGCGGCTCCGCGCTCATCGACATCGGCTCGCTGTACTGGTACGGCGGCCAGAGCGCTGCCGGCATCACCACGCGCCTGGACAAGATCGCGGCCGCCGGCGTGCAAGGGCACGTCGTCCGGCTGCCCGTCTACCCCAAGGTTGACTACAACAGCGGGGGTGGCGCCACTTGCTCGCCCTGCCCGTATCCCGTCGGCACGGGCCCGACTGCCGGCTGCACGCCCGCTTCGCCGCTGAGCGCCGCCGACTACGTCGCCAAGGTCCTGAAGCCGGCCGTGGACTACGCGACCAGCAAGAACCTGTACGTGATCGTCGATTACCATCAGATCGACAACGCCGCCTCCGGGACATCCGCCGCCGACGCCAAGACGTTCTGGACGGACATCGCGCCCCGATTCGCGGGCGCCAGCAACGTCATTTACGAACCGTTCAACGAACCCATCGACACGAACGTTCCCTGGTCGACGTTGAAGCCCGTCGTTCAGCAGTTGATCGACACCATCCGGGCCGGTGCGCCCCGAAACCTCATCATCGTGCCGTCGAACGTCTGGGACCAGCACCCGGGCGACGCGGCCAGCGACCCGCCCACCGGCACCAACCTGATGTACACGGCCCACATTTACCCGTCGAACTGGAGCAGCGCCTTCCAGAGCCAGGTCGCCACGGCCGCCGCCAAGGCGCCCGTGTTCATCAGCGAATGGGGATACGCCAACTCCGATCCCGCGTCGTTCGGAACGTCTCTGCAGACGACCGTCAACGGAGACGGCGCCAGCTGGACGGCCTGGGTCACCGACAACGCGTGGACGCCCAGCATCTTCGGCGACAGCAGCCTGACCACGCTGACCAGCTTCGGCTCCTTGGTGAAGAGCTGGCTGGCTGCGACGGCCAACAGCGACTGGGTCCAGTAGTCCAGCGCGGAGGCCGCCAGCCCGACACGATCGCTCGTCACCTCTTCGGACGTGCCCCGCACGTTCGGGGAAGGTTTCGCGAGATCCCGCCCCTGATCGTCGTTGAATGGATCGAACGCGATCAGACGGGACCCCTGGAAGGGTTGCTTGGACCTCCCGCGACGACTTCGTGGGCCAGGCCCAGCTCCGTCAACGGCAACAGACGGGACCCCTGGAAGGGTTGCTTGGACCTCCCGCGACGACTTCGCTGGGCCAAGCCCAGGTCGCTCAACGCGCTCGGCTCGATTGCGCACCCGGCTGGACGGCGGTTGCTTTGCGCTGCGGGCGCTGCTTTCGCTGGCGCTCTTGGCCGGGGGCGCCGAGGGGTGCGGTTCTTCGCTCGGCGGACCGACCGGCAGTTCGGGTTCGGGGGCAGGCGGCGTGGCCGGTGACAGCGGCGGCGGTCCGGCCGGCGCCGGCGGGGTCAGCCGGACGCCGGCCGGTGGCAGTGGTGGAGCCGGCAGTCCGGCTTCCGGAGGATCGCTCGGGACCGGGGACGCGCCCAGCCCGACCGGCGGCACGAGCGGCCGCGGCGCGGGAGGCGGAGGCGGAATGGCGGGCGCGGCCGGGGCTCTGTCGCCGACCGGCGGAAGCCGTGGCGGCGCCGGGGGACCCAGCAGCGCCGGCACCGGTGGAACGGCGGGCGCATCCGGCGCGGGCGGATCGCCGGCGCACGCGGGCGCCTGGCGCATCATGCCTCTCGGCGATTCGATCACCGGCAACACCTGCTACCCCCAGCTCCTCTCTCAGTACACGAGCGACGGGGTTCATCCGAACCCGGCCGGCTCACAGCTGGTCGCCGGCGCATGGTACGCGGCGCTGGTCGCCAAGAACATCCCCTGAGCACCTTCCGCGTGCAGCCGCGCCGGGCAGTTCCGCCGGCCACCGGCGGCCCGCTGGTGGCGGTCACCCACCGGCCGCCGCGCGCGGGGTAGATCCTGGCGCGGGCGCCGGCGTATCGTGGCCGCCAGCGCGGGCGCTCGCCCGCACATCGTCGAGGAGGGTCATGACGCCCGTGCCGCGGGGCCCAGCGCGCTCCGAGCCGTTCGACCACGCCGGCCTGCCGCAGGTCCTTTACCGGTTGACCCGGGCCGCCTATCTCGCCCGCTGACCATCCGGGCGCTCACGACGCTGGCGGGCGTCAGTGACTGGTGATGTTGGGTGTGTACATGTTTGCGGCCGGGTCGTTCAACCATTTCCAGACGTCATCCGGCGTCCAGGTGCAGGGGCACCCGGGCGAGCAGTTGCCGTTGGGGTATTGTGAGGTGACGTTCGCGCATTCGTCGTACAGGCTCGAGCTGCCGTCCGTGGTGGCGTTGCCGTGTCCCGCCTGGTCGGCGCACCAGCGGACGGTGCCGCTCGAACAGGTGTAGTTGGTACAGACGTGGCCACCCGGGTTGATGAATTTGCCGGGGGTCGGCGGCGCGGGAGGCTCCTCGGAAACCGTTCCGGTCTTCTGCGCCGCCACGTTCCCGCTTTCTGACGTCCAGGCCGTGCATCCGTCGCGGTCGGTGAACCAATTGCGCACGGTCTTCGAGTCGTCGAATGTGCAGGTGCCGTCCGTTACGCCGGCCTTCTGCCAGATGGCGATGGGATCGTGGTTGGGGCACGTCCCGTCGACCAGAAAGCTGCAGGCTTCGAACAGCACCGCCGCCCGGAAGGCATACCCAAGCGTGTTGGTCTTGGGATTCGCGCGGCTGCACGCCAGCGCGTGGCTCATTCCACCACCGTAGCTGAAGCCGCTGGTGATGATGTTGGACATGTCGACGCAGTAATTGGACGAGATCGTCTTGACCATGTCGTCGGTGAACGCCAGGTCGCCGGTGGACCAACCGCCCCCGCTCCATTCCGGCGCCACGAAGATCGCACCGTTCTTCGACTCTCTCTGCAGTCCCCAATAAGCCGTGAAGTACCCATTCGCCCCCCCGGAGTCCATGCTGCTTGCGGTCTCGCCGTTGCCGTGGAACGCGAAGATCAACCAGTAGGGATGGGTGTTGTCGTAGTTGTCAGGAAGCCGCATGGCGAAGTTCCGCGTCTGGCCGCCGCTGGTGATGGTCACCCAGCCGCCCTTGCCCGTGCCCTGGTTCGGCGAGCCCGGGGTGGCGTTGGCCATTTCGCCGGCGACCGTTCCGAACGTCAGCGTCGACGTCTTTCCGCACCCCATGCTCGGGACCGGCGTCCCCACCGTGGCGGCGCCGCCCCCGCCGCCAGTTCCGGTGCTGCCTCCAGTGCTGGCCCCGGCCGCGCCGCCGGAGCCGGCGTGACCGCCTGTGCCGCCGATCACGCCGCCGGTGCCGCTGCCGCCTTTTCCGCCCGCGGCGCTGCCGCCTGTCCCGGCCGTGGCGCTGCCGCCGGAACCACCGCCCGTGGCTCCGACGGTGCCCCCCGAACTTCCGCCGGTGCCGCCAGAAGTTCCTCCGGTGAGGCTGGAGCCGCCCGTGCCCGACCCGCCGGTGCCCAAGGCGCCGCCCGTGCCCCCCGATTTTCCGCCGGTTCCGCCGGCGGGCGCGCTGGACCCGCACGAAAGTCCCCAGAGTCCGAGTGCAAGGGTCACGCTGGCAAGAGAGCGGCTCGACATGATGACGGCCTCCTTTCCCTCTACTGTCGGGATCCGGCGACCTTGTACTGAAATCCGCATCTTCGCTGCCGGGCCGCGTGAGCCGGCAGCCCCGCGACCAAAGGCGCGCGGGAGGCGGAGGCCAGGCGCGGTGGCGCTCAGGTTGCTGCCAGATCGCGAAATTGATTGGCCGACCGCGACGGCTGGAGCACTCCGCGTTATGCTGTGCGTCCGATGAGATGCGTCGGGAGGAGACATCGATGAGATTGAGCGCGTGTGCTGTTGTGTTCGTCGTTCTTGCAGCGGGGTGCAACCACGAGAAGGTGTCCCCAGCCACGCCGGCGGGCCCTCCGCCCGCCCCGGCGGCGACCGGAGCCAAGGCGCCACGCGACCTTTCCGGGAATCAGAAGATGAGCAACACGCTGGCGATGTCGAACGACATCGTCCGGCTGTGCGGGATCAAGCCGACCAGCAGCGCGGCGGCCCCCAAGTTCGACTACGACAAAGACCAGTTCACCGACGACGACCACAACATTTTGCAGCAGCTGGCGACCTGCATGTTGCGCGGACCGCTGCAGGGAAAGGACGTCGAGCTGATCGGCCGGGCCGACCCGCGGGGGACGCAGGAGTACAACCTTGCCCTCGGCTCCCGGCGCGCCGGCACCGTTGGCGGCTACCTGCAGGCGCTGGGCGTCAGCAAGACCCGCCTGCCGCAGACCAGTCGTGGGGCGCTGGACGCGACCGGCACCGACGAAGGCGGGTGGGCCAAGGATCGCCGCGTCGACATCGTGCTCAAACAAAGCTGACGCCTCGGCTCCCGGAGCGCCCGCGGCAGGCTTTGGCTGTATCGCGGGGCTGGCAATGGGCGATTGGCGTTCCGCGACAATCCTGGTGATGGCGGCCATTGCGGGCGCGGCTCTGGCGGCCGCATCGTGCCGCCGCGGTTCGCAAGGCCCGGGGCGGCAAACACTCCGGTGGCGGCGGTGGGGACGCCGCCGCGGCCGCTGGACACGACGGGAGCGGCGATGCGGGCCAGGATGTGGGGGGCCCCGACGGCGCGCGGTGTCCGGCAGCCGGCGACCTCACCGCCGAGCCGCAACTCGGGCAAGTTGCGCTCGACGGCAGCGTACCGCTCGGCCGGTACCCGTACGCGCTGGCCGTCGCGCGGTGCAGTTATTTCAGCCGCTGCTTCGCGCTCAGCGCCTACGTCGACAATGACACTTCGACCAGTGCACCGCCGTCGAAATAGCATCGACGCCGAGGCCGACAAGCCGCGCTGGACGCGAGGCGCGACGACGAGGAATACCCGTAGGTATTGTGAGGAGAAGCAACGAAGCGTCCGGCGCGGATCGTCGGCCCAACGTGACGCTATTTCGACGGCGGTGCACTAGCTGCTCGACGGCAACAAGTTCAGCTTTCCGCCGTCGGGCAGCACGGTGACGTACTTCGATCCGAACGGCGCCCTCCTCAGGCCCCCGCCCCGGTGTGGTTCGCTACGACCCTCGGCGGGAAGCCGACTGCCTCACCGCCGATCAGCGTCGCCGTTCTCGTAATCCGGCAATTCCAGCGCGTCGCGAAGGTCGCGTCCGATGGCGAGCTCGCTGACAAAGGGGATGGCCATCAACCTCGTGATCTGGTTTCCAAGGAACAGCCCCAGCCGCGATCGCGGAGCAAAGAACGACGTGAACTTCACGGCCGCTCTCTGCTTGCCGGCGATGAAGGCCCTCAGCCGCTCCTGGTATCTGGTGAACGCCACCTCATGATCGCCGCCGGCGCGTTTCAGCTCGCCGGCCAGCACGTAGGCGGCCACCAGGGCGAGCGCCGAACCCTGGCCGGCGAGAAATGACACGCAGAACGCGGCGTCGCCGACCAGCGCGACGCGGCCCGCGGCCCATCGCTGCATCTGAATCTGGCTGACCCGATCCATGTAGAGGCCGTCCGCGCGCTCGAGCGCGTCCAGGATGCGCGGGCACTCCCATCCGCAGTGGGCGTACTTGTCGCGCAGGAGCGTCTTTTGTCCGTCGAGGTCGGCCGGAAGGGCGGGGTCGTCGTCGGCGAACGCGAACAGAAACAGCGTGCGATCGCCGCGCATGCTGAAGCGGCCGACCTGCTGGCCGACTTCTCGGTGGACGACGTACACCAGCTCATCGCGCGGGCGATAGCCGCCCGCCTCGAACGCCGCCACCTTGAGGCCGAGGAAACGTTCGAATTGCGCCTCTTCACCGAATACGAGCCGCCTCGTCTGCGAATGAAGTCCGTCGGCGCCGATGACCAGGTCGAAGGCGCGCGCCGGCGAACGCTGGAACCGAACCGTGAGAGCGCTGCCCGCGTCGTCGATGCCCACGACCTGGTCTCCGAACATCGTCTCGACCCCGTCGTCCAGCGTCTCGTAAAGGCAGCTGGCCAGCGCGCCGCGCGGCAAGCTCGTGTAGCGTCCGTTGGTCATGCGGGCGAACACGTCGACGGGAAAACCGCCCACCCGCCGCCCGCGCCGGTCGACCTGGCGCAGCTCTTCGATCTTGTAGCCACTCTCGAGAACCCGCGGCACGAGACCCATGCGATCGGCGACCTCAAAGCCGGCGCCCCAGAAATCGATGACGTAGCCGCCGGTCCGCAGGCGCGGCGCGCGCTCGACGATGGTCGGTTCAAAGCCGTGCCGGTGCAGCCAGTAGGCCAAACAGGTGCCGGCGATGCCGGCGCCGGAGATGAGGATGCGCATGACGGGTCGAAGTCGTACCGCATTCAAGCTGGGGCCGTCACCGGTGCCGGCCATCCCCCCAGGACCGGATACGGCCGGCGCCAGGCCTGGCACTTTCGCCGGCCCGGGGCGCGCGCCTCACGGGACGTCGTCCATGACGAAGGTGACCCGGCCCGACCGCTCGAGGAAGGCCTGGCGAACCCGGCCGAGATCCTCGTGTCCCTGCCGGCGCAGCAACGAGACCAGCTCGTCGCGGGACAGGCGCGCCTTTTTCAACTCGGCTTCGTCGAGGGTGCCGTCGTGGATCAGGCACCGGACCGCGCCGTCGATGACCCGTGCCGCCCTTCGGCTGCGGTACACCAGATGAGACAGCACGGTGTCCCAGCCGATGACGGTCGACAGGGCCACCAGGCCGCTGGTCAGGCTGGTGTCCGTTCCGGTCATGGTCTGCCGCGTGGCGGGCGCGATCAGGAACAGGAGCACGATGTCGTGGGTGGCGTACCGGCTCAGCTCCTTGCGGCCGGCGGCGCGAAACGCCGCGACGGCGAAGAAGTAGATGACGCTCGCCCGGAGGACGACCTCCCACGGCGGCAAGGTGGGAACCCAGAGCCCGTGCCAATCGAACTTGTCCACCCGATGACCTCACGCGCGCCCGCTCGATCGAGCGTATGTCCCGAGGACGCCGCCGTCACGCTCCGGTCGACACCGGGCAGCGGCGCCGGCCGGAGCGGGCTGGTGGGCCGCCGGGTGGCGGCGGGCGCACGTCCGGCCCATCGGCCGGCGGCAGCGCCTGCTCGGGTGGCGCGAGGCACAGTAGAGGAACGACCGGAGGTTGTCTCGACGGGGCAGGGCGCCACGTTTGAGTCCGCTCGAACAGGTGATCACGAACGGAGGCGTCCATGGCTCGATGGTTTGGAGTGACGTGCGCAGCAGCGCTGGCGGTTTCATCCTTTGGATGTGGCTCGTGGTTTGGAAGCGGGAAGGGGAACAGCGCGAGCTGGGCGTTGCAGGCCTCGGCGAAGGTGCCGGCCGCGTCCGGCCAGGTCACCGTCTCGCAGGAGAGCCAGGACAACCACATCGTCAACGTTTCGGTCCAGCACCTCGCCGAGCCGGAGAAGGCGTTCCCCGGTACGTCCAATTACGTGGTGTGGCTGGTCCCGACGTCGGCGGGCGGCAACCCGGAAAACGTCGGCGTCCTGCAGCTGGACGCCGACCTCAAGGGGCACGTGCAAGCACGCACCCCTTTTCGATCGTTCCGGGTGGTCATCACCGCCGAGCAACGCGCCAACGTCACCTCACCCAGCGACAACCGCGTGTTGACGACCGCCGTCGCCCTGCCGAGCTGATTCGGGGTCGGCAGCCGCCGGGGCGGCGCCGCCCGACCGGCGCGCCGCCGCCGGTCGAGGGCCGACGCCGCCGGTGGCTGGCGTCCTTCGCACCAGCGACAGCAGGCCGATCACGATGCCGACCGTGACGCTGTTCCAGCGCGTGGCCAGGGACAGCGTCGGCAGCACGAACGCCGAGACCAGGAGCCAGGCGGCGGCCACGGTGTTGAGGTAACGAACCGCGGGCACGCCCAGCGCGACCAGCGCGAGCAGCGTCGTGACGATGCCAACGATTGAGCTGTTCGTCGATTGCGCCGTCGTGTGCGGCCAGAAGAAGACCGACGAGAACAGCCAGATCCCCTCGAGCGCGTTGACCCAGCGAGCCGTTTTGGCACCCATGGCGCGTCTGTTCCTCGCCGGTCAGGCCAGGACGACGCCGCCGTGGTTGTCGCAGTGATCCCCGTGCTGGTGGTGAAGGTGGCCGGAGATCAGGTAGTCGGTGTGGTCGCCATGCGGGATCGGCTCGTGCCCGCAGCTCGGGCCGTGGCGATGGCCGCCGTCGTGCGCGCCGCACTGGTGTGCTTGCGAGCAGCTGTCGGGGTTGGCGGAGTTCACCGGGACGCGGTGGTCGTCGACGTGGTTGGCATGCATGTGGTGGAGGTGCCCGCCGTGCAGGTAGTCGGTGTGGCCGGCGTGCTGGATGGCCGTGTGACCGCATCCGGGCCCGTGCTGATGACCCTCGTGGTTCTGGTGCTGGGCGCAGTCCATGTCGTCACCGCCTTTCACCTCTGAACATGGCGGCCTCGCGCCCAAGCGCCATCCACAACCCCGCTGACCGGCGGCCGCAGACCGGGCCGAACGCTTCGAGATCGGTCCGGCCGATCCGCGCGTTCATCCGGAGCTCATCCTGCGGTGGCGTCTCGGCGGCCGGCGTTGCGATCGGACCGGAATTCCGGCCGCGCTCGACGGACTCTCCTCGGCCGCCTCCGGGCGGCAGGTCGTCGGGCCTGGTTCGCTGCCGCGCACCGTTGCGTTGAGGCAACGCCCGTCTCGGCCGCCTCCGGGCGGCGGTCGTCGCGCCTGGTTCGCTGCCGCTCACCGTTGCCTTAAGGCAACGCCCGCCTGACTAGCAAGAGATCGCCCGCCCGGCGGGGCTGTCGTTCAAATGTCTACCGCCGGCGGACCACACCCGTGCCCGTCTGCGACGGCGGAGCCGGTGCGGCCGCTGACGTTTCGCCCCTCGGCCGGAGTGGGACTCGGTTGGAACGCCCCTTGCTCTCCCGAGGCGCTTCGACAATCCTGCGAGTCACCATGCCATTTTCGATCGTACCCCTCCAGACCGGCGTGATTCATATCGGCCTCGAGGGCGACCTCGACGCTGTCACCGTGGGCCGGCTGTGCGCCGAGCTGGTCGGGATGGCGCGCCGTCATCCCGCGCGCGTCGTGGTCGACCTTGTCCACCTCCGGTCGGTGCGGCGGCGAGACATCGACGGGCTGGTCACGATCGTCGCCGACATGGCGCGAACCGGGTGCCGCATCTCCGTCACCGGCGGCGGCGATCACTCCTTTTCAGGGCTCAACGCCGCGCTCGGCGAAGCCATTCGCGATGGGTCGGCCCTCGTCAACTGAGCCGGGCGGCCGCGGCTGGGCGGCGGCTTGGCGAAGGATGTTCCGGCGGCCCGCGACCGGAGGCTCGTTCCTCTTGGTCATCGCCCTGGCCAGCGCCGTGGCCATCGTCGTGTCCGTCTGGGCGCTCTGGTCCGCCTCGGAATCCGGAAAGTCGCGCGGCGGCATGTCCGGCTTCCGGATCTGACGTTCCGCGTGCAGCACCCGGTGGCGAATTGAACGCCGGCGGCGCGGGCGCTGCCCGTCGCGCCCGGCGCCGCTGCCAGGCCCGCTGGAGCCGCAGCCGGTCATCAACGCGGGCGATCACGACCAGTCCTGCCCGTCGGAAGAAACTCATGGCCAGCGTAATCCAGTTCGCCTGCAGACTGCCTCGCGGAGCAACACCGGCGCCGCGACGGGCGGCCGCCGAGAACCTGTCGCGTTCAGCGGCCGCGTCGTAATTGGGCCAGGAGATCGGGCAAGGAGACGACGGCGATCCCCACCGCGCCGTCGGACATTCCGTAGGGCAGGATGAGGTCGCGCCCGTTCAGCATCGACCCGCACGAATAGACGACGTTCGGGACGTAGCCCTCCCGCTCGGGGCCTTCCGGGCCCAGCAGCGGCTCTCGCAACTCGCCGATCACCCGCTGCGGATCTTCGAGGTCGAGGAGGATGGCGCCCAGCACGTACCGCCGCATCGGGCCCACGCCGTGGGTGATGACCAGCCAGCCTTGGTCCGTCTCGACGGGCGAGCCGCAGTTGCCGATCTGCAGCAGCTCCCAGGAGTGGCTCGGGCGGTGCAGTTCGGTGACGTCGGCCCAGTACCGGACGTCCGTGGACGTCGCCAGGTGGAGGTTCTCGCGATCGCGGCGCGACAGCATCACGTACTTGCCGTCGATGCGCCGCGGGAAGAGGGCCATCCCCTTGTTCTGCGCGGCGGGGCCGCTGAGCGTCGAGATCCGGAACCTGGCGAAGTCGTCGGTCTCGATCAGCTGGGGCATGATCTCGAAGCCGTCAAACGCCGTGTAGGTCGCGTAATAGGTCACCTGGCCGTCGTCGGCGGCGAAGCGCACGAAGCGGGCGTCCTCCATCCCATGCGTCTCGTGCGGGCCGGCGGGGAAGATCACCCGCTCGGACAGCGCCGAGTCGGCGGGAAACGCGGTCACGTAGCTCGAGGCGGCGAGCACGCGAATGATCTTCAGCGTCTCGTAGGCGATGGCGTGAGGCGCGCCCTCCCGCTCGAACGCGCTCAGCCTCTCGTCCAGATCGCCCAGCGTGAAGTGCTCCGGCAGCGGATCGAGGATGGCCCAGGCCACGTCGTTGCCGGCGTTCAGCTCCATCAGCTTCCCGCGAAACGACGCCTTGTCGTAACCCGACGCTGGCGCGCGCTCGCCGGTCACCAGGTGCGGCCCGAGCGGATCGAACGTCACCGTCGACGACGCGTCGACGCGGCCGGTCCGAAATTCGATCGACGAGATGTGGCCTTCTCCGACGGCGCGCAGGCTCATCACGAACCTGCGTTCGCCGGGGGCGAGGCCGGCCTGGTCCGGCGCCGGGACCAGCGACGGGTTGAAGAGGGCCGCCCCTTCGACGGAGTACTCGTTGGTGAAGTAGGCCCCGATGAGAAGTCGCCGCTCCGGCGACAGCGCGAGGCCCGCCACGCGGTGGGCGACCAGGGCGAAGTGGCGCTCGAGGAGCGCCTCGAAGCCGCGGTGCCGTCCGGCGAACCGCGCCAGCGTCTCGCCCAGCACGCGGACCACTTCGTCCTCGGGCAGCGCCAGGATCCGGCCCATCAGAAGGCCGGTGCGCGTGCCGGTGTCCGTGAAGATCTCCTCGCCGGGCAGGTAAGGCTTCGCGATGACCCGGGCGGGGTCGTGGCGCAGCAGATGGGAGGTTCGTGCGAGCATCGGGCCCGCCTATGGGCGGGACTCGGCTTCCTGGACGGACTCGAGCCCGTCGCCGGCGAGCTCCAACATGTCGATCAGCGACAACAAGAACGAGATCGTGCTCTCGGCGCCCTGGTTCAAGTTCGCCGCCCGCTCGCCCAGGCCGTCGCGGCATCCGGCGGTGGCCGAGTCGTAGACGGGCGCCTCCAGGCGGTTGGCTCCCAGGAACCACGAGAACGCCTGCCGCATGCGCCGGAGGTAGCGGTCGTCGCGCGTCACCAGATACCCGCTTCGGAAGGCGAGCACGAAGGCCGCCGCGTCGGTCGGCTGTTCATCGGCGGCGGCGCGCGGCCCGCCCCGCACGTGCCAGCCGGAGTTCCCGACCAGGACCAGGCGTTCGTTTGCGAAGCAGCACGCCTCGAGAAAATCCAACGATTCGCGCGCCACGTCCCGGCTCTCCGGGTCGTGCGTGACCGCGTGCGCGCGCCAGAGCGCGAGCGGCAAAAGAGCGTTGTCGTAGGTCAACCCGGATTCGAACCAGCGCCAGTCGGCCGTGGCCTCCTGGCGGTATTGCCGGCAGAGCCGCCCGGCCAGCCGCGCCAGCAGCTCGGCGGCGGGGGCGACCTCGGGGTAGCGGGCCAGGAACGCCGTCAGGCCCAGCATCGTCAGGGCAGTGCCGCGCGGACCCAGCTCGGTCGCGAAGGCCAGCCCGCGCTCGAACATCTGCCGCGCCAGCATGCGCTGCCCGTCGTCCGACGAGAGGCGGGCGGTCGTCCCCAGCGCCCAGAGCGCGCGCCCCGTGCAGTCGTCGGACTCCGTCCCGTCCACGAACGTTCGGGCGTAGCTCATGACGTTTCGGAAGCGCCCTTCGGCGGTCTGGGCGGCGTGCAGAAACGCCAGGTAGGTCACCACCAGCCGCTTCGTCTCGGCCGATCCGCTCAACGAATCGGCGTGCAGCGCGACGATGAGCGCGCGCGCGTTGTCATCGACGCAATAGCCGCTGGCGCGGGCCGGGACGCTGAAGGTGGCGTGCTGAACGATCCCCGTGTCGTCGGTCAGGCGCAGCAAGTGGTCGAGGCGCAGCTCGGGCAGGCCGCTCGCGCGCGGCTCCTCGCGGCGCCGTTGCGCGCGGGTGCGGCTCCGCTCCAGCATCTCGCCGAGGCGCAGGTACTGCCGGCCCACCTCGGACCAGGTGAACGCGCGCGTGTGCTGGTAGCCGCGCTGGCGGACGCGCGCAAGCTCCGCCGGATCGTGAAACAGCGCCCCGACGGTGTTGGCCAGGGCGACGCTGTCCCCGAACGGGAACAGGCGGCCACGGCCGTCGGCCAGCAGCTCCTTGGCGTGCCAGTAGGGCGTCGACACCACCGCCGCGCCGGCACCCATCGCGTACGAGAGCGCGCCGCTCGTGACCTGGGCCTCGTTGAGATAGGGGCTCACGAAGATGTCGGCCGCTTGCAGGTAGCTGCACAGCTCCGGGGTGGTGACGTACTGGTCGCGGAACACCACGTGCTCGCGAACGCCCAGCTGCTCGGCCAGCCATTCCAGCGACGTTCGGTAAGCCTCGCCGTGTTGACGAAGCACGGCCGGGTGGGTGGCGCCGACCACGAAGTAGACGAGGTCGGGATAGGTCGCGACCAGAGCCGGCAGCGCGCGAATGACCGTCTCGATGCCCTTGTTCGGCCCCAGCAGGCCGAAGGTGAGGAGCATGCGCTGCCGGGCGACCCCGAACCCGGCCTTCAGCGTCGACTGATCGCGCGGTGACATGTCCGGGATCCCGTGCGGGATGATCTCGACGCGCGAGATCGGCAGCTCGTAGGCGGCGGCCAGCAGGTCCGCCGCGACCTGGCTCATGACGACCAGCACCGCCGCCTTGGCCATCTTTTGCACGATGGTCCGCTGCGACGGCGACGGGTTGTCGAGGACGGTGTGCAGCGTGACCGCCGCCGGCAGGCGCAGCGCCGCCAGGAAGTCGAGGATGTAGGCGCCGTCGTCGCCGCCGAAGATTCCGTACTCGTGCTGCAGCGACACCCAGCGCACGGCCTTGTAGTTGACCAGCTCGGCGGCCCGCGCGTAGTTGCTCTTGGTTCCCTGGCGAATCTCGTACTCGACCTCGGGCGCGTACTCGTATTTCGAGCCCTCGTCGGTCACCGCCACGACCAGGGGCTTGATCGTTTGATCCGCCGCCGTCATGCCGACGCCGAGATCGCGCGTGAACGTCGCGATCCCGCAGCGCCTCGGCGGGTATGTGCCGAGGAGCCCGACTCGTCCCGGATCGTCCAAGGCCGGTCAGCTCCCCTGCGGCGGCACGAGCTTTCGCCAGCAAGCGCCGCACAGGGTGGCCCCGCGCACGACGCGGTTGCCGCAGAAGGGGCAGGGCACGCGGGCCGCGTCGGGCCCGTTCGGATCCAACGCCTGCGCGGCTCCGTCGAGCGCGCGGGAGGCCGTCGCGATCGCCGCGCTCACCGCGCCGGACGAGGTGCCAGGTCCGACTGGTTTCACCAGAGCGGCAAGCGCGCGCAGGTTCTCCCGCGCCTTGGCGAAGTGCATCTCGGCCGCAAGTCGATCACTGGGCGCGAATTCCATGGCGTCTCCCTCGACGGGGTGCACACCAGGTCGCAACGCTGGCCAAACGTCCAACCGCCCACTCCGCGACGGCAGCTGGTCATCCAGTCGTACGCCTCGTGGGTTCGATCCGCAAGGCAATTGCAGGGAATCGTGCCGCCGCCGCAGCGCGAATCGCGGCCGCCGAGGTCAGTTCCGCGCCGGCTGCGGCGACGGGCTGGCCGGGCCGGCGAGATCCTCGAGGGACCGGCGGGCGGTGACGACCCGCAGGAGCAGGGCCACCAGCTCGGCGTTGGCCATCACGGTGTCGCCGTCGATGGACGCCAGCGACAACATCGCCGCGTCGAGCTCGGTGCGCGCTTGGTCGAGGGAGGCCTGAGCGCGCGCGAGCGCCGCTTTGACCGCGCCGGCGGTCATGACCGCGAGCTCCCGCGGGCCGGCGCCGGGAGTCGCCGCGTGCGCCGGAGCCAGAGGCTGCAAGCCATCCCCGTCAAGAGTGCCAAACCCGCGAGCGCGATCATCCGAGTCCTGGTTCCCGCGCCTGGGAAGAATGGAGACGCGTCCACTGAGGTTTCGATGTCGCGTCATGAAGCCACCTTCCGCCGCGCCCGAACCACCTCTCTCTTGTGCGCTGGAAACCGCCATTCCGCAAGGAATGTCGGCCGAGGCGGCGCTTTCCGGGCCTAAACGCCGCGATTTGAACGCGGCGCTGCGGACCCCGCCCGACGGGCGCCGGCCGCCGCGGCTACGTGACGCTCGGAAGGCCGTCGGTCTTGGCGCGTTCGTCCGACTGGCTGTCGGGGGTCACGCAGATGCCGTGAAGCTTCAGCTTCTCCCAGAGATTCTTGCGCGAGATCCCCAGCGAATCGGCGGCCTTCGATTTTCGTTCGTCGAAGACGGCCAGCGTGCGGATCAAGTAGGCGCGTTCGAATTCCTTGAGCGCGCTCCGGAGAGGCGCCATGGCCGGCGCGGGGGCCGGCGCGCCCGCTTCGCCGCGGATCACGTTGGGGAGGTGTTCGATGCCGATCTTGCCGCCCGCCGCCAGCAGCACGGCCCGCTCGATGGTGTGCATCAGCTCCCGGACGTTGCCCGGGAAGGAATAGGCCGACAGCGCGTTCCAGGCGCCCCAGGTGATGCCGTCCGTCGCGTGCGCGGCGTTGGCGTACCGCCTGATGAAGTGCTGCACCAAGATGGCGAGATCGCCCCCGCGCGATCGCAGCGGGGGAATCTCGATGTCGAGCGTGTTGATTCGATAATAGAGATCTTCGCGGAACAACCCGGCCGCCACCCGCGCGCGCAAATCGCGGTGCGTCGCCGAGATGATTCGCACGTCCACTTTGACGCTGTCGTTGCTGCCGAGAGGCTCGATAATTCCTTCTTGCAACACCCGGAGCAGCTTGGCCTGCGCCGGCGGCGACAGCTCCGCCACCTCGTCCAGGAACAGCGTGCCGCCGTCGGCAGCTTTGAAGCGGCCGGCGCGGCGGGCAAAGGCGCCGGTGAAGGCGCCGGCTTCGTACCCGAACAGCTCCGCCTCGATCAGGGTGTCGGGGAACGCGGCGCAATTGACGGCCACGAACTGCCGCGGCTTGCGCCCGCTGCTCTCGTGCAGCGCCCGCGCCACCAGCTCCTTGCCGGTGCCGCTCTCGCCGGTGATCAGGACGGCGGCGTCGCTTTGGGCCATGGTCTCGATCCGTTTGATCAACTTCAACATCCCCGCGGAATGACCGACCAGCCGATCTCGGCTGGAGGGCGGCTCCCGCAGCTCGGTGCGGACCGCGGCCACGTCGCGGCGGAGCGACCGAAACGCCGTGAGCCTCTGCAACTGCACCTTCAGCTCTTCGAAATTGATCGGCTTCGTGAGGTAGTCGAACGCGCCTTCCTTCAAGAGGGCCACGGCGTCCCGGACGGCGGCGTCTCCGGTCATCACGATCACGTCCGTGTCGGGAGACTCGACGCGCAGCCGCCGAAACAGCGTCAACCCGTCCATCTTCGGAAGCCGCATGTCGGCCAGAACGACGTCGAACGGCGCCGTGGTGGCCGCCGCCAGTCCTTCGGCGCCGTCCTTGGCGCACGCGACGGCGTATCCTTCGTCGGTCAGTGTCTCGGCGACCAGTGCGCAGAGGTCCTGCTCATCCTCGACCACCAGCACACTCAACATCTGGGCCACATGATGGGGCGCGGCTCTGCGAAGTCCAGAGCATCACCGATTGACTGGAATGATCAGCCGGCCGCGGAGGGCGCTTCACGCGTCGGCGGGCGGGCGGCGAAGGTCCCAGACGATGCCGGCGCGGGCCAGCATCCACAGCACGTAGTAGGTCACGTCGATCTCCCACCAGCGGAATCCCTGCCGGGCGGAGGTCGGGTACCGGTGGTGGTTGTTGTGCCACCCCTCGCCGGTGGTCGCGATGGCCAGGATGGCGCTGTTGCGCGAATCGTCATCGGTCTCGTAGCGGCGCCGGCCGATGAGGTGGGCCAGTGAATTGATGGCGAAGGACCCGTGCCAGACCATCACCGACGAGACGAGGAACGCCCACACGAAGACCGGCAGGCCGCCGAGCAGCAGGAAGACCAGCCCCAATCCGAACATCGGAAGCAGCGCGATGCCGGTGCGGTCCAGGAATCGCAGCTCCGGAAACTTCAGCAGGTCCTTCACCATCGACACGTCGGTCTCGTTCCAGTTGCTGCTCAGCACCCAGCCCACATGGGAGTACCAGAAGCCGCGCAGCCGCGCCGAGTGAACGTCGCGCGGCGTATCCGAATACTTGTGGTGCCAGCGGTGGTGGCTGGCCCACCAGATGACTCCCTTTTGACCGGCGCTCTGGGCGCCGACGGCGAGCAGCAGCTGGAAGACGCGCGAGGTCTTGAAGGCGCGATGCGAGAAATAGCGATGATAGGCGGCGGTCACCACCACCATGCGCACGAAGTACGAGCCGACCGCCAGCGCAAGGCCCGGCCACGACCAGAACCAGACCGCTCCCACGACGGCGGCCAGATGGACCATCGTGAACAGGACGGTGGTGAGACGGAAATACCCGCGCCAGGAAGTCGTCTTAGACGTACCTTCCGTCGGGGCGGGAACTGAATTCAGGGGCCAGGTGATGTTGGTGACGGACACGCATTGAAGATGCGCCAGGGCCTCTCATCGCAGGGTCATCGTTCGGTCACGAATCGGTCATGTTGGCGGGCCGTTCACCGCGTCGGACGCACGGTGCTGACCGGCGGGGCGTCGGTCCGTCGGGCGGCCCGGCGTCAGGAAAGCGGCGCGCGCTCAGTCGGCCGAAGGCGGTTCTGGCTTCTTCGGGACCGCCGGAGCGGCGTCACTGGTCTCGGCCTCGGTCGTGACCGGGCGTTCGCCCGACGGGGTCTTTTCCGACTTGGGGCGGTAGTCGTTGAGGTCGCGGATGCCCTGCCTCGTCAGCTTCGGCTTGGGGGTCATGGCGCCATCACCGGAGTCGGGCTGACCGTCGCGCAGCGACGGCCGCGGAGGAGAGCCTCGATGACCAGGTGCGCGTGGCGGTTGAACGCGATCGGCAGCGGCGAGACGCGGCCGGCTTCGTGCTCGAGCTCCGACATGGCCTCGAGGAGGCAGGCGACTTCCGCGGCCACCAGCGGGCCATCGGCGTCCAGGACCTCGTGGCGAAGGATCGCCAGGACCTTGTTCATCACGTGCCCTTGGCCCGACCTGGTGGTGAGCTCCAGCGACCCCATCAACTCGGCCGCCACATCCAATCTCTCGACGAACGGCAGCACTCGGGGGCGCGCGTTCGGTTCCTGTCCGGTCATCATTTTGATCTTCCCGACATCGTAAGCGCCGGGGCCGTCCGTCGGCTATTCGGAAGTTTGAGTTCGAATCGTCGAAAAAACCGGGATGTCGGCCGCGCCCGATCGGACCGCTGGCCGCCGGTCGAGTCGGCGCCGCGCGCCCGTCGGCCCGGAGGCGAGTTGCCCATCCCACCAGCGCCGCGCATACTTGCCCGGGTTGACGATCGCGCGGCGGGGCCTGAAGGGAGTCGGCGCCACTGAGGGGGTGGCGATTGGACCGGCTCACCTCATGATGGCGCGGGTGATGGTCGCCGAGCGGCGCATCCTCCGGGCCGATCGGGAAGCCGAGCTGGCCCGGTTGACGACCGCGCTGCAGGCCGCCGACGACCAGCTGCAGGGCGTGCGGAATTACCTGAACGGCATCAGCACCGACGGGAACGCGTTGATCGAAACGCAGCGCTTGATGCTCCGCAGCCCCGAGATCGAAGGGGCGGCTCGCCGGATGATCGCCGACGAGGCGCTGGCCGCCGAATGGGCGGTGACGCGGGCGCTGGACCACATCCGGGCCACGTTCGCCGAGCTGCCCGATCCGTTCTTCCGGGCCCGGGGCGCCGACTTCGAGGCGGTCGGCGAGCGGCTGGTCCGGGTGCTGCTGGACCTGCCCGAGATCCGGCCCGGCACGGGCGCGCGACGGGGCGCCATCGCGGTCTGCTACGAGCTGACGCCGCTGGATCCCTACCAGCTGCAGCGGGCCGGCATCGTCGGGATCGTCAGCGAGCGGGGCGGCAAGACCTCGCACGCGGCGCTGGTGGCGCGGGATCTCGGGCTGCCCTACGTGGCCGGGATCAAGAACCTCGGGGTGCACGTGCATCCCAACGTCCGGCTGATCGTCGACGGCTCGCGCGGCGAGATCGTGCTCGACCCCGACGAAGAGATGGTCGCCGGCTACCGATCGCGCGCCGCCAGCAGCCAGCAGCGGTTGCTGTCGTTGTCGTCGCTGCGGGACCTGCCGGCGGTGACCCGGGACGGGGCCCGCATCCAGCTGGCCGCCAACGTCGAATCGGTGGCGGGCATCGTCGCCGCGCGCGCCCGCGGCGCCGACGCGATCGGCCTCATGCGCACGGAGTTCCTGTACCTGGATCGCACCGACCTGCCGAGCGAGGAGGAGCAATACACGGACGCCCTGGCCGCGCTGCGGGCCGCCGAGGGGATTCCGGTCACCTTCCGGACGCTCGACCTCGGCGGCGACAAGCTTCCCGCTTCGCTGCGGATCGCGACCGGCTCCAATCCGGCCCTCGGCCTGCGTTCGATCCGGTTCTCACTCGAGCGGCCAGACGTGTTTCGCACCCAGCTCCGGGCGCTCTATCGGGCGGCGTCGCACGGATCGATCCGCCTCATGCTGCCGCTGGTCTCGGGGGTCACCGAGCTCGAGCGCGCCACCGCGATCTGCGACGACGTGGCCGGGGCCGTCGCGCACCTGCGCCACAAAACGCAAGAGTCGGCGGAGGCCGAGGTCGGGCCGCCGGTTCCGCTGGGCGTCATGATCGAAACGCCCAGCGCCGCGCTGACCGCCGATCATCTGGCCGGCCGCTGCGCGTTCCTGAGCCTCGGGACCAACGACCTCATTCAGTATGCTTTCGCCGCCGATCGGGGCAACGACGACGTGGCGGACCTGTACCAGCCCATGCATCCGGCGGTGCTGCGGCTCATCAAGATGGTCGTCGACGCCGCGCGGGCGGCTGCCGTCCCGCTGTCGATCTGCGGCGACATGGCCTCCGATCCGATGCTGACCTGGCTGCTGATCGGGCTCGGCCTGACCGAGCTGTCGATGGATCCCGCCTCGATTCCCGTCATCAAATCGATCGTCCGCGCGTCGCGCCTGGCGGACGCCGAGGCTCTGGCGCAAGAGGCGCTGAGCTTGCAAAGCGAGGTCGCGGTTCGCGCTCTGGTCGAACGGAGCATGACGGAGCACCTGTCGGCCGAGACGCCAATCTGGAGAGGCGACCACTCCGATGGCTGAGCGGGTGGGCTCGGAGTCGGCTCGGTCCTATGCCGCGTTCCTGGTCTGGTTGGCGCGCCACCCGCTGCCCGAGGACCGACCGTTCGGTGCCGGCAGCGTGCGCTATCAGGTGGCGCGCTTCTGCGATTACCTGGACGCGAATCCCTGGCCGGGCGGCGATCCGCGCGCCGACCCGCGCGCCCGCGCCGGCGCGCTCGACGCCTACCAGGCCTATCTGGGGACGTTCAGCGTGCCCGGTGAGTCCCTGCAACTCATCCGGCGCTGCCTCGAGCATTTCTATCTGTTTTTGGGACCGGCGCCGTGGCCGCTGCCCACCATCATTTCTCGCTGAACGACCGCAGGAACCGGCTTCGGGCGGGGTGGCGCAGCTTCCGCAGCGCCTTGGCCTCGATCTGGCGGATGCGCTCCCGCGTGACCGAAAACGCGTTGCCCACCTCCTCGAGCGTGTGCTCGGAGGTCTCTCCGATGCCGAAGCGCATGCGGAGGATCTTTTCCTCGCGCGGCGTCAGCTCGCCCAGCACCTTGCGGGTCTGGTCGGCCAGGTCCATCGAGATGACCGCGTCGTCGGCCGGGATGACGTTCTTGTCTTCGACGAAGTCGCCCAGCGGCGCCTCGTTCTCGAGGCCGGACGGTGATTCCAGAGACAGCGTCGGGCGGACCAGCGGCAGCAGCATGCGGACCTTGCTGCACGGAACGGAGATCTCGGCCGCCAGCTCGTCGGGCGTCGGTTCACGGCCGAGCGTGTGGACCAGCGCCCGACCGGCGCGGGTCAGCTTGTGCAGCGTCTCGAGCATGTGGACCGGGATGCGAATCGTCCGCGACTGATCCGAGATGGCGCGGGTGATCCCCTGCCGAATCCACCAGACCGCGTAGGTAGAGAACTTGTAGCCGCGCTTGTAGTCGAACTTGTCGACGGCTCGGATGAGGCCGATGTTGCCCTCCTGGACCAGGTCCAGGAATTGGAGGCCGCGATTGAGGTACTTGCGGCAGATCGAGACCACCAGCCGCAGGTTGGCCTGCACCAGCGCGGCCTTGGCGTTCTCCGTCGCGCGTTCGCCCTCGACGATCTCCTCGACCGACGACCGCAGCGCCGGCGCGCTCAATCGACACTCCTCCTCGACGCGCTTGATCTTGGCCCGGGCCGCTGTGATGACGCGCGACATGTCGTCGAGCTCTTCCAAGCGCAGCCCCAGCTTCTTGGTCACCGCGCGCTGGCGAAGCGGCGACGACCGCATCTCGCGCAACGATCGCCGCAGTTCCTGGGCGGGCAGCCCGCTCCGCTGCTCACAGGCGGCGATCTCGCTCTGGGCGCGCTCCAGGCGGGCCAGGAAATCCTTGAGGCGAAGGACGATCCGCTGGATCTGCGCGGCGCGCAGCCGAAGCTGCAGGAGGGCGTCGAGGACGTCACCTCGGACCTGGTCGGACTTGGTCCGCTTGGCCGCGGCTTTGTCGGCCGGCTTGGCCTGAAGCTGGCGAAGCCGCCGGACCTTGTCCAGCACCTTGCAAACCCGCTCGGCGTGCCAGGCCTCGTCGAACTCGGGATCCTCGGTGTCGACGTCCCCGACGACGTCTTTGACCCGCAGCTTGGCCGCGCCGAGCTCGTCGCGCACCGACAGGAGCTCGTCGACCGCGATCGGGGATTCGAGCACCGCGCGCAAGACGCGCCGCTGCCCGTCTTCGATGCGTTTGGCGATCTGGATCTCGCCCTCGCGCGTGACCAGCGAGAAGGACTTGAGGCCGTTCAGGTAGACGCGGACCGGGTCTTTGCTGCCGGCGGAACCGGCGTCGAACTCGAGACTGGTATCGCGCTCGACCTCATCGTCGCCGGTCATGGGTGAACCAGGGATGTGGTTCTCCTCATGAGTCGGTGGGCTTGGGCGGACGTCCGCGGGGACGGCGCGCCTTCTGGCTCGGGAGAGAAGGCGGCGGCCCGTGCAGCAGGCGCTCCGCGCGCTCGGCGAGCTCGCGCGCCGCCTGCTGTGCCACGATGGCCGCCCGTTTGTCTTCGGCTTTACCCACGATCCCTCCGCATCAATTGGTTCGCGTCCCGGCTACTTGGCCGTCGCCTGGGCCGCCGCGGTCCGACGGCCGCGCGACGTGGTGGCCGCCGCCCGGTGTTTGTTGTCCACCGCCGTCCGCTCGACGAGGAAGGCGCGGATGACCGTGTCGACGTCCTCCGCGAACCGCACCTTGCCGGCGCTGATCTCGCGCAGCGCCGCCACCGCCGATCGATTCGAACAGGGCACCAAGCGGGGCGCGCCAAGGGCGATCTGCCGGGCGCGGTTGGCGGCTAGAATCACCAGCGCGAAGTGGTTGTTCAACTGCTGGAGACAATCCTGAACTGTAACTCGGGCCATGCGCGCCTCCTGATTCGTGAGGCGTCTTTCCCGCAGACGGGGGATGGGTAGACTTCCGCTCGCGCCACAGCGCCGAAGCCACCTGCGACCTCATGGCGTCAGGCGAGGTGCACTGTAGCACGGTTTTCGCTAAGAGAGCCAGAAGCCCGCGCGGTGCTCGGGCTTTCGCCCGATGCCGCCGGCCCGAAGTCCAACTCGGGCCAGCGCCGCGGCGCCGAGGTCGTCCGCCGTCGTCCCTCCGCTGGCGCTCGTCCGCCGTCGTCCCTCCGCTGGCGCTCGTCCGCTGTCGTCCGTCCGCTGGCGCTCGTCCGTCCGCACGTCCGCACGCCCGATCGGGCGGCCGATGCGGCGCGTGGACCGTTCCGTTGCCGAGGATCGTCTCGGGATGGGACCGGCTGGTCCGTCGGAACAATCGATCGGCCCCGGAAGAATAAAGCTGGCTTTACCGCCCCGGAGCGGCCATCGTCGTGCGGTGGCAAAAACGTGGGTGTCGAAGAATCTGAGCAAGTACGAGAAGGCGTTCCTCAAGGCCATGCGCGCGCTGAGCGTGCCCAGGGGCCGGCGCAACTCGTCTCGCCCGCGTTAATCGAGCGGAACGGCGATCGGAAAGGTCATGCACAAAGGTACCGTCAAGTTTTTCAATGCGACCAAGGGCTTCGGCTTCATCACGCCCGATGCTGGCGGCAAGGACGTCTTCGTCCACGCCAATGACACCGGGGGCGTGGCGCTGCAGGAAGGCATGAAGGTCGAGTTCGAGATCGTCCAGGGGAAGAAAGGGCCCCAGGCGAGCGGCGTGAAGGTGGTTTGAGCGCGCCTCGCAAGCAGTTGCGGGGTGACCGCAGATGAGCCGCGCATTCACCGGCGGCAAGCGCGATCGCGAGGCGAAGCGCGACCTCAAGAAGCGGCAGAAGGCAGAGCGCCTTCGCCGAAACCGCGATCTGCGCGCGCGCGGCATCGATCCTGATCCGACGCCCGACGCGCCCGAGGGCTCTGACCTTCCAGAGGTCAAGCTCGAGGACGTCGTCATCTCGGTGTCGGGGCAATCCCGGCGGGCCGATTTCGGGCCCACGAAGCTGTTCGTCGGGGGCCTGGGCCCGACGACGACGGCCGCCGACCTGCGTACGTTCTTTTCGCGGTTCGGCGAGCTCGTCGATGCGGTGGTCGTTCCCAACCGGTCGACCGGCCGATCGCGCGGCTTCGGATTCGTCAGCTATCGAGATGCCGCGGCGGCAGAGCTGGCGATCAAGGGGATGGACGGCGTCGAGCTGGACGGCCATCCGCTGAAGGTCAACCGCGCCGAGGCGCGGCCGGGCCGCTTCTGATCCGGCGCCCGAGCTCCGCGCACCCGCCTTCAATCCGCGCTCCGACCGCCTCTGGCGCGTCGCCGCCGTGAACGTGAGCCGCCGACCGGTCCGACCGGCCGGCCGGCTCGCAAGCACGGCTACGGCAGCGTCTGGTCCTTGAACGCGGCCCAGTCTGTCGCTGGCACCTTCGCCGCTCCGCTGGAGTCGGCGATCGAAGGGCGATCCGCGCCAGCGCCGTCGCGCGCGCCGGATCGGGACCGGCCGAATCGGCCGGGTGAGACGGTCTCGGTCGGCGTCGCTGTCTGGCGCGCCAACCGAGACCGCTCTGTTCAGCGCGTGCTTACCAGCGCCCGCGCCCGCCGCCACCGCCGCCGCGCCCGCCACCACCGCCGTGACCACCACCGCCGTGGCCACCGCCGCCGAAGCCGCCGCCGCCACGGCCGCCCGTGCGCTCCTCGGCCTCGTTCACCTTGATGGTCCGGCCGTCCAGCTCGCGCCCGTTGAGCTGCGCGATCGCGTTCTGGGCCTCTTCGTCCGTGCTCATCTCGACGAAGGCAAAGCCGCGCGGCCGCCCCGTCTCGCGGTCCATGACGATCTTGGCGTCGGCGATGGTCCCGGCCTGCCCGAAGGCGTCCCGGAGGTCCATCTCAGTGGTGTTGAAGGAAAGGTTCCCTACGTAGAGTCGTCTGCCCATGATCAATTCTCCTGTGTCGTCTCGACGGGACTGCCGCCGTTCAGAAGCCTCAAACCTTGCCAGTGTCCGAGCTCGAACGACCGACAGGCGAAGCTGCGACGTAGAGACGAAGAACGGGAAGAAATGGAGCTTGCCGACCCTTTTAGCACGGGAATTGGCGGACGCCGAGATTTACTTCGAGCACCCGCCTGCCGCCCCTGCTACTGTCTCGGAGAGTTCCGTCCGTACGCTTGATCGGTCGAGCGCCACGTCCCGGGCTTCTGAGGCGGCAGGTCCGTCAAAGCGGGGACTGGAAAATGTCGATGGAGCCGGGAGGTGCTCAGGTGTACGACGAGCACAAGCAAGATCGTGGCTGGGCGAAGGTGGTCGTCAGGCGCCGGCCGGCCTTGGGACGGCTGGTCGTTCTGGACATCACCACCACCGAGCCGGGCCTCGGCAGCTTCCTGCGCGCCCTCGACAAGGCGCCGATCCAGGTGCATCAAGCCGGCGAGGGGGGCGTCACCTATCGGTTCGCGTGGGCGTCCGGCTACGCGAACGGAACGACGGTGCGCGTCCAGGGCGTTCTGCAGGACGACTAGGAAACCGAAAGGCGGACAGGGTTGAGCACAAGCGACGTCAGACGGGCCGCGATCGTGGCTCAGCAGGCCGCGCGCGAGAAAGCCGAGCGCGAGGCCCGTGGTGACGTCCAGAAGCCCAGGAAGAAACCCCCTTTCAAGTTGCCGCGCGGCCCGGGCCGCCCGCCGCGACAAGACGCGTAGACCCGTCCGGCCGGGGGCGATCGGCGCCGCGGTCAGCGCGTGAAGCGATAGCCCGAGCCGCGCACCGTCAGCAGATGGACGGGGTGATCGGGATCGGCCTCCAACTTGGCCCGAAGCTGCGCCACGAAGTTGTCGACGGTGCGCGCCGTCCCGGCCTGGCGCAGGCCCCAGACGCCCAGCAACAGCTCTTCCCGCGAAAACACCCGGTCTTCGTTGCGGCAGAGGAACGTCAAGAGCTCGAACTCGAGGTGGGTCAACTTCACGGGCTGTCCGCCGCGAAGCACGGTTCGAGCGCGTACGTCGACCTCGACGCCGCCGAACCGCAGCTGGGCGGGGGGCGCCGAGGCGGCCGCCGGCTTCGCGACGACGGGGGCGGGGGCCGCAGGCCGCGAACGGCGCAACACCGCGGCGACGCGCGCCAGCAGCTCGGCGAGCGCGAACGGCTTGGTGACGTAATCGTCCGCGCCCAGGCGCAGGGCGGCCACCTTGTCGAATTCGTCCTGTCGTGCCGACAGCACGATCACCGGGACGTCATCGCCTTGCCCCCGCACCGTCTCGAGCACCGAGATTCCACTCCGCTTCGGCAGCGAGATGTCGAGCAGCACCAGATCGGGGTGGTCGTTCTCGATCCTAAGGATGGCGGCGTCCCCGTCGCCCGCCACCGCGGCGCGGTAGCCATGGATCCTGAGATTGAGGGCCAGCCCTTCAGCGATGGCGGCGTCGTCCTCGACCACGATCACCAGCGGTCCGGCCTGCGACGGACTCACTCCGGGTCCCCGGCCACCCGCGGAAGCGTGATGCGGAAAGTCGAGCCGCGGCCGACCTGGGAGGTCAGCGCGACGTGTCCCGCGTGGGCCGCGACGATGGCGCGCACCAGCGCGAGTCCCAGCCCCGCGCCGGGCGCGGAGCCCGCGCGGGCCGCCGCGCCGCGCTGGAACTTCTCGAAGATGACCGCCTGTTCGCTTTCCGAGATGCCGAGCCCATTGTCCATCACCGAGATGTACACGCTCTTGGAGTCGCCCACCGCACGCAGCTGGATCTGCCGCGTCTCCGGCCGCGTGTACTTCCAGGCGTTGCTGAGCAGGTTGCCGACCGCCAACACCAGCGCGGCTCGGTCGCCGTTCACGACCAGGTTCGGATCCACGTGCACGTCCACGGGCGTGTCCGTCGAAAGGTCCATGGTCTTGAACGTGCCGAGCGCGTCGCGGACGATCTCGGCCACCGGCACCGTCTCCCGCTCGACCGCCTGATGGCGCGATTCGATCTTCGACAGCTCGATCAGCTTGCCGACCAGCTCGTCGAGGCGCCGGAGCTCCTGGTCGATGACCGCCAGGCAGCGCTCCTGATCGGCGCGGCCGACGCGCCCCTCGCGCAGGGTGTCGATGAACAGCCGGATCGACGTCAGGGGCGTGCGCAGTTCGTGCGAGACCGAGGACAGGAACTCGTTCTGCAGGCCGGCCAGGCTGGCCCCGCGGGTGACGAAGATGGTTCCCAGCGCCCAGCCGGCCAGCGCCGTGCCGCAGAAGGCGAGCACCAGGATCCCGCCGACGAGCGCGACCGACTTCGACCCGCCTTCGGCCACCAGGATGATGCCCAGGCCCGCCATCAGCATGGTGGGAATGAGGGCCGTCAGCGTGAAGATCAGCCGCGCCCGGTAGAGCACGACCGTGGTGGGGGCGGGAACGTTCACGAAACAATCTTGTCAGAAGAACGGCCGCTTGGCTGTTTTGTGGGCGGCGGCTCAGCGACGGCGTCGGGCGGCGGAGGGCGCAGGTCCGAGCCTCTGTGGTCGGGCAAGCTCGGCATCGTCGCCCCAGACCGGCCGGCGGCCTTCGAGGTTGCCCGGATGCCGGATCCGTTCGTTCATTCGCGCGAACATTGGGCGGCGCCGAACGCGCCGTTTGCGCCCTGTGGGGTCGGGGCGCACCTTTGCGCCGCGCTTGACACCGGACGCGGTCCCCCGCATTGTCCGCTCTCTTCTGCGGCACACGGTCGTGGAGGCGGAGCGGTTCTACGGGAGGCACAATGGCAACTGGCAAAGTGAAGTGGTTCAACGACGCGAAGGGCTTCGGGTTCATCGTGCGGCAGGATGGTGAGGATCTGTTCGTTCACCACACCGCCATCATCGCGGACGGGTTTCGGTCGTTGGCCGAGGGGCAAGAGGTCGAGTTCGACGTCACTCAAGGACCCAAGGGGCTGCAGGCGACGAACGTCCGCCTATCCAAGTGAGGGGCCGGCCGGCTCGAACGCGAAGGGGAGTGGTCGAGTCGTGGCTCTTCGCGTGATCCTGGAGCCGGTGGTCAGCGAGCGGACCGTCCATCGGGTCGAGCGAGTGCCTGGTTGGTCCTCGTCCCGAGACGGTCTTCCCTGGCGGGCGCTTTGCGGGATCCGCGTCGGCAGCATCCGCGGCGACGGCGAGTTCGAGTTCGAGGTAGCGGTCGCGCTCGATCCCGAATCGTGGCGGCTGGCCGCGAACTGCGCGGCCTGCTCGGCTGCCGACCGGCAACGGAAGATCTGATTCGGCGTCGAACGGGAGCTCTCCCGGACCGCGGGCGCGCCGCGGACGGGCAGAGAGCTATTGACGCTTGACCGATTCCGCCGGGATGAGAAGCTTGAGCTCCAAGGAGCGCACATGGCCTCGAATTCAGGCGTGTCAGAACCACCCCGCCGACGGATCGTGCTGCTCACGAAGGTCAAGTCGACGATGCGTCTGGGATCCACGACGCTGGCCTTCTTTCGCAAAGGCGAAGACCTGGAGGCCACCCAGTTCAAGAACCTGCCGCACGACGACCCGGCGTTGGTTCCACCGAAGTTGGGCTTCCGCAGCTTTGACCGAGTTCCGCGTCATCGCGCTCCGTTGGTGATTGCGCTTCTGGCGACCGCCGCCACCGCCGTGTGCATCGTCGGATGGCCACAGGTCCGCGGCGAAGGAAGTCGAGCGGCGGCGGTCCTGCGGGTCAAGGCCACGGGTCAGTGGGTCCGCCTCAAGGAATTCGTCGCCTCCAGACGCGACGCTCGCTAGGCTAGCAAGCGTGCCGTCAGGCAACGGTGAGCGGCAGCGACCACGACCGACGACCTGCCGCCCGGAGGCGGCCTAGCCCCAACGCCGTTCACCTCGCGGTCCGCTCGATCGCCGGCCGACGATCCGGCCGGCTGGCTGCGCCGGGCCCGCCCTTCCGCTCGTCATTTACCCCAATGACCCCGGCAAACTCCGGTTCGGTCCTCGGCCCGGCTTCGCCATCGGGCCGGCTTGTCCGCCGCTGTCCGCTTGACCGCGCCGCATCGTCGCGACCGGTTGATCGAACGCCGGCCTCCGGTTGACACCCAGGATCGCGGCCCGTATTGTCGCTGACCCATTCGCCGGCACGCTGTACGAAATCTGGTCCAGGCGGTGAGAGACCTGCCGCTCGTGACGACTTCCGAGGGGCTTCGTCCGCCAGGCGCGGGGGAGCTCCCGGGCGTGACGGCGTACGCCGCGGAGCTGGCGCGCGCCGCCGACGCGGAGCCCCCGCTGTCCGAGCGGGAAGATCGCGACGGGACGCGGCCGGCGATCGCCGCGGTGATCGAGCGGCTGGCGGCCCGCACCGAGCCGGCGCTGGCCGCCTGCATCCGCCGGTCGCGCGAGGAGTGGGACCAGGCCGACTCCCTCTCGGTCATCGACGGCGAGCTGGCGGACGAGGTCTCGGCTCTGCGCCGCCGCCTGACCCAGCGCGCGCAGCCCGGGTGGCCCGTCGCGCGGCGGGCCGTCGCGCTCGAAGGGCTGCTGGTCCTCGACGCCGCCGTCGCGCTGGTGCGGCTGTTCGAGCGCCGCCTGGCGCCGCTCCTGCGCCTGCGGTTGCGTTCGGCGACGCCCGATCTTCTTCCCGAGGGCCGTCCGTTCCTGGACCTGGGGCAGGCTCTGCACGAGGTGGCGGAGGCCTGGCGGTGACCCGCGCCCGCTGGCTCACCGGCGCCCTCATCGCGGCCGCCAGCTTGATCGTCGCCGGTCAGGCGCTGCTGACGTACCTGGCCGGTCACCTGGTCGTCGGCGCGGTCGCGGTGGTCGTGCTGATGGCCGTGACCGTCATCGGGTTCGCCAGCCTGGCGAGCGCCCGGCGGGCCATCGCCCGCGAGGTCTCGGCCCTGGGCGCGGAACCGCCGTCGGGCGCGCTCTACGAGGCGCGCCGGGCGCAGCTCACCGCCTTGCACCAGCGGGGCGTGGCGCCCGACCTCGATCTGCTGGCCGACGCAACCGCGGCTGCCGAGGCAGAGCGCGGGTACACCGGACGCTACCTGGTGGCGACCACCGTGCTCATCGGGCTGGTCGGAACCTTCGGCGGCCTGATGGAGACGCTGGCGCGCGCGGCGCCGTTGTTGAAGGGCGACCTGCCGTCGGGCGCCGGCGGGCCCACCGGCGCGCTGGCGCTGCTCGCCGGGCCGCTGGCGGGATTGCACGTCACGTTCGGCACCAGCGTGGTGGCCATCCTGGTGACGATCGCGCTGACGTTGGTCCAGGGAGACGTGGCGCTGCACCAGGAGCGGTTGCTGGCGCTGTTGCAGGAACGGACGCGCCACGTTCTGGTGCCGGCGCTCTGGCCGGCCCAGGAGGGCGCGGCCGAACGCACGGTGCGCGCGCTGCTGGATCTGCGGGCGTTCCTGGCGGACTCGCTGGCGGCCAGCGCGGCGGCCAGCGCCGAAAAGATTGCCGGCGTGGTGCGCGCCGAGGTTCAGCGGCTGGTGGCGCAAGTTCGGGCCGAAACGCAGGCCGCCACCGCCGCGCAGACAGCGGGGCTGGAGCGGACCAGCGCGGCCCTGACCGAGGGATTCCGCCGGACCACGGAGACGGTGGCCCAAGAGCTGCGCGCCGCCGCGATCGCGTCGCGCGATGC